>NZ_JMCB01000014.1 GCF_000737315.1 Hyalangium minutum
GAAATCCAGGCCGAGGAGGACTACATGTCCTCGTGCGTCCAGGCTGCTCGCAACCTGTTCATCTCCCGCATGAACATGCTGGATGCGGCGGGCCCCTCCACCATCAAGTTCAAGGAAGATCTGCGCGGCGTAAAGCTCGCCACGGGCCACTTCGGCCGGCTCGAAGAGGTGAGCGCCACGGACGTGTCCGGCTCCATGAAAGATCCCAACCGGGATGTCCAGGACATCTCCAACACCAACACCGTCAAGCCGACCACCAAGTTCTACACCGTCACCGCGGTCTGCAAAGAGACCGAAGACCCCACCAGCCCAGAGCGTGAGATCGAGTTCATGGTCCGCGTCGGCCTCTAACCTCCCCTCCCGCACCACTTCCACTGCCTCTGGCACCTGCTGGAGGCGGTGCCTGTCCACCTGTCGGACCCGGAGACCGGTGGTCAAGAGTGGCTACCCGCCGGAGCCCACCGCACCTCCCCACCCGGTCTGCGGTAGCCTTCGCACATGATCTCGGCTCCCGCGACCGTGCAGGCTCGCTTCCTTGGCCGTGAGCTGGCCGTGGACGGGCTACCGGTGAAGGGCGACGCGCGCATCCCCTTCGCGCTGCTGCTCATCTCCTTCGCCGTGCTCGGCACCACGCTGCTGGGGTTCAACCGTAGCCCGCTGCAGATCCTCACCACCGTCGTCGCGACGGCCGCGCTCGATGTCCTGCTGCACCTGCTGCTGCGGAAGCGACTGCTCTTCCCGCTCTCGGCGGTCATCTCCTCGCTGTCCCTGGCGCTGCTGCTCAACTACGCGCACGACCCGCTGCTCATGCTGGTGCCGGTGTTTCTCACCGTGGCCTCCAAGCACCTGCTTACCCACGAGGGCCGCCACGTCATCAACCCCTCGCTCTTCGGGGTGACCACCACGCTGCTGTTCTTTGGGGACCTCATCACCAGCTCACCGTCGTACCAGTGGGGCGGCAGCGGCATCATGTCGGGGTTCATCGCCGCCACCGCGCTGCTGCTCTTCCTGTTCCGCGTGGGACGGCACATGGTCGTCCTGTCCTTCCTCGGCTTCTACTGCCTCTTCCTGCTGGTGCGCGCGTGGTTCGTGCGCCACCACATCCCGGCCGAGGTGCTCATCGTCGGCAGCCTCACCACGCCTCCCTTCTACCTGTTCACGTTCTTCATGATGACCGACCCGCGCACGTCCCCGCCCACGGTGCGCGGACAGGTGCTGGTGGCCTTCCTCGTCGCGCTGCTGGATCTGGTGTTCCACTCAGCGCAGAGCCTCTTCACGTTCTTCTACGCGGCCTTCACCGTGCAGAGCAGCCGCTTCCTGTTGCTGCACCTGCGGAGCCTGCGCGCTCAGGGGATTGCCTCCTGGGTAAGGGGCACCTTTGATGGGCAGTTGGCGCGCCGAGCCACAGTGCTCCTGCTGCTGATCGCTTCCGCAGCCCTGGCCTGGCGGCTGGTGCTGAGACCCGCCGCCGAGGAAGCCCGCGCCACCTTCCACCTCGAGGAGGTAGCGGCGGTGGACGCTGGGATCGTCCTTCCTCACGATGGAAGCCTGCTGACCCGGTTGGATCCTCGGATTGCCCACGTGGCCAAGTGGGTCCTCAGCGTCGGAGCCTCGGTGGCCACGGGGGACGTGGACCAGGATGGCCGGAGCGACCTGCTCTTCATTGCGCCGCTCGCCTCCGAAGGCCACCGTGTCTCCCTGTTCCGCAACCAGTCGGAACCGGGCCACCTGCACTTCGAGCGCGTGCCCTTGCCCACGGAGACCATCGATCGGGACATGGTCCAGAACGGCTACGCCGCCACGGGACTGTTCTTCGATCACGACAACGACGGGGACCTCGACCTCCTGCTGCCCGTGGACTTCGGTCCGCCGCGCCTGCTGACCAACCGGCTCGTAGAGGAAGGAGTACTGCGGTTCGTCGATGCCACGGAGGGCTCCGGGCTGGAGTCGCTCTACGTCACGGGCCACGCGAGCACGGTGGCGGACCTGGACGCGGACGGGCGATTGGACGTGATCATCCGCTCGACCCTGCGCTCAGCCGACGATGCGGGGCGGAGACTCAACCTCTTCCGCCTGCCCGAGCCGGAGTTCGAGGGTGACCGGCGCATGTTCGCCTTCCTGCACAACTCCTGGCACAAGGCGGACAATGGCGGTCCCACGGAGGTGCTGCGCAACCTGGGTGGAGGCCACTTCGAGCGCCTGGATGCCCGCGAGCTCGGGCTCACGGCCACCCACTGGACGCTGGCGCTCTCCGCAGCGGATCTCGATGCGGACGGTGACACGGACCTCTACTTCGCCAACGACTTCGGCCCAGACGATCTGTACGTGAACACGGGCAAGCCCACTGCGCCTCACTTCACCCGGGTGGAGGGGCGCTTCTTCGGAGAGATCGGCCGCGACACCTACAAGGGAATGAATAGCACCGCCTTCGATCTGACTGGCGACGGGTGCCTGGACATCTATGTGTCGAACGCCCACGTGCCGCTCCTTGCCGAGGGCTCGCTGCTCTGGGTGAACGAGGGCATCGATCCCTCGAAAGGCATGGTGCGCTTCACCGACGAGGCGAGCAGGCGCGGCATCCTCAACGAGAACCACTTCGGCTGGGGTGCGGGCGCAGGCGACCTGAACGACGACGGGTGGCCGGACGTCGTGCAGGGAAACGGCTATCTCGACGATCGCTTCGAGAACGGCACGGGCCGTCCGAGCGAGCACTGTCCCTCCTTCTGGTACACGCACCATAAATTTGCGCAGTCAGGTCCCGACATTCACACCTATGCGGACCAGTGGGCCGACCTGCGCGGCTACTGCATCTTCGAGGTGGAGCGGCGGCGCGTGTTCCTCAACCGAGGTCCGGACGCCCAGCCTCAGTTCGTGGACGTGCGAGACGCAGTGGGGCTGAAGTCCGGAGAGAACACCCGGGGCGTGGCGCTCGTGGACCTTGATGGCGACGGCAGGCTGGATATCGCCATGGCGAACCAGCATGGACCGCCCTCGCTCTTCCTCAACAGGGCCGAGGAGAGCACTGGGAATGCCTGGGTGGCGATGGAGCTCGCGGGCGACGTCCGGCACTGCAACCGGGAGGCGCTGGGCAGCCAGGTCACCGTCACCACGCCCGACGGCAGGCGGCAGGTGCAGCAGAAGCAGGCCATCACAGGGCTCTCGGCGCAGGGAGACCGGCGCCTGCACTTCGGCCTGGGGGTGCTCGCGCCGGGCGCCACCGTGGACGTGGAGGTGCGGTGGTGCGGAGCGCTCGGGCCCTCCACGAGGTATGCGCTCAAGCCTGGGCAGGTCCACCGGCTCGAGATGCCCACCACCACCGTGGGCACCTGGTTCATTCCCTGAGCCCGACTACCCTCGAGGCTCGTCGAACACGCCGCGCTTCGCCTGGTCCCGCTCGATCGAGCGGAAGAGCGCCGAGAAGTTCCCCTCCCCGAACGAGAGGTGGTTCTTGCGCTGGATGATCTCGATGAAGATGGGCCCGATGAGGTTGCGGGTGAAGATCTGCAGCAGGTACCCCTCCTCGTCCCCATCGATGAGCACGTTGCGGCGGCGGATCTCCTCGCGGTCCTCGGTCACCTGAGGCACCCGCTGGTACGCCTCGCGGTAGTAGTCATCGTCCATGTCCAGCATCTCGATGCCCAGCCCATCCAACGCCTTCAGCGAGCTCAGGATGTCCGTGGTGAGGAACGCCAGGTGCTGGACGCCTGGCCCCTTGTACTCATCGAGGTACTCGTTGATCTGGCTCTTCTTCTCGTCCGCCTCGTTGATGGGGATGCAGAACGTCCCGCACGGCGAGCGCAGCGCATAGGACGTCAGCCCCGTCTTCGCTCCGCGGATGTCGAAGTAGCGGACCTCCGTGAAGCCGAACACGTCCTTATAGAAGGAGGACCAGCGCCCCATCGTCCCCTTCTCCACGTTGTTCGTCAGGTGGTCGAGCAGCGTAAACCCCTTGGACGCCACCCTCACTGCCTCGGGGTGCGGCACGAAGCCCATCCGCTCCCACTTCTCCTGTGGGTTCGCCCCGTCCACCAGGTAGATGAGGCTCTCGCCAATGCCGTACACGGCCGGCACCGGACGGCCATCGCGGAAGAAGAGATCTCCCTCGGTCCGCGCACGCGCTCCACGCGACACCGCCGCCTCCTGCGCCTTGAGGCCGTCATGCACCTTCCATCCCATGGAGCTGATGGACGGACCATGCAGAGCGGAGAAGCCCGCAGCGAACGACCCACTGCCTCGGTTGAGCAGCAACCGGATCTCCCCCTGCTCGTACAGGTCGATGCGGCGCGCGGGGTGGTGCAGCGTCCGAGAGAAGCCGAACGCCCGGAACAGCCGATCCAGCCGCTCCGGCTCGGGCGCCACGAACTCGATGAAGTCGATGCCTTGCAGTCCTACGGGGTTGATGCTCATCCGGGATGTCTCCTCGTTCCGTTGTCCCGCCAGCGCCTCAGGGCACCTTCACCGCCTTAGGATCCCCGTTCTCCAAGGGCCGCGGCAAGCCGGTGCGCCCCTCCGCGTTGCGCATGACAAGAGTCGTGTGTGCCGAAGGCGGCACAGTGTCCCCTGTCATCCCACCACGTTCAGCGGGCCGCTCGGGATGTCCATGCCCTGCAAGGTAGGGATGGACCTGGAGAGAAGAAAGCACAAAGACCTGCCAGAGACTGTGCAGGAAATGCACAATCTTCCTCATGCACATCACACTGGATCAGGCCCGGGCCTTGGAGGCGCTCGCCCGCCACGGCACCTTCGCGGCCGCGGCCCAGGCGCTCCACAAGGGACACACGGCGGTGCTGTACGCGCTGCGCACACTGGAGGAGCAAACAGAGCTGACGCTGCTGGACCGGCGCGGCTACCGCACGCGGCTCACTCCAGCGGGAGAGCGGGTGCTCGAGCACTGCCGCAAGCTGCTGGCGGCCGAGCGAGAGCTGGAGAACACGTGCGCGGAGATCCGCGCGGGCTGGGAGCCCACCCTGCGCATCATCTTCGACGGCATCTTCCCGGCTGAGCCGCTGCTGCGCGTGGTGAAGCAGCTCCGAGCCGAGGGAGCAGGCACCCGCTTCCACGTCTCGGGAGAGTTCCTCACGGGAGTGGAGGCAGCGTTCATCCGGGACGAGGCGGATCTGATGGTGTCCCTGCTACCGCCCACCCTGCCAGAGCTTCGCACCTACCGCCTGCCCGAGCTGCGAGCCGTGCTGGTGGCCCACCGCGACCATCCGCTGGCGGCCACCCGAGGCCCCCTGAAGGACGAGGACCTCGCGCCGCACCTGCTGCTCACCGTACGGGGCTCGGATCCCCGGCTCCAGCTCAGCACCGGCCCGCTGGAGGAGCGCTCAACGGTGCACCTCAATGACTTCGCCTCCAAGAAGGCCGCCATCCTCGAGGGGCTCGGGTATGGCTGGCTGCCGGAGTACCTGATGAAGCGGGAGCTGCGCCGAGGAGAACTGAAGGTGCTGAAGCTCGCGCGAGGCTCCACCCACCTCTTCCACCCCTCCCTGCACCACCGCATGGGCGTGCGCCTGGGCCGGGCCGCCAGCCGCGTGGTCCAGGCACTCACTGGGGTAGACCCCTCACCGTGACCCGAGAGACACCTCGAACCGGAGTGCTCAGCTTGCGTGTTCGCGGACAGCAGCCACCTCGTAGGCGGCCGCCTCGGGGAGCGTGATGCGAAAAGCCGTGCCTCGCCCCACCTCGCTCTCCACCTGGATGGTGCCGCCCATCGCGGTGATGATGTTGTGGCACACCGATAGCCCCAGCCCCGTGCCCTCGCCGATAGGCTTGGTGGTGAAGAATGGCTCGAAGATGCGCTCCAGGTTGTCCTTCGGAATGCCGCAGCCGGTGTCCCGCACCTCCAGCACCACGGTCCCCGAGCCGCTCGAGCGCGCCGTCACCCGCACCTCGTTGTCCTGGGGCTTGCCCGGCGAGATGGCGTACGCGGAGTTGATGAGCAGGTTGAGCACCACCTGACTCAGCCGAGGTCCATTGCCCCAAATGGCCGGAACGCCCTCGCAGTTCTCCACCACCTGGGCGCGATCCCTCAGCTCCCGAGAGGCGATCTTGACGGCGCCCCGCACCACGCTCCCGAGCTCCACCCGGCCCAACGCCACATCGTCCGGCCGGGACATCATCCGCAGCTCCTGGACGATCAGCCGGACGCGCTCGGCTCCCTCATGGGCTGCAGCAGCGGCCTCCAGCACCTCTTGACGCTCGGGCGTGGGGGCCTCCGCGTCCTGCTCCAGCTCCTTTCGGATGAAGCGCAGGTTGCTGAGGATGTACGAGAGCGGGTTGTTGATCTCATGTCCCACGCCCGCCGCGAGCCGGCCCACCGTGGCGAGCCGGTCCGCGAACAGCAACTGCTCCTGGGCCGACTGGAGCTGCCGCAGGCTCTCCTCCAGACGCGCATTGGTCCCCTGCAGCTCGGTGGTGCGCGCGCGCACCGTCTCCTCCAACATGGCGCTGTAGCGGCGGGCCTCCCGCTCGGACACCTCGGCCTCGGCCTTGATCAGCCGCTGCTTCTCCTGGAGCGTCTCCCGCAGCTTCCCGGCCATGCGGTCCATGGCGCGCGCCAGCAGGCCCAGCTCGTCCCTGCCCATGGCTGGCAGAGCCACCTCGAAGTCTCCGCGGCCAATGCGCTCCGCCGTGACGCGCAGCTTGCGAAGCGAGCGCCGCAACGGCACGAGGATGGAGAGCGTCATCACGCCCATGATGACCAGACAGGTCCCCGCGATCCACGTCGCACCCAGCTCGGCGCGCCCCGCCACGACGTTCCAGCGCTTGCGCCGCTCCAGCAGCTCCTCGTGCTCGGCCCGGCGGAGCGAGTCGATGAACTGTCCCACCGTCTCCTCGTAGCTCTGATAGAGCCCCCACTCCACCTCGGGTGCGAGCGAGGCCCGCTCCGGCTCATGGCGCGCACGCGCTTCCGTGAGATCCATCCAGCGCACCAATGATTCCAGCGCCCGAGCGCTCTCCGCACGCACGTCCCGGCCTCGCGCCTCTTCCTTGCCATTCGCCAGGGCTTCGCGCTGGAGGGATTCCTCCAGCCGCGCCTGCTCCGCGCGCACCTGCGCTTGATGCTCCTGAAGCACGAGCGTGGTGTCCTGTCCCTCCTGCTGCGCGCGGCTCAAGGCGTTGAGAAAGGGCCAGACCCCGTCATCCAACCGGCTCAGGATCTCCAGCTGCTCCTGAGAGGCCACCACCTGCTCGCGAATCTGCATGCCCCTCCGAGCGGAGAACGAGAGGGCACTGGACAGAACACAGATGACTCCCATCGCCGCCGCCGCGAACAACACGATCCGGGTGCTGACCGACATGACAACCCCTCTCCCGCGCCTCCTCCATTATCCGTCCCCAGTGAAACAAGAACAACCCGCCAAGCGGGTCCACCCATAAGGGTAGAAAACGCCCCGGGGGTCACCCTGACGGAGCGGGCAAGCGGCTGTTGATCAGATGGCAGGCAGTGCAGACCTTGCTCCCAAGGAGGGACACATGCCCCGCGGAGACAAGAGCAAGTACACGGACAAGCAGAAGCGCCGCGCCGAGCACATTGCCGACAGTTACAGGGAGCACGGCACGGGCGAGCGCGAGGCCAAGCGCCGTGCCTGGGCTACGGTGAACGCGGAGTCCCATGGCGGTGAGAAGCCCGGCGGCAGCGGGTATGGCAAGCCGGAGACCCACCAGGCCTCGCGGCGTGGCGGACGGCACAGCATGGCCTCGCGCACGTTCGCGCAGCGCTCACGGGCCGCGAAGAAGGCCGCAGCCACCCGGAGGCGCAAGTCCGTTCAGCGCGGCGTTGCTGCCAAGCGGTCTGCGGCCAAGCGCAAGACAGGCCGTAGATAGCACTGCACCCACGTCCCATTGCTTCAGGAGGTAACCATGTCCAGCAAGCGTGAACTCATCGAGCCGACCCCTGGGGACAAGCGGTACGTGCGCCGGGATGATCAAGGCCGCTTCAAGGAAGTTGACGACGTCGGGCGCTCGCTCTCGCAAGATCGCAAGCGCCAGGCCGAGCATGAGTCCAAGAAGGGTGAGGGCGACCGCGGCGACCGGAAGCACTGACGGGCTCCGGCCTCGGGCTCAGGCCTTGAAGTAACGGCCTCCCTGGAGACGGGCGCGCCCCGCCTCCATCAGCATCTCCAGCGAGGCAAGGGCGCTTCGCTCAGCCACCGGGTGGATGAAGGCCGGAGTGTCCGAGTAGGCGGTCTCCACCACCTGATGCAGCGTCGCGCCCTCAGGGGGCAGGGACTCCAGGATGCGCTCGGCCCGCGCGGCGCGGTGCTCGAGGTACTCCTGCAGCTTCCCAGGGCCATCGGGGATGGGCCCGCCGTGCGCCGGGTACATCGTGGTCACGGGCAAGTCCCGAAGCCTCGCGAGCTGCGTGAGATAGTCGCGCATGTTCCCCTCGGGTGGATCGATGACGATGGTGCTCACGCTGGCCACCATGTCGCCCACCACCGCCGCGAGGCTGCGCTCCTCCACCAGGCAGATGTGTCCGCGTGCGTGCCCCGGCGTGTGCAGCACGCGCCAGCGCTGAGGCGGGTTGCCCGCGAGCTCCAGCACCTCCCCATCCACCAGCAGCCGCTCCGTGGGCACGTCCAGCCGATCCGCTGTGCGGGCGTGGCACCACAGCGGGAGCTTCAGCCGCTCCTTCAGCATCTTCACGCCGCCCACGTGATCCCAGTGGTGGTGCGTCAGCACGATCGCCACCGGGCGCTTCCCCTCGGCTTCGAGGGTGGACAACAGGTCCCGGAGCTTCTCGAACTCGCGCTCATCCTCCGCGCCGGGATCCACGATGAGCAGCTCTTCAGGGCCCAGCACATAGCCGTTGGTGTGCGTGGCGGGCGGCAGCGTGGGCGTCACCAGGGGGATGATGCGGACGCCCTGCTGGAACTCGACGAGCGTGGCGATGAAGTCCGGGCAGTGTGGCGGTGCCTCCAGCCGCGCGAGCACGGCCTCCGGCGTGTCGAACTTCGCAAGCACCTGGAGCACGTGGACGCCTGGGGAGTGCAGCAGCGCCGTGCCCTCGGACCAGCGCTCCAGCGCGGCCTTGGGTGTGACCCACACCGCCTCCGTCAGCTCGCCCGGCCACAGCTCCGCCACGGCCTGCCGAGGCGCCTCCACCAGGAAGAAGCGCGTGTCGAAGCGCACCGGCATATACGGAGGGGTGATCCACCTGCCTGCGGGCTGGAAGTCCTGCGCGCGCAGCGTCAGCCCCGCCTCGGCCAGTTGCGCTCCCCACGTGCGCTCCTCTGCCAGCAGCGCCCGGCGCATCTCCTTCAGCCGCTCCGGGCTCAGCGCCTCGGCGCCCTCCGCCATCAGCACCCCGGTCTCCTCGAAGAGCTCGCGGGCGGCGGCCACGCGCATCGCGGCCTCTTCTCCGGACGCTCCGCGCATCGGCACCGCCGCGTCCGCCTTGTCCACCTTGCCTCCGGGAAAGGCGTAGAAGCCGCCGGCGAACCGGAGCGCCTTCTCGCGCTTCACCCAGAACACCTCCACGCCCTCGCCCACCCGCCGGTAGAGCACCGCCACCGCGGCCGGCCGAGGCGCAGCGGGTGGGGGCGGCGGGGGCATGCCAGGAATCGCCTCGCTCATGATTGCACCGCCTGTCCCAGCAGCCGGCTCATCAAGGAGCGGGCCGCGTCGATCTGGTCCGGCCGCACGTACACCCGTGTCAGCCGCACCGCGCCGCTGTAGCGCTGGTACAGCGGCGTGTATTTGGCCACCTCGGTGAGCCGGCCGGTGGAGACATCCATGATGTAGAGGCTCGGACTCTGTCCCTCCCCCATGTACTTGGACAGCACGCCGTGCGACTCGACGACGTAGTGCTCGAGCTGGGCGGCCACCAATGCGCTGCGCAGCACGTCCAGGTCATAGCCCGTGTCGCGCTCGGTGAACTGGGCCAGCAGCTTGAAGCCCCGGCGCATGGAGATGCGGTCGGCCCACCGGTTCTTCGAGCGCCGCAGCGTGTACCAGAGCGCCGCATCGTCGCAGAGCAGGAACGCCTCGGGGTCCGCGGGGATCTCGAACTCGCCGGGCGACTCCTCGTAGTAGCGCCGCAGCATGTGATCGAAGTTCACCGAGGTGTGGTGGTAATAGACCGAGACAAACATGTGGTAGCGGCTGAGGAGGAAGTCCTCGAAGGCAAACGCCGCCGCCCGGCTCAGCGCCAGGTACGCGCGCCCGTCCTTCACCGCCGGGTTCAGGTTGGAGATGATCCACTCGAAGTCGTACCGGCCGTAGTTGACGCCCGTATAGAAGGAGTCGCGCAGCAGGTAGTCCATCCGGTCCGCGTCCAGCTCGCCGGAGACGAGCGCCCGCAGCAGCGGCATCCAGTCCACTCCCCGGTGCGTGAAGCCCGGGTCCTTCGGCGGCTTGGCGCCCGTAATCAGCGCCACCGCCGCGTCCGCGTGAATGCCCAGCGGCCCGAAGTGCTGCTCGATGAGCGGCGTGAGCGAGCTGTCCAGGAGCACCTTGGCGGTGAAGTCCTCGTGGGTCGCCTGAGGCCCCTCCGCCGTGGCGTCCAGCCAGGCGGGCAGCTTCAAGGCCGCCCGCGGGGGTGCAATGCGCTCGGAGGCGTGGGACAGGGGCATGTGGCCCAGGTCATGGCACAGCACCGCGAGCCGCACGGCGGTGCAGAACCGGGACTGGACATCCTCGGGCAGGTTGGACTGGGAGGCCACCGCGCCGAAGAGCCGCGAGGCCACGTGCATGGCGCCCAGCGAGTGCGCGTGGCGGGTATGCGTGGCTCCAGGAAAAGCCAGGTCTCCGAACCCCAACTGTCGCACATGGCGCAACCGCTGATAGTGGCGGCTGTCAATGATGGCCTTCTCCGGGTCGCTCACCGGGATGGTGCCGTGGATGGGGTCACGAATCCGCATGGTTCCCTTTCCATACTCCTGAGTACCCCCTGGGGGCAGCACTCCGAATAACTTTTGACAACCAACCGATCGAGCCTCCGCGTCGGGCTGGGATCGTCCCAGGGGACGTGCTAACCCTCTGACCCCAATCCGAATGCACATCGTCATTCTTCACAACCGCGACCACGACCTCCTCGAAGACGATCCAGGAAGGGAGGCCCGCGAGGATGTGATGCGGGTGGCCTCAGCCCTCTCCGAGGCGCTCTCCCGGGGTGACACCCACGCCGAGCCGCTCGCCGTCGAGGGGGACCGGCTGGACTTCGTGGACACGCTGCGGCGGATGCAGCCGGACCTCGTCATCAACCTCTGTGAGTCCGTGGCCGCCGACAGCCGCGGGGAGATGGTCATCCCCTGCCTGCTGGACATGATGGGGCTGCCGTACACGGGCTCGTCCGCCCTCTCGCTGGGGCTGGCGCTGCACAAGCCCAAGGCCAAGGAGCTGCTGCGTGGCCGGGGCGTCTCCACGCCCCCGTTCGCGGTGGTGGAGCGGCTCGAGGACGTGATGTCGGTGGACCTGGCCTTCCCGCTCATCGTCAAGCCCGCGCGAGAGGACGCCAGCGTGGGCGTGGACTTCGACTCGGTGGTGGAGGACCGGGCGGGACTGGCGCGTGCCGCCGAGGCGGTGCTGAGCACCTTCCACCAGCCCGCGCTCGTGGAGCAGTTCATCCGGGGCCGGGAGATCTACGTGCCGCTGCTGGGCAACGCGCCGCGTCGCGCCCTGCCGCTCACGGAGATTCGCTTCGGCGCGGCGTTCGAGAACCGCCCGAACATCGTCTCGTACAAGGCCAAGTGGGAGGAGGACTCCCCCGAGTGCCAAGACAGCCCCTCGGTCCCCTGCCGCCTGGAGGACACCGCCCTGGAGGCCCGCCTGGTTCGCACGGCGATGGATGCTTTCACGGCGCTGGACTGTGTGGACTACGGGCGCGTAGACCTGCGCGTGACACCCGAGGGCGTACCTTACGTCATCGACATCAACCCCAACTGCGATCTCCACCCGGGTGCCGGGTTTGCCAAGGCCGCTGCCGCTGCGGGGATGGACTATCCCGCGCTGGCTGCCCGCCTGGTGGAGATCGCTCTCGAGAGAGCCCATGGAAATCCGTCCCATCGAAAAAAAGGACCGGGAGCCGCTCGCAGCGCTCATCCGCAGAATCGAAACGTTCTCGCAGGAAGAGGTGGAGTGCGCCGTCGAGCTGGTGGATCTCGCGCTCACGCCGAATAACAAGGACTACACCGTCCTCGTCGCGGACCGGGACGGCACGCTGGTGGGCTACGCGTGCTTCGGCCCCACGCCGATGACGGAGGGGACGTATGACTTGTATTGGATTGCCTCGGACCCGACGGTGCGCGGCCAGGGCGTGGGCGCGTCGCTGATTTCGGGCATGGAGGCGGACATGCGCCGGCGCGGGGCTCGCGTCATCCGGATTGAGACGAGCGCCACGGAGGCCTACGGCCCCACCCGGGGGTTCTACGCGTCCATGAAGTACACGGAGGAGGCCCGGTTCCGGGACTTCTACAAGGTCGGGGATGACCTGATCATCCTGGCCAAGCGGCTGTAATCCGCGAACAAAACGGCGCGGTATCCGTTAAGAGGGAGGTGATGACCCGTTCACGCCTCCCTGCTCCCTTGCTGGGCCTGGCCGTCGCGCTGCTGAGCGCGGTGCCGGCGCTGGCCCAGGCTCCTGCTCCTGCTGCTCGCACCGCCACCCAGGCCAAGAAGGCCGAGGTGTCCGATGTGCTGAAGACGCCGCGCCCCGCGGGCGGCGAGTGGCTGGGGCTGTACCTCATGGACAAGAAGGTGGGGTACTTCTTCACGGACCTGTCGTTGGTGCCGGGGCGCACGGACCAGGTGCGCGCCATCAACGAGCTGGTCTTCAAGGCCACCGTGGGCAGCAAGCTCTCGGAGCGCGTGCACCGCGAGGAGCGCATCTACGAGGCGAAGCCCCGGGGCAAGCTGCTGTCCTTCGTGGTGGAGCAGCGAGGCGACGGCGGTGAGCAGCGGCTGGAGGGCACGCAGACGCCCACGGGGCTGCGCGTGGTGCGCAAGCGTCCGGGACTGCCGGACGAGGCGCTCACGGTGAAGGCCAGCCCCGAGACGGTGGAGGACGCGGACCAGGCGCGCGTGGCCATCTATCGGAAGACGAAGGTGGAGGGGACCATCACGGATGGGACGGACCTGGAGAGCTACAAGGTCACCACGACGATGGAGCCGGCCGAGGAGCGGATGGTGCGCGGGGTGAAGGTGCGGCTGAGCAAGGCGCAGACGATCTCGGAGAAGGAGAAGGTGCCTGTGGTGGCCTACGTCACGGACGAGGGCGAGATGGTGGAGGTGGACTTCGGGCAGACGATGAAGGCGCGCGCGGAGTCCGAGGCGGTGGCCAAGCGGATGGACGTGGTGGAGGTGTTCGGGCTCACGCGCATCGTCCTGCCGAAGCAGTTGCCGGCGGAGGCGCGCTCGGTGCCGGGCCGGGCGGTGATGGTGATGACAGGGCTGCCGGAGAAGTTCCAGCAGGACACGTACCGGCAGAAGTACGTGAAGCTGCCGGAGGGTCGCGTGGAGGTGACGCTGCTGGCGGACGTGCCGAAGCCGGCGAACCTCAAGCCGCTGCCGGTGGCGGATCCCGAGGGCGGAGAGAACCTCAAGTCGACGATCATCGTGGAGAGCGACAACGCGGAGATCCGCAAGCTGGCGAAGAAGCTGACGGGGACGGAGAAGGACGCGTACGCGGTGGCGAAGAAGATCGTCGGCTGGGTGGCGACGAACCTGGAGAAGGACTACGGGGCGAGCGCGGATCGGGCCTCGGATGTGCTGCGGCAGAAGAAGGGCGACTGCACGGAGCACTCGCTGCTGACGGTGGCGCTGCTGCGCGCGGCGGGCATCCCGTCGCGGCGGGTGGACGGGGTGGTGTACATGGTGAACGAGGACGGGGTGCCCGCGTTCTACTGGCACGAGTGGGTCGAGGCGTACGTGGGCGAGTGGACGCAGATGGACCCGACGTTCAACCAGCTGGTGGCGGACGCCTCGCACTTCGGCGTGGGCCAGGAGGGCAACGCGGAGATCACCCCACTGATTGGCCAGCTCAAGGTGGTGGAGGTCCGAGACAGGCCTACGGGGCGGTGACTGGCTGAGAGCCAGCTCCTCTCTCGGACTGCGATACAGTCGAACCTCGGTCCACCATTCGCGTCGAAGACGCCTCGAGGTCAGCCCCATGCTTTCGCAGCTCCGAAGCCAACGTCTCGTATGGGCAGGATGGCTGGCCGCACTGGTCGGCGTCCTGAGTGCCTTACCCTGGGCGGCCTCAGAGGCCTCGCAGCAACCCACTGCCTTGACGAGTCCACACCTCGTCAGCCCGAAGGAAGCACAAGAGATGATCGCTCGGTTCCGCGCGACCGCTCCGCCGGGGGCTATTCTCGCGCAGACCTTTCATCGCGGTGCCTTCGATGCCCTCCTGGCCCAGCCGACTGCCGCGGGCATCCGCATCTACTACGGCAAGTATGCCAGTGGAGCTGACACACTCGTGCTCTATGCCACCAACGGGGAGGGGCAGGATCTCTCGGCCATGCCGATGAACCATTGCCAGCCCTGTCCCTCCCTGTGCGACACCCTCCCCGCCAATTCCCACCTCATCAGCCCAGCGGAGGCGCAGGAAACCATCAACCGCTTCCAGGCCACGGCCCCTCCGGGAGCGGTTCGCTCCCAATCCCTCGACCGGAGCGCCATCGATGTCCTCCTGGCCCAGCCGACAGCCGCAGGCATCCGCATCTACTACGGCAAGTACGCCAATGGAGCGAACACCCTCGTGCTCTATGCCATCAACAAGCAGGGACAGGTCATCTCCACCCTGGCGATGGACCACTGTACTCCGTGTCCCCCCACCTGCGATGCCCAGGCCGCGAGCACCCGCTCCAGCAACTCCGACTAGGGTGGGCTGCTACGTCACACTCCCCAGCGCTCCGCCCCACTTCGCCACCTGAGCGTTGTCCGGAGCGGGCTCCAGTTCGCCCACGAAGAACAGGTCCTCTCCCAGTCCCTCGACGCGGACACGGACCAACGGGTCTCGCGGGTACTGGACCTCTGGATCGTCGTAGACCAGCCCCACCACGGTGCCCGTGCGGCCCAGGAACCTCCGGCCAATCGAGCCGTCCTCCGAGGTCTCGACGATCTTCACAGCCTCGCCCATCTTCACAGGGGCACCGTTCACGTCTTCGAACACGATGAGCGACGGGTCTTGAATCATCATGGCGCGAAGGATCTGGACTTGAGAGTTCGAGACACCGCCCACTCCACTCCTGCAATCACTGCCCACGCCGTCAGGTGGTAGCCCATGACGTGCATCCGGCCCTGGGAACAGGCGAGCTCCCCCACGAGCGCCCCCGTCGTCCCCACCGACAGCCCGGCCACCAGGGCGCGCATCGGGCGGAAGGACGCGCTCCGCAGCGCGAGCACCGCCACAATCAACGGCCCCAGCCCCACCGCCACATGGCTGGCCGAGCAGACCCACCCCGGGAGCGTGGCCTCCACGTGAGACTCTCCACGGGCCAGGACCAGCGCCGCCGCGCTCACCGCCGATAGCACGATGCCCGCAGCCCTCAACCGCTCCCCCCGAGGCGAGAGCGCTCCCCACGCGCACACCGCACCGGTAACCCACAGCAGCACGAAGAGCGGCGCCTTGCTCAGCAACATGCCCAGGGTCATCTGCTCCAGCACCAGCAGCACCGACGCCATCAGGACGACCATGGCCACCGTGCTGATGAACACCCAAAGAGCCTGCGTGCGCCACCGGCGCACCGCCTGGTTCCGCGCCAACTCCTGGCGGGCCGCCTCCAGCGCCTTGCCGAACGAGGCCGCATCCGCTGGGTAGGCCTGCGTCAGCAGGTTGTCGAGCGTTGGCCGCATCAGACCTCCACCAGCCCGCCCAGCAAGGCCCGGAGCCTCTCGTAACCCCGGTGGGCCCGGAGCCGCGCCGCGCCCACGCTGCCGCCCTGAAGCGCGGCGATCTCATCGAACGACCAGCCCTCCACCTTGCTGAGGATGACCGCCTCCCGCTGATCCGTAGGCAGTTGCTGCAGTGCCTCCTCCAGCTGCTTGCGCAGGCCGGGATCTCCCACGTCCGGCGCCACCGCTCCCGCATCGAACGGGCGCTCCTTCGAGAACGCCTCGGCGTGCCGGTGGTGCCGCAACGAGTCCCGCGCCGCGTTCGCCGCGATCGTCAGCAGCCAAGGCGCGAACCGCATCCCCGGCTCGTAGCGGCCCCGTGCCCGAATCACCGACAGGAAGGTCGTCTGCAGCAGGTCCTCGGCCAGCGGGCCATCTCGCACCATGCGCGCCAGGAACCCTCGGACCCGCCCGGCATGCCGGGCGAAGAGGGCCTCGAACGCGTCATGTTCACCGTGGCAGAACCGTTCCATGAGCTCTTCGTCCGTAGGGCTCCCCATCCTCTGCCTCACGTACGATTGAACCCGGAAAGTGTTTCTCCCTCCGCGCGCTCACCTCCCACAAAGCGCCAAGTCCTTGGAACTACTCGAAAAAGCGACACGCCGCCGGCAGGCTGTCCGCCTACCGGCTCAGGCGTGGTGGCGCAGCAAGTCGCGCGCGTACCACGCCAGCAGCGACTCCTTGCTGGAGGCCGCGTGCCATAGCGCCGTGCGCGCCGTCGACGAGAGCCACGGGAACTCATTCAGGGAGTTGGCCGCCGCAACCCGCAGCTCCAGCTCCATGGACTCGTCGATAAGGACGTTTGCTAGCGACTCGAGCGCAGCTTCGTGATGCTGCCGCAAGCGCGAGTGGCTCAGCCGCGACGCCGCGGACACCCGCAGCTCCAGGTCCCCCGTGCGCAGCAGCCGGACGAGCAGCTCCCACGCCTCGGGGCGGTGCTCACCGAGATCCCACACGAACCCCTTGATGGCGGCCAGGATGTTCCGGTCACCGTCCTCGAACCGCTGAATGAGCACGGTGAGGATGCGCTCGGCGACGGGCTGGAAGCGCTGCGGATCCCTCGAGCAGATGCCGATGCTCCCCACCGCGCGCAGCAGCGCCGCCAGAGGTTCTCCCTTCACACCCGAACCCAGCGCCCTCGCGATCAGCTCCACCTGCTCCGGAGCCTCCGCGCAGATGCGCGCCATGGCGGCGGCCGCGTACTCCCGCTCGGCGGGATCACTCTCCGGAGCCAGGATGCGCCCAATGAGGACGCCCACGGCCTCGTTCGCCTCGCCGCCGTAACTCCCAATCTCGCGCAGCGCCCGGCCCCGCATCTCCGCGTCGCCGTAGCGCAGGTGCCCCATCAGCTCGCGCACGCGCGACAGCCGGGCCTCCGCGTCATCCGGGAACGCCGGTCGCGGCAGGTCCAGGTGCTGGAGGTCCGTGACGAGGCACACCGGACGGCCGTCCTCGGCCAGCCCCCACCATGAGCAGTAGGCGCTGTAGCCCAGCGAGGCCGGAGCGAGCGTGCCAGAAGAGAAGGCCACCACGTTGGCGCCGGACTTCGAGTCCAGCGTCAGCACGGTGCTCGACCATGAGGGCGTCGCGCCCTCCGTGAAGGTCTCCACGAACTGACGGCTCTTCTCCGAGACCCGCTCCACCACATCCGCATCGAGGAACGCGGTGATGTCCGGGTCGGCCCTGTAGCCATAGCGCTCATTGGGGCGCAGCGCGCTCGGGCTGCGCTCGCCGCGCGCCGCCATCTCCCAGCGCACCGGGCGCTCGTCCTCGAAGCGGACCATGGCCATGGCGATGGCCTCTTGAGCACTGCGCTCGCGCCCACGCCCCGTCCGGATGATGCTGAGCACCACGGGGTAGCGGCCTGGGCGCACGGTGCGGGAGAACGGCTCGCGGTGGTCCAGCGCGAGCAGCGCCAGCAGGTGAGCCCGAGGCAGCGGACGCGACGGCAGAGTGAGCGGGTTGCATGCCACCACGCGCCCACTGGTCAAAACCAACGTGCCCACGTGGTGAGTGGAGACTGCAACAGGTCTGCCGCGGTCGAGCAGCACCCTGCTGTCTTCAAACGCGGTCAGCAGGTCACTCGAAGCGACACTCACACTCATCGAAGAATTGCCCCCTGTTCGGATTCTAACCGCTCTTATGGGCGGATGCTGAAGACGTTTTCGCCCAGAGAGTAGGCGCTGTTGCGCCCGAGGGAAGCCCCGCCCCACCCTCTTCTGACCGCCGTGGCTACCGGGGGGCGCCGCTTCGATCTCCGCCGAACAGGACTCGCAGGGGATTCTTCCGGAGATCCCCACTTCCGAGCGCGTCATCCCGCGCAGCAGGTGGGAGAAGCGCATCCGCATCTCCCACCCGAACAGCCCTCATCCACCGGATCAGGGGGAACGTGCCGCCTGGAGCCGTTGGATCAGCGCCTCCGGATCCGTCAGCGGGCGCTCGCAGGAGAAACCGCGGCAGACGTACGCGGCGCCCCGGCCATTGACCGGCTCGCGTGCCTCGAAGATCTCTCGGAGCAGCGGAGGGACAGCGTTGCCCGGATCCTTCCAGGTGAACGCGATGGTGGGCGCGAAGACACGGTTTGCGGCAGCCAGGAGTGGCGCCACCTGCTCCCGTGTCCCCGAGAACGTGACGCCCGAGGCTCCATCGAGGAACGTGTCCGCTACGAAAGCCAGGTGCCCGTAGCCCATCGGGTTCTCCTCGAGCGGTTGGCGCATGCGGGAGATGTAACGCTCGGGCAGCTCCAGCCAGGCCTTGTCCCCGGTGAGCGCGGCAAGCGCCACCTGCGCCTCGGTCAGCGTGGAAGCTCCCGAGGGGAAGGCGTTGTCGAAGAGCGAGTAGGTGGCCACCACCAGATCCTTCTGGCCTTTGGGCGCAGAGAGGTACGCCTGCTTCTCCTCGTCCCAGAAGAGGGCCACGGCGCGCCGGACCAGTGCCACGGCGGCCTCCAGGTACTTCACCTCGAAGGTGGCCTGGTAGAGCGAGGTGAGGCCCGCCGCCAGATCTCCATAGTCCTCCAGGAAGGCATCGATGCGGCTGCCACCCTCCTCATAGGAGCGCACCAGCCGCGTCCCGTCCCACATCTTGGAGAGCACGAAGTCCGCCGCGTTCGCCGCGAGCCGCGCCCATTCTGGACGCCCAAAGACGCGCGAGGCGAACGCCAGTCCCCGGATCATCAGCCCGTTCCAGCCCGCGAGCAGCTTGTCATCCCGGCTTGGCTTCACGCGCTGCTCGCGCAGCTCGAAGAGGGCTCGGCGGGCGGCAGCCAGCTCCCGCTCCACGTGCTCTACGGGCATGCCGCGCTCCTGAGCGAGCCCTGCCACGGGGACAACCACCTCCAGCACCGTGGCCCCGCTGTGCTCGAAGTTCCCCTGAGGAGTGATGCGGAAGTGGCGCATCAGCAGGTCCGCCTGCTCGAGAGGAAGCGAGGCCAGATCTTCCATCTTCCAGACGAAGAACTTGCCCTCGACGCCCTCGCTGTCGGCGTCCTGGGCGGCGTAGAAGCCACCGCGCGCGTCCGTCATCTCTCGGCGCACGTACTCCACCGTCTCCTCCACCACCTTGCGCCAGAGCGGCCGGGGCTCCACCTGCTCCGCCTCCGAGTACAAATGGAGGAGCTGGGCGTTGTCGTAGAGCATCTTCTCGAAGTGCGGCACCAGCCACCGCTCGTCCACCGAGTACCGGTGGAAGCCGCCCCCGAGCTGGTCATAGATGCCGCCCAGCGCCATCCGCTCCAGCGTCCGCATCACTGCTTCCCGAAGCGCCACGGTCCCGCCGCGACGCCACGCGCGCAGCAGGAAGGACACGTCCATGGGATTGGGGAACTTGGGAGCCCCGCCGAAGCCGCCGTTCACCGGATCCACGCCGCGGAGCATGCGCTCGCCCATCTTCACCACGTCCGCCGCGGTGAGCACCGCCGGAGCCGCGTCCAGGCCGTACGCAGCCAGTTCGCCCAGTCCCTCGTGGAAGCTCTCCGCCTGATCGAGCAGCTTGTCGTGCTCCTTCTCCCATGCGTCGTGGAGCGCTTCCAGCAACCGGGGGAAGCCGGGCCGCCCGTACTTGTCCTGCGGCGGGAAGTAGGTCCCTCCATAGAAAGGCTTCAGGTCCGGCGTGAGGAACACCGTGAGCGGCCAGCCGCCTCCCTGGTTCATGAGCTGCACCACGCCCTGGTAGATCTGATCCAGGTCCGGCCGCTCTTCCCGGTCCACTTTGATGTTGATGAACCAGTCGTTCATCAGCCGCGCGATGGCTGGGTCCTCGAAGGACTCGTGGGCCATGACATGGCACCAGTGGCACGCGGAGTAGCCCACGGACAGCAGGATGGGCTTGTTCTCGGCCCGGGCCCGCGCGAGTGCCTCCTCTCCCCAGGGGTACCAGTCCACGGGGTTGGTGGCGTGCTGACGCAAGTAGGGCGAGGGCTCGCGCGCGAGACGGTTGCTCACGCCGGACGGAGAAGACGGGTGGGCCATGAGTCCTTGAAATCAGGCAGCCCTCCCGCTTTCAAGGCCGTCTTGGAGGTCCTCGACCCGAGGCCCTCTCAATAGAGCACTGGCCAACGGCGGCCGGGTGCGCTTTGTCCGGGGTGTGGCCGTTCCCACTGCCCAGTCCGATTCCCGGAACCTCTGCCTCGTCCTGCTCGTGCTGGGCGCGGCGGTGCGGCTCGCGCTCGCGCTGGGCACGGACACCTATTTCGACGAGGCCTACTACTGGCAGTGGGCGCGGCACCTCGCGTGGGGCTACTTCGATCACCCACCGCTCATTGCCTGGCTGATCGCCGCCGTGGACATCCGGCCCGCGGCACTGCTGTGCGGAGCGGGCACGGTGGCCGCGGTGTGGGGCCTCGCGAGAGATGTGCACGGCAGCCGCGAGGCCGCCTGGCGCGCGGCGGCGCTGTGGAGCGTGGTGCCGGTGGCCGTGCTGGCCGGAGTGTGGGCCACGCCGGACTCGCCCCTGCTGCTGTTCTGGACGCTGGCGCTGTGGGCGCTCTGGCGCGAGCGGTGGGTGCTGGCGGGGCTGGCCTCGGGGCTCGCGCTGCTGTCGAAGTACCCGGCTGTGTTGATCGCGGTGGCCTTCCTCGCCACGGCCGTGCGCATGCGGCGGCTGCCCGCTGGAGTATGGGTGACGGCGCTGCTGGGCGTCCTCCTCTTCCTCCCTGTCGTGCTGTGGAACGCGCACCGGGAATGGGTGGGCTTCGCCTTCCAGCTCCGGCATGGGCTGGGCGGCACGGGCGGGCTCGCGTCCTTCGCCGAGTTCCTGGGCGGACAACTGGCGCTCGGAGGCCCTGTGCTGTTGCCGCTCACCCTGGTGTACGCCGTGCGCGGTCCGCGCGAGCAATTCCTCCTCCGGGTTGCAGCGGTCATCCCCCTGCTCTTCTTCGGTTACGCGGCGCTCCGCACCCGCGGTGAAGCGAACTGGCCCGCGGCGGCCTACATCGCGGCCTGTGTGGGCGTTGCGGGCATGCGCCCCGGGTGGTTTCGGGCAGCGGCCTTCAGTGGTGTGGCCATCGTGCTGGCGGTGGGCTCGCACCTGCTGTTCCCCGTGCTGCGCTTCGAGCGGGACGTGCCGCTGGCGCGCACCCACGGCTGGGACGTCCTCTCCGCCCTCGCCGAGCCCGCGCGGCTCTTCCCAGGTACGGACGGCCGGCAGGCCGCCGTCGTCTACGCCCCGAGCTACCAGCTCGCTTCACAGGCCGCGCGCGAGGCCGGCGTAGCGGTGGACACGGCAGGCGGTGGGCGAAAGAGCCAGTACGACTTGTGGCCCAGGCCCGAGGTGGCGCCCGGACAGGACGCCCTCTGGTACTCCGAGGGCGCGGAGCCTCCCGAGGAGCTGCGTCAGCGCTTCACCTCGGTGGAAGGCCCGGTCGAGCTGCCTGCGGACTTCCGAGGCCGCCGGGTTCACACCTTCCGGGTCTGGCTCCTCCGAGGCGCCCGCTGACTCACTGGGGAGGGATGCCCTCTTTGATGGCGCGCAGCTCCACCACGTGGACGCGGTTGAAGAGCGAGAGCTCCACCGCGCGCTCGTACACCACCTCGATCTTCACGTTGTCGGTGATGCGGCTGCGCTCGATGGTGATCTGATCGTCCGTCAGGCCCAGGCCCGGGACGACGCGCTCGGAGCCCCAGCTGTCCGTCTCCACGTGAGTGCCCATCCGGCTGGTGCGGTCGCGGATCTCCGCCCGGAGGATGCTGTCATTGGTGTTCCGGCCGGAGAGGTTGTGGGCGACCTCCACCGCCTCCTTCACGTCCATGTTGTCCACATACAAGGGGACGAGCTTCGCCCCTACGTAGATGACCCCAGCCAGGACGACCAGCACTGCCAGCGTTCCAAGGTTCTTGACGATATTGGGCACGTTCAACCACCTCGCGCAGCAAGCCCGGTAAAGATACCCCATCCTGCCCCTCCTCACGTCCGGCAGGGAGGAACTTTTCCGCCCTGCCCGTGCCAGCAGGCAGGCGAGCATCAGAATGCCCGCGTTCTGTTCTAGGCTGAGTGGCAACCCACTTCCTCGTGCCCCTCATGCGCACCCTGCTCGTCCCTCAACTCCCCTGGAAAGCGCTCCTCGCCCTGCTGGCGCTGTCCTTCGCGCTGCCCTCGCCCGCGCAGGCGCAGACCTCCGCGAAGACGCAGACGAAGGCCAAGGCCAAGAAGACGAAGGCCAAGAAGACGAAGGCCAAGACGCAGGAGAAGGCCTCGCCCCAGGAGGCGAAGTCCCCCGAGCCCGCGAAGGCTCCCGCGCAGGAGGCCGCGAAGGCCCAGGCCGCGGAGAAGGCACCCCAGGCAGAGAAGGCCGCCGAGGCGGCGAAGACCTCTACCCCGGAGAAGGCTCCCGCCAAGGCCGCGGCTCCTCAGAAGAGCCCAGCACCACAGAAGGTGGCCAAGCCTGAGAGCGAGCCCGTCCCGGAGCGGCCGATGTCCGTGGTGCAGGCGGAGGAGCGGGCCCGGTTGAGTTCCCGCATGCGTGTCGGCATCGGGCTGGATCTCTTCACCGAGAAGTCCCACCTGTCGGGCGCGCAGGCCATCAACGCCTCTCGCACGGACGAGTCCTTCGACTACAACAGCCACACCTTCCTCGCGGCCACGCTCTCGATGAGCATTCCGGCGCCTGTGCTGTCGGACCGCGCGCGCCTGGGCGGAGCGGTGCGGCTGTTCGGCAACTACAGCGCGAGCGGGAACCGGAGCTTCGGCTTTGGCCTGCTCAACCAGGCGTTCGTCACGGGCGAGTACGGCCTGCCCGTCGCGAACCGGATGGAGGTGGTATTCGGCGGCCGCGCCGGCCTCTCCATGCTCCTGCCCGGCCGCGACTTCAGCAAGGAGATCGACCGGCTGCAGATCCAGGGCGTGGACGTGTGGAGCGTGCCGCGCGTGGGCTGGCTGGCGGGGCTCTCCGTGGGCGGGCGCAGGCAGATGAACGAGCACATCCACCTGCGCGCGGACCTGTCGGCGCAGCTCGACAAGACCTACCTGTTCGCCACGACCCAGGAGATCGAGGGGCTCAAGTTCAGCAAGGACTGGAGCACCACCGCCCTGCGCCTGGGCTTCACGCTCGGCGCCGAGTTCTCCCTCTGAGCCCTTCTGGCGGGGCCCTTCGTAGTTTGTGACGTCAAAGGCTCCTTCAGCGGTAAAGCGGACGAAGAAGAGCGCATCGAAGCCCTCTGCGAGGCTCGGCCAGCTGAGCACCTTGCTGGTGGCATAGAGCGCCACGTCGGGCACCCGGGCCCGGCCTTCTCTCCGAGCATTGCGTCCCAGGCAGTCTTCAAGAAGTGACTCGAAGGCGTAGCCCACGACGCGGGCGCCGTGCTCCTTGCCCACCGCGATGAGCGGAGCGCGGGCTTCGAGGGTGGGGTTGGTGTTGTCCACCACCACTGAACGGCCTGCCGCCAGCGCCTCCGAGATGAGGCGCCGCTGGCGGGCATCGCGTCGGCGCGCGTGAGGCCACAGGTCCTTGCTCACCAGCACGTGCGTACCGGCGAAGCGCTCCCGATAGAAGCTGCTCTTGCCGGAGCCCTGCAATCCGATAAAGAGGACGAGTTCCATGTGACGCTCCGGTTCCTACCGCTGAAAACAGCGACACGGGAGCCACCGGACGCAATTCCGGAGCTCCCGTGTCCCGAGGCGTCTTCTCCCGAACCGAGCGGTGCTACGGCAGGACCATGCTCAGCAGGCTCCACTTGTGCGAGCGGCCCGCCTTGATGTTGAGGATGGCGGTGAGCGCGATGATGCCCGCCGCGGCCACGATGTTGACGCGGCCCAGCCAGTTCACCGCCTTCTGCGCCTTGACGTCCACCTCCGGCGTCTCCGCCGCAGGCTCATTGCCAGAGGCCACCGGCGGCTCGCGGCTGCCCCACACACGGCCAATGACGAGCGTGCTGATGCCGGACAGGGTGTAGATGCCCACGAGCGCGTCCTTGGCCCGCACGAGGCCACGGGTCTTGCTGTCAATCTCGCCGCCGGACAGCGCGCTCCGGCCGATGATCCACGTCAGCGCCACGGAGCCGAGCGCGAAGGCGTTCACCGGGCTGAAGCCCATCCACGCCTTGTTCAGGATCTCACCGCGTTCCTTGGTGTCATCGATGGTCCTCACCGCCGGGTGCAGCGCCATCTGCCCAAAGAGCGATCCACCAAAGCCTGCCGCCAGTCCGAGGTTGTGCAACGTCAGCGCCGAGCCAGTCCACATCGCGTTCATGAGTACTTCCTCCATTGGAAAGCGATGTGAGGGTGTGCATGACCTCGATCGCGGCACAGGCGGCCCCGAGGTTCATGTGAGCACGGCTGCCGCCCTGCTCTCCCCCGGCATCCTCGGCGCTCGACAGCCCGCCTGCCCAAGCCGACCCCTCTCTGGCATAACGGGGCCCATGCCTCGCGACGTCTCCTTCTTCGATCAGCTGGGCCGGCTCCTCGCCATGGAGCGGGATGCCGAGCGCGCCCGCTCCGTCGCCCTCGCCCAGAGCATGACCCTGCACGAGCGCGCTGAGCACGGCCTGTCCGTGCTCGACCTGGAGACCCTCGAAGAGGAGGTGGGCCTCGGCGGACGCATCCTGCTCACCCTGGCCCGCGCCGACCGTGCGCCCTTCCCCTCGCCGCTCAACAATGGCGACCTCGTGGCCGTCATGCCTCGCCGCGCCGAGGTGAAGGAGCCCGCCCGAGCCCTCGTCTCGCGTGCCACCCGCACCCGCATCCAGTTGGCCTTCGATCGCTCCCCGCCTCCTTTCATCAACGAGGGCCTGCTGCGCCTGGACGTCGTCCCCAATGACGTCACCTATGAGCGCGTGCGCGCCGGGCTGGAGCGCGTGAAGTCGCTCGACAAGGGCGCCGAGCGCCGCAAGCGGGAGGTCCTCCTCGGCAACGAGCCTCCACGCTTTGACAAGCCCAAGGAGCTCGAGCCCACCCGCCCCCTCAACCCCGAGCAGGCCGACGCCGTGACACGCGCGCTGGCCGCCGAGGACTTCTTCCTCGTCCACGGCCCTCCGGGCACCGGCAAGAGCACCGTGCTCGCGGAGCTCGCCGCTCAGGCCGTGGCGCGCGGAGAGCGCCTCTTGTGCACCGCCGCCAGCAACGCCGCCGTGGACCACCTGCTGGAGCTGTGCCTGGACAAGGGTCTGCGGGCCATCCGCGTGGGACATCCCGCGCGCGTGGCCGCCCGGCTCCAGCAGCACACGTTGGACATCATCGTGGAGGAGCATCCGGACCGCGTCCTCTCACGCGAGCTGTTCGACGAGGCCTTCGACTTGTTTGGCTACGCCCGCCGCCAGCGCACCCAGGGCCGCAGCCGCGAGCGCTTCTCCAACGCCCGCTCCTCCACCACCGAGGCCAAGCAGCTCATGGACGAGGCCCGCAGCCTGGAGCGCAAGGCCGTGCGCGCCGTGCTCGAGCGCGCCGAGGTCGTCTGCGTCACCCTGGCCAGCCTCCAGTCCGGCCTGCTCTCCCATGAGGAGTTCAACCTCGCCCTCATCGACGAGGCCACCCAGGCCACCGAGCCCCTCACGCTGCTCGGCTTCATCCGCGCGCCCAAGGTGGTGCTCGCCGGAGACCCGAAACAGCTCCCGCCCACGATTCTCTCGCAAGAGGCAGCGAAGGCAGGCCTGGCGGTGAGCCTCTTCGAGCGCCTCCTCCAGGACCACGGCGAGGGCGTGAAGCGGATGCTGCGCGAGCAGTACCGGATGAACGCGCGCATCATGGAGTTCCCCTCGCAGGAGATGTACGGCGGTGAGCTGCGCGCCCACCCGAGCGTGGCGGACCGCACGCTCGCGGAGGTGCTCTCTCCCGGCGCCCAAGTGGACGCCCCCCCCGTCCTCTTCCTCGACACCGCCGGCAAGGGCTTCGAGGAGCAGGTGGAGGAAAGCACCCGGAGCCTCTTCAACACCGGTGAGGCGGACCTCATCGTCGCGCGGGTGAAGGAGCTACTGGCCGCAGGGCTCTCGCCGCGCGAGGTGGCCGTCATCACTCCTTATAGTGCGCAGGCCTTCCAGCTCCGCGAGCGCGTGGAAGCCCTCTCGCCGGACGTCGAGGTGGACACCGTGGATGCCTTCCAGGGCCGCGAGAAGGACGCCATCCTCGTCACCCTCACCCGCTCCAACTCCGAGGGCCAGCTCGGCTTCCTCACCGACTTGCGCCGCATGAACGTGGCCCTCACGCGCCCGCGGCGGCACCTCTTCGTCGTGGGAGATTCGGCCACCTTGAGCGGCAATGCCTTCTACGCCCGCTTCATCGAGCGCACCCAGAACGAGGGCGGCTACCGCTCCGCCTGGGAGTGGCCCGAGCCCTGACACAGGTAGACGGAAGGCGTACCCCATGCGGCGCTCCGCAGGAAATGCGGAGCGTGCGCAAAAGGGCACACAGTTTGTGGCACCGTGCCACGAAACGTCGCCTGCTCGCTCCCGGCGCCCCACCTGATTTCAGGCCCTTGGCGCAGCGCCTCGCACGGCACGGCGGATGCTTGTCTGCACAGCCAGGAGGTGTCCCATGGCCTACGCAGCCCCCGTCGTCACCAAGGAAGAGAACGTTTGGGTGATCCGGCTCCAGAACCGGAGCGGAAAGATGCAGGAGTACCGCTGCGCCACGGAGAACCAGGCGCGCCAGCTCGCGATGGTGCTCTCCCGGCCCGACACCGAGGCGCCTCGGGCCCAGCCGACGTAAGCAGGGGCTCGCGGGTTCCTGGCGAACAGGATAAGCGGGGGCCCCAGGAGACCTGCGTGGCCCCATCCTTCGAGTCCTTCACCGTTCTCTCCCAGGCCGTCGCCGTTCAAGTCCGTCAGCGCAACCCGAAGGGCACTCCCGCCGTCCTGTTCCTTCACGGGTGGCTGGACCATTCGCACTCCTTCGACTGGATGCTGGAGCACCTGCCGGACGCGTGGCAGCTCGTGCTGCTCGACTTCCGCGGCATGGGCCGCAGCGAGCACGCTCCGCTCGGCGCTCAGTACTCCTTCCCCGACTACCTCCTGGACGTGGAGGCCGTGCTGGATGATCTCCGCCTGAACGAGGTGCACCTCGTGGGGCACTCGCTGGGCGGCATCGTCAGCACGGCCTACGCGGCGGTGCGCCCCGCGCGCATCAAGAGCCTCACGCTGATCGAGAGCCTGGGCCCCTCGGGCGGCGGGCCGGAGAAGGCCCGGGAGCGGCTCCAGGGCTTCCTGGACGACTCGCACCGCCCGCCCCACCGCAAGCGCTATGGCACCATGGAGGAAGCCGCGGCGCGGCTGCGCGAGAGCAACCCCACGCTGACGGAGGCGGCCTCGCTCCACCTCGCCAAGCACGGTACCGAGAGCTACGAGGGGGGCTACGCCTTTCGGTTCGATCCCCGCCACCGGCGCCGCTTCGGCCACGCCTATGACGAGGCCCAGTGGCTCGCGATCTCCTCGGCTGTCACCTGCCCGGTGCAGCTGATCCACGGCAGCCAGGGGTATGTGCTGAGCGACACCCAGGCGTCCGCTCGCAAGGCTGCCCTGCGCATCGCCCGTCCCCTCACGCTGTCCGGTGGCCATCATGTCCACATGGAGCAGCCCGAGGCGGTGGCGCGTGCCATCGAGTACTTCATCCGCGGCGCCTTGGAGCGTGCAGCCGGGTAGGGAAAAGTCTCCATTCACGCCGCCCAGATCGAGGAAAAGACTTTCCCCCCCGAGGGCACCGCCCTTCCTCGTGGGATCACCCCGCGCCCGTAAGCCATTGATTTCCGGAGGGACAATTCCGTTCCACGGCGTTGGTACGCCCTTTGGATCGAACCCACCCCGTGGAAATGCGGGCACGGACAAGGGCGGGAGCAACAATGAGGCAGGGGTGGGGCGGAGTGCGGGTGCTCGGACTGGCGGTGCTGGCAGCCGTGGTATCGGCGTGCCACGAACCCGGGAACACCCGCTCGGTGCAGGCCGCCGCGGTCGTTGACAGGGAGCAGCTCGACTTCGGCGAGGTGCCTGTCGGCGAGTGGCGAGAACAACAGGTGCTGATCCGGAACGTCGGCTACGTCCCGTTCACGGCGCTCGAGGCGCTGAAGCTGGGCGATAACCCCTCGTACCAAGTGGAGCTGGTCGAGGGCGGCCGGGTGGAGCCGGGCGAATCCAAGGTGGTGAAGGTGCGCTTCCATCCGCTGCGCGAAGAGCCCAGCGAGACGCAGTTGCGAGTGGCCACGGATGCCAACACCGGCCGCGAGCACACCGTCACCGTGCGAGGCCAGGGCGCGCCAACGCCCGTCCAAATCAATCCTCCCGTGATCGACTTCGAGACGCTCGAGGTGGACAGCGATCGCACGCTGGCGCTGACGATCACCAACCCGGTGGACCTGCCGCTGACGGTAACGGTGGGCGGAGACCAGGCGGACCCGTTCTCGACGGACGTCGTCACCATCCCGCCCTTCAGCACGCAGCAGGTGCGCGCCAAGTACCTGCCGCGCGCGCTGGGCCGCATGGGGGCGAAGGTGGAGGTGCGCTCGTGCGAGGGGTGCACGCCGTCCACGGCGGATCTGGTGGGCAACTCGGTGGAGAGCGCCTTCGTCTTCGAGCCCACGCCGGTGCCCTTCGCGCCCATCCCCGTGCACGAGACCACGGAGAGCCCCGCGATGCTGCGCAACATCACCTGGCGGCCGGTGACCATCAGCAAGCTGGAGACGACGGACACCTCCTTCTCCGTGCTCAGCAACCTGGCAGGCCAGCGGGCGGAGCCGGGCCAGCTGGTGCCGATGACGCTGAAGTTCGCGGCGCGCCACGCGGGGCCGGCCACTGCCGACCTGACCGTGCAGTACGAGTCGGACAAGCCGCGCCAGTCCCAGGTGATGCTGGACGCTCGCGGCGGAAAGCCCACGCTGGCGGTGACGCCCGCGTCGCTCGACTTCGGCGAGATGCCCGTGGGCGGCAAGCTGGCGCAGACCATCCGCATCTCCAACGCGGGCACGAACGGCGACCTGCTCTTCCTGGGCGTGCGAGGCAGTGAGGATGCGGCCCACTTCGGCGTGGGGACGACCAAGCGCGGGACTCAGGCCTATCCGTGGAGGAGCGGCACGTGGCCCTCCTCGCTCCAGACGGACGGCGTGGCCATCGCGCCGGGCAACGACGCGCTGGAGCTCACCGTCTACTTCGAGCCCCAGGCGGAGGGCACCTTCCGGGCCCTGCTCACGCTGACCTCCAACGCGCCCTTCACGCCCGAGCGCACCATCGTCCTCACGGGCCGGGCGCGCTCCAGCGGCCCGTGCGAGTACGAGCTGCGGCCGCAGCCAGTGCTGGACTTCGGCAACGTGCCGCCGGGCCGGGGCGCCGTGCTGGGCATCTACATGCGCAACCCGGGCCGGGCCGAGTGCGCGGTGAAGGACATCCACCTGTCTCAGGATGCGGGCGGCGCCTTCTTCATGCCCGGCGGACCGCTCACCGGTGGCGTGATGCCCTACGACACGTCCTTCAGCACGCAGGTGGCCTTCCGGCCTCCCACCGCGGGCACCTATTCGGGCGAGCTGAAGATGACGATCAACAACCCGAGCCAGCCCACGGTGACACTGCCGATCCGCGGCGTCTCCCTGGCGACGTGCTTGGTGGCCGCGCCGAACTACCTGGACTTCGGGCCCATCCGCTATGACTGCTCGGCGCAGCCGCGCCGCACGCTCATCTCCAACCAGTGCCCCTATCCGGTCACCGTGGACGACGCACACATCGGCACCGGCACCAGCGGCCAGTATCAGATCACCGCACCGTTGACCGCGCCGCGCACGCTGGCGCCGGGCGAGGGCTTCGAGCTGGAGGTGACCTATGCCCGCAACGTGTTCGGGCAGCACTACAGCCCGCTCTACGTGCATGCCGTCAACGAGGTGTCTTCGCTCCTGGTGCCGCTGCTGGCGGAGACGAACCACGAGGGCCTCCAGCTCGACCGCTTCGTGCAGGGCACGGACAGCCAGCTCGATGTGCTCTTCGTCGTCTCCAACACCACGACCATGGAGAACTTCCAGCGGCGGCTGAAGGCCGCCATCCCCGGGTGGCTGGCGCGCGCCCAACAGGAGGGCGTGGACCTGCGCGTGGCTGTCACCACCACGGGCCTCGTCACGCGGGAGCAGCAGTGCAAGAACAGCACGAAGGGCGCCGAGGGCGGACGCATCGTTCCGGTGGACGGCAGCCGGGCGCGCGTGGTGAGCAGCTCGACACCGGGGGCCGCCGAGGCCATCCAGGCCAACCTGGACGTGGGCCTGTGCCACAACCTGGTGCAGGGCCTGGAGACGACGCGGCAGGCGCTGTCCTCGCCGCTGGTGGACAGCCAGGATGATCCGCGCACCGATCTGCCCAATGACGGCAACGCGGGCCTGCTGCGGTCGGCGGCCCGGCTCGCGGTGGTGGTCGTCGCGGACGAGGATGACCACTCGGGCTTCACGACGACCAGCTACCTGCAGTTCCTCCAGTCCATCAAGGGCCCGGGCATGGCGCACCGCTCGCAGCTCTACGCGCTGGTGCCCACGGATGGGAGCTGCACCACGGCGGGGGACTCGGCGCCCCGGTTCACCGAGGTGGCCCGGGCCACGGGCGGCGCGGTGGACTCCATCTGCCAGAGCGACTACCAGTCCTTCCTGGCCCAGCTCATCCGCCGCGCCGGCAACCCGCAGGCGGACTTCCCGCTCACGGCGACGCCCGACGACACCAGCGGGCTGGCCGTCCGCGTGCAGGGACAGGCGGTGGACACGAGCCTCTGGCGGTACGACGCGGCTCGCAACGCCCTGGTGTTCCAGCCCACGGCGATTCCCAAGACGGGGGAGGAGATCGAAGTCCGCTACCGCAGCGTCTGCGCGGCGCCCCCGCCTCCTCCGTGAGCAAGGAGCCGGGGGAGCGGGTGGGACGGGCCGTGAAACCCGTCCCGAACCGGCCGGGAGCCCGGCTCCCCGCTCCCGAGGTGGGAAATCCCGCGAGACGGGCTTCCTCCCCTCCCCCCGGCGCGGCTATCGTTCCGGGCACGTGGAGACCTTCGGTCGCTATGAGCTCATGAAGAAGCTCGCTGCTGGCGGGATGGGACAGGTCTACCTCGCCCGCCAGAAGGGGCCCGTGGGCTTCCAGAAGCTGCTCGTCGTGAAGCGGCTGCTGCCCCACCTCTCCGAGGACGATGAGTTCATCCAGATGTTCCTGGACGAGGCGCGCATCGCCGCGCTCCTCAACCACCCGAACATCGCCCAGATCTACGACTTGGGAGAGGTGGACGGCATCTACTACATCGCCATGGAGTACGTGCATGGCGAGGCCATCTCCGAGGTGAACAAGCGCGCCATGCAGCGCCGGGGCTCCATGCCCGTGGGCCTCAAGTGCCGCGTCATCTCGGACGCCGCCGCCGGTCTTGACGCCGCGCATCATGCGCGCAGCCCCTCGGGCCGGAAGCTGGGGCTGATCCACCGGGACGTGTCCCCGCAGAACGTGCTGGTGGGCTTCAACGGCAACGTGAAGATCATCGACTTCGGCGTGGCCAAGGCCGCCGGCAAGCTGTCCCAGACGACGGCGGGTCAGATCAAGGGCAAGCACGCCTACATGTCCCCGGAGCAGGCCAAGGGCGAGCCGCTGGATCACCGCTCGGACGTGTTCGGCCTGGGCACGGTCTTCTACGAGCTGCTGACCAACACGCGCCTGTTCAAGCGCGAGTCGGAGATCGCGACCCTCAAGGCCGTGGTGGGCGCGAAGATCATCCCGCCATCCGAGGTGGTGCCGGGCATCCCCAAGGCACTGGACGCGGTGGTCCTCAAGGCGTTGGCCCGCAATCGGGACGAGCGCTTCGCCACGGCCGGCGACATGCAGCTGGCCATCGACGACTTCCTCTTCAAGCAGCAGGAGCCCGGCACCACGGCGCGCCTGGCCGCCTTCATGCGGGAGATCTACGCCGAGGAGCTGGAGGAAGAGTTCTCCACCGAGCCGACGATCATCGCCTACGACCCGCGGCTGCCGGCCCGAAAGCCCGTGCCCATTACAGACGCGTCCGCGCCGACGGCCCTGGTGCCCGTGCACAAGGAGAAGGTGCCCCCGCCCGAGGTGCCCGCTGCCACCTCCACCCCTTCCCCCAAGGCGCCCGGGGCCAGCCCCATTCCCAAGGCGCCCAAGGTCGCTCCGGCGCCCAAGCCCCCGAGCGACTCCGGCTCGAGGGACGCCGTGGCCAAGAAGACCTCCCGGAGCGGCGGCAAGGGCGACAAGTAGCGCCCCGCTGCTCCGCTCCGAAGGCTCCAGCTCAGAGGCTGGCGAGGGCCACGCGGTACAGGGCGCGGTAGCCCATGCGCGGCGCGGGCTCGAAGCGATCCGCGCTGAACACGCTCTTCAACAGCTCCTGGCCCTCGGGCTTGTCGCCCAGCCCGAGCAGCGTGGACTCCAGCGCGCTCGCCACCGCGGGCGGCACGTTCATCGCCACTGGCACGCCGTCGTTCGGCGCCTCCTCGGTGTAGGCGATCAACTCGAACTTGTCCCCCGCACGCACCCCCAGCACCTTCTCGATGCCCGCGCTGAAGCTCAGGCCCGTGGAGGCCGGTGGACAGAACACGCCCGCCACATCCGCGGCTCCGGAGAGCACCTCCTCCAGCGCGCCCCGGTACGAGCTCGTGAAGTGCTGCGCGGTGAAGGTCCGTGCGGGCTCCACGCCCTGGGACTTCAGGTACGCCACTGGCAGCAGGTACCCGGCTACCGCGTCCCGGTCCACCCACGCCGCGGTGGTATTCTTCAGCTTCTCGAGGGTCAGCCGCGCCCCCGCCCGGCACACGAGCGCGGCGCGGTACGAGGACATCCCCAGGCGCACGCCGCGCACCAGCACGCGGATGCCCATGGCCTCGGTGCGCGCGCACACGAAGGGCGGGGCCCAGGCCGCATCGGCGCGGCCGGAGAGCAGATCCTTGGCCAGCGCCTCGTAGCTGGGCGCCACGCTCACCTCTACGGGCTTACCGAGGGCCTCCTGGAGGAAGGCGCCGAGCTTGTCAGCGCGGTCGCGCGCCCCCTCGCTTCCAAGAGAGGGCGGCAGTGCGAAGCGAAACGCGGGACGGGCAGGAGTGGGAGTATTCACGGACATACGCCCAGCTAAGCCCCCGCTCCTCGATCGAGGCGTGACACCTCGTCATCCGCCAGCCCGAACGTGGCTTGCAGCAGCTCGAGGATGCGCTGCTCGTTGGGGCTCACCTTCCCGGTTGCGTGGGCAATCTTCGTGGCCAACCGGTAGGCCTTCAGCCGCTGCGGGTGCGTGGCCAGCCCGTGGGCCAGCACGTGCAGCCGCTGCGGCAAGCCCTCGGTGGCGAGCGCGGCCACCGCCTCGCTCACGAAGCCCTGGGCGCGCTCGGGGCTCACGTTGTGGAAGAGCGGATCCGCCGCGAAGCTCTCCACCAGCGCCCGCGCCTCGGCCTCCTTCAGCTTGCCGTCCGCAGCGCTCACCAGCACCATCACCTCCGCGTACAGGCGCTCCAGCGGCTCACCGAGCGCCTCGGACAGGCTGCCGCCCTGCTCGATGATGTCGATGATCTGCGCCACCTCGTCCTCGGAGATGCCGAGCGCGGCCTGGATGGTCTTCAGCAGGCCCAGCTCCATGCGCGTGGCGCGCTGGTCCGCGAAGGCCACCGCCGCCGCCAGCCCGAAGGCCAGCATGCGGTTCTTGTGGTCCGGCAGCCGCGTGCGCAGCGAGGTGAGGATCTCCTGGAGATCCTTCGCCTGGGACAGGCGCTGGGCGCTGCTCTCCACCAGGGCGTTGAGCTCCTCGGGCTTGGTGCCCTCGAACTCAGGCCGCTCGATGACGCGGCTGAGCAGCGTGCGGATCTCCAACTGGGAGACGGAGCCGTCGGCCATGGCGGCCAGGAGCATCGCCTCCACGAGGGCGGCGTTGCGCTGCTTTCGGGCATTCAGGGCCTGTTCTCGAGGCATGCGCTGGCGCTCCCTTCAGGGGGTTGGGGGTTGACGGTCTCCTCTTTCGCATCCGGAGACAGAAAATCGAAGAGGTTTCGGTCCAGAAGATGGCTCGGGCGCACGTTGCCCATGGCCGACAGCAGGCTCTGGCGCACGTTCGGAATTTCCTTGCCCAAGTCCTCCACCAGCCTCTGCATCCGCTTGCGCTGCAGGTTCTCCTGCGAGCCGCACAAGTCACACGGGATGATGGGGAACTGCTTGAGCTCGGCGAACTGGGCGATCTCCTTCTCCGGCGCGTAGCACAGCGGGCGGATGACGGTGTTGCGCCCATCATCGCTGCGCAGCAGTGGCGGCATCGCCTTGAGCGAGCCCGCGAAGAAGAGGTTGAGCAGCAGCGTGTGAATCAGATCGTCCCGGTGGTGCCCCAGGGCAATCTTCGTGCAGCCCAGTTCCACCGCCGCCGTATAGAGGATGCCCCGGCGCAGGCGCGAGCAGACCGAGCACTGCGTCTTTCCGGGCGGCGTCTTCTCGAGGACGATGCTGTAGGTGTCCTCCTTGAGCATCTTGTAGGGGTAGCCCTCGCGCTGGAAGTAGCCCTCCAGCTTGTCCGCCGGGAAGCCGGGGTGCCCCTGGTCCAGGTTCACCGCGAGCAGCTCGAACTTCACGGGCGCGCGCCGCTGCATCTCCCGCAGGAGGTAGAGCAAGGTGTAGGAGTCCTTGCCACCTGACACCCCCACCATGATGCGGTCTCCGTCCTGGATGAGGCCGTAGTCCGCGATGGCCCTCCCCATGTGACCGAGCAGGTTCTTTTCCAGCCGTTGGATGTCACTCATGGCATGCCCATCCTACAGACGGCCTGGGAAAAAACACGTCACACGTACACTTCCTCGTCCGCTAGCCTGCCCGCCCCGATGCCGACCTATCCCCAGGGTGCCGTGGATGTCGTCGATGCGCCCAGTGCCGAGGCGTCCACCCGGACGCTCTTCCAGACCCCCGAGCTCGCCGTGGACCTGGAGGCGGACTCCATGCACGCCTTCCGGGCCCGCCTCTGCTACCTCCAGCTGGGCACGGATACAGAGGTCTTTCTCTGGGACACCTTGAAGCCCGGGGTGGACGCTCGCCTGCTTGCCCCCATGATGGCGGACCCGGCGCGGACCAAGTTCTTCCACGCGGCGCAGGGGGACCTGCAGTTCCTGGCCGAGGCGGGGGTGCGGGTGCAGGGCCTCTTCGATACCCACCGGGCGGCGACGCTGCTCGGCTGGCCGAAGGTGGGCCTGGCCGACATTGCCCGGGAGCGGCTGGGGGTGGAGCTGCCCAAGGAGCACCAGCAGTCGGACTTCTCGATACGCCCGCTGCCGCCGGAGATGCGCGAATACATCGCCAATGACGTGCGCTACCTGTGCGAGCTGGGCCGGCAAGTGCGAGAGGAGTGCCGCAAGGCGGACATTCTGGAGGAAGTGCTCCTCGACTGCGCGCGCATGTGCGAGGAGGCGGCGGCGCGGCCCGACGTCGGCGCGGACTACAAGCCGAAGCTGCCACGCGCGGGGCTCTCGCCGGCTCAGCTGCTGCTGGCCAACGCCGTGGCGCAAGCGCTCCACCGTCAGCGCTTGGAGTGGGCGGAGAAGGCCAACGTCCCCATGGGGCGGATGCTCTCCAACATGGCGATTGCGGACATCGCGGTGAAGCTGCCCACCAACCCTCGGGAGCTGGCGCGGGCCGCGGGCGTGCGCGGGGGCTTCGTTCGCGAGCACGGCGAAGAGGTGCTCGCCCTGGTGCGCGAGCTGGTGGAAAAGTCTCGCAAGGGCGAACTGAAGCCCGAGCGCGAGGCCCGAGATGGCAGCCGGGACCCGAACCGGCGCAAGCGCGAGGATGCACTCAAGACGTTCCGCTCGGAGAAGGCCGCCGAGCGCAAGGTGACGCCCTCCGTGGTGCTGCCCAACGCGGTGATGGAGGCGCTCATCTCCGCTCCGCCGCGCAATCAGGAGGAACTGGGGAAAGTGCCGTGGATGGGAGAGAAGCGGGTGCGCCTCTATGGAGAGGCACTCGTTGCACTGTTGTCACAGTTTCCCGCTTTGGGGTGAGTAGATCCTTCTGTCCACCACCAACAGTCCCCTCACATTCCAGGCTGTCCTTCAGAACGCAGCAGGGGCCCGCGCGTTGGAGTGCTGGGTGTGAGCCTGCGCGTACCCTTCAACCTGGGGTGGGGGGCAAGCGAGGGCCCATCACGTGAGCATCTACCAGTGATCAAAAGAAGTTGCGACCCAGGTTCTCGGGAGTTGCGACAAAAATGGGCATGCATAGCTTTGGGTCCGCTGTGGAGGTGTCCGGTATGACGGGTGTGAGAGCGGGGATGGCGAGGTCGGACATTTCTCAGTGCATTACGGCCAGCTTGCGCTGCCAGGCCGCCTGCGAGGCGGGGATGGCGCGGCTGGTGTCCGAGGGCCATCCGGCGGACAGCGACAGCGTGCGGCTGCTTCGGCAGTGCGCGGAGCTGTGTGAGCTGAACGCGCGGGCGCTGCAGAAGGACAGCCGGCTGGCGCGGCGGACGGCGAGCATCTGCGTGGAGCTGGGCAGCCAGGTGGCGCGCACGGCGTGGCTGGACAGCAACGCGGCGAGCGCGGGGCTGGCGCGGGATGCGCTGTTCATGGCGCGGGCCTGCCGGCTGCTGCTGTTCGCGACCTGAGCCTGGGGGCTACAACGAGACGCCGTACAAAGCGCCGTACTTGCCCCGCAGATACTCCAGGAAGTCCACATCCGTGAGTCCTCGCCCCGTCACTTGGCGGATGAGCTCCTCCGCGGGCAGGCGGTAGCCCTGCTGGTGCACGTGGGTGCGCAGCCAGTCACGCAGGGGCAGCAGCGCGCCCCGGCGGAGCTGACCCATGAGATCCGGCAGGGCCCGCTCTGCCGCACGGTAGAGCGAGGCGGAGTACAGGTTCCCCAGGGAGTACGTCGGGAAGTACCCGAACTCGCCCCAGGCCCAGTGGATGTCCTGCAGTACGCCCTGAGTGTCGTCCGGCGGCGTCACCCCGAGGTAGCGCTGCATCCGCTCGTTCCACGCCGCGGGCAAGTCTCCCAGCGGCAGCGAGTCATGGATGAGCAGCAGCTCCAGCTCATAGCGCAGCACGATGTGGAGGTTGTACGTCACCTCGTCCGCCTCGGTTCGGATGAGCGACGGGCTCACGCGATTCACCGCGCCGTGGAACGCATCCAGGTCCACCCCGGCCAGCGCCTGTGGGAACGCCTTGCTCAGCTCCGGGTAGAAGTGCTCCCAGAAAGCGCGGCTGCGGCCCACCACGTTCTCCCAGAGCCGGGACTGCGACTCGTGCAGCCCCATGGAGGGCGCGGCCGCCAGGGGCGTGCGGTAGTGCGCCTCGGCGAAGCCCTGCTCGTAGAGCCCGTGCCCCGCCTCGTGAATGGTGCTGAACAACGCGTTGAGCGGGTTCTCCTCGTCAATGCGCGTCGTCAACCGCACATCCATCGGGTGCGTGCCGCCGGTGAAAGGGTGAATGCTCCGGTCCTGCCGGCCCGCCTCCATGTCGAAGCCCACCGCCTCCAGCAGCCGCAGGGAGAACTGCCACTGGGCCTCGCCGTCGAAGCGGCGCCCCTCTTTGAACAAGTCCGGCACCTGCCTCGGCGCGGAGCCCAGCGCGGCCACCATGGGAATCAACGCGTCTCGCAGCGCCGTCAACACCGGCGTGAGCCGGGCCACGCGCATGCCGGGCTCGTAGCCTTCGAGGAGCGCGTCGTAGCGCTCGCCCTCGTGCCCATACGCGTCCGCCTGCTCACGGCGCAGGGCCAGGATGCGCTCCAGCGCCGGCTGGAACACCGAGAATCGCTTCTCCTTCCGGGCCTGCCTCCAGGCCGCCAGCGCACGGCTCTGGGCCTCGGCCAGCGCCTTCACCAGCGCCTGAGGCACGCGCACGGCCCGGTCCCGCTCCTGCGTCAGCACCCGCACCATGGCCCGCTGGTCCGCATCCAGGTCCGTCTGGCCCGCTGCCCAGGCCAGCGCCTCGCCCAGCCACGGGTCCACGAGCCGCTCATGGTGGAGCCCCTGCAATGTGGCCAGTTGGTGGGCCCGCGCGCTGTCGGCCTTGGCGGGCATGTACGTCTCCTGGTCCCAGGTGGCCAGACCGATGATGCCCTGGAGATCCCGAAGCTCATTCATCCGGGAGAGCAGCGCGGGGAAGTGGAGTTCCATGGCCCAAGTTCTAGGCCATCCGAGGCGCCACGGGCAGTGGTACCTTGCCGCATCATGGCAACCGTCCAAAAGTTCTTCATGGCGCCCGAAGACGAGGCCGCCTTCTTCCGCTTCCTCGAGCGCCTGGTGCTGGAGGTGTACCCCCGGCGCGTGCCCCCGGACTGGGAGACATTCCGAGCCTCCGAGGAGAACCTCCCCCGTCTCCCCGAGGAGGAGCTCTACCTGGTGGCCAGTGAGCTTGGCGCGGCCATCGTGGACAAGGTGAAGCGCGGGCCCGACAAAGGGGCCTGGCGAATCGACGAGGTGCGCTCACCCGTCATCTTCATGGAGCGCTCGCGCAAGAACGAGGAGGGCGAGCTGCTCAACGGGGCGCTCTGGGCCGAGCTGGACATCACCCCGCAGACGGGCCGCAAGGACGCGGCGCCGGACCGATTCCGGCGCCTGTTCCTCGAGCTCCAGGAGTACCTGAAGAAGACCTACCGCAAGGGGGACCCCAAGGAGTTCCTCGTGGGTCCCAAAGCCGCGCGGCTCTTCAAGGAGGGGCTGGTGCTCCGCAACTCGGAGCACCGTGGCGGCACCGTGGTGCCTTTTAAGTAAGCCGCCGTGCCCGGGGGTTGACGATCTCGAAGTCCTCCTCCGTGGAGAGGAGATCCGCCGGTGGCCCCAACACCCGCGCTTCCAGCGCGGGCCCACCGTCTCGCAGCAAGGCCTGGAGCGCCTCGTACAAGGCCTTGCCGGTCGTGTAACGATCCTCGGGCTTCTTCGCGATCAGCCGCATGACGAGCTCACTGACCGCCGGAGGCACCCGCTCATCAATGGACGCGGGCGCCGGAGGCACCTTGAACTCGATCTCCGCGTTGAGCAACTCGCGGGGCAGCTCCAGCGGGAACGGCAGATGCCCGGCGAGCAGCTCGTACATCACCACGCCCAATGAGTAGAGATCATCAGTCACCTGGAACGCGTAGTGCGCGTTCAGGTCCCCGAGGTGCAGGCGCTGGAACTGAATGGACTCCGGGGAGCGGTAGTGAGTCGTACCCGGAGGCAGCGCCCCCACCGTCAACTTGACGCTCTGGTCGTAGTCCGCCGAGCCGAAGTCCACCAGGATGGGCTCCGAATCCCGGGCCCGCACCAGGATGTTCGAGCTCTTCAAGTCCCGGTGGCGGATCTGCTCACCGTCGAGCGCATCCACCGCCAGCGCCAGCTTGGAGCTGAGTTCCAGCACCTGGCGGAAGGTGGGCTGGGCCCGGCGGCTCCACTCGGAGAGCGTCACCCCCTCTACGTGGTCCATCAACAGATAGGGGTAGCCCTGCGCTGGGTGAGGCCAGCGCCCGAAGGCGTACGTCCGCACCACATTCGGGTGCTGGATCTGCAGCAGGCACGCCAGCTCTTTGCGGAGCCGTTCGCCTGTCTTGTTCAGGTCATCGCTCTCTGGGCGCCGCAAGGAGAACTTGAGGGCGAACAAGTCCCCCTCGCACTCCACCAGGTAGACAGCCCCGAACGTGCCAGCCCCCAACCTCTTGCGGATGAGCCACGCGCCCACCCGCTCGCCCGAGCCCAGAAAGCCCGGGTGCACTCCATGTCCCAACATGCCTCGCCTCCTCCCCTACCCTACGTGTCAGGTAGGCATTGCGGCACCTTACCTGGCAGGTTGTCCCTTGGCCAGCACGAATGCGAGCCTTGACCTGTCCCAGTCTGAGGGACAGGTCTGACACACCCTACCTGGCAGGTTGTGCGTGGAGCGGAGGACGCGCTCAGGTGCCGGTGGCGACCGAGGCGAGGTTGTGGAGCATGGGCGCCTCGTTGAGGAACTTCAGCTCCGGGTGCTTCTCCTCAGCGTGCTGCAGGGCCCAGTCATCGCGGAAGAGCACCAGCGGCAGGCCATCGCGGTCCTGCACCGTCTGCCGGTTGCCCTCCCAGTCGAACGCCTTGGGGTCGAAGTTGGGGCCCACCACCCAGCGCGCGTGGCTGAAGGGCAGCTTGTCCAAGGCAATCTTGGCGCCGTACTCGTGCTCGAGCCGGTACTGGAGCACCTCGAACTGGAGCGCGCCCACCACGCCCACGATGGGGTCCTTCATGCCCATCTGGAGCTGCTGGAAGATCTGCACCGTGCCCTCCTCGGAGAGCTGCTCCAGGCCCTTCTCCATCTGCTTGCGGCGCAGCGGGTCCTTGCTGCGCACCACGGCGAAGTGCTCGGGGCTGAAGCGCGGCACGCTCTCGAAGATGACGCCCGAGTCCTCCGCCAGCGAGTCCCCAATCCGGTACTGCCCCGGATCAAACAGGCCGATGACATCCCCAGGCCACGCGTCCTCGATGGCGGTGCGCTCGGCGGCGAGGAACTGGCTCGGCTTGGCCAGCCGCACCTCCTTGCCCAGCCGCGAGTGGTGCGCGCTCATGCCCTTCACGTAGCGGCCGGACACCACGCGCAGGAACGCGATGCGGTCGCGGTGCGCCGGGTCCATGTTCGCTTGGATCTTGAAGATGAAGCCGGAGAACTTGGGCTGGGTGGGCAGCCGCGGTCCGTCCTTCGTCTGGCGCGAGGTGGGCGCCGGGGCCAGGTCCAGGAAGGCATCCAGGAAGGGCCGCACACCGAAGTTCGTCATCGCCGAGCCAAAGAACATGGGCGTCAGCTGCCCCGCGTCGCTCTTCTCGCGGGTGAACACGTCTCCGCCCACATCCAGCAGCTCGATGTCCTCCTTGAGCTGCGCCAGCTCGCGCTCGTTGAGCACGGTGTGGATCTCCGGCGAGTCCAGCGGCACCGAGCGCTCGGACACCTCCTTCTCGCCGTGGTGGCCCTCCGCGCCGAAGACGTGGACCACGTTGGCCCGCCGGTCGTACACGCCCCGGAAGTCCGGCCCCATGCCGATGGGCCAGTTCATCGGGTACGAGCGGATGCCGAGCACCTGCTCCAGCTCGTCCATCAAGTCCAGCGGAGCACGGCCGTACCGGTCCAGCTTGTTGACGAAGGTGAAGATGGGGATGCCACGCATGCGGCAGACCTTGAAGAGCTTCTTGGTCTGCGGCTCCACGCCCTTGGCGGCGTCGATGAGCATCACCGCCGAGTCCGCGGCGGCCAGCGTGCGGTAGGTGTCCTCGGAGAAGTCCTGGTGGCCCGGGGTGTCCAGCAGGTTCACCGCGTGGTCCCGGTAGACGAACTGGAGCACGGACGAGGTGACGGAGATGCCGCGCTCCTTCTCCAGCTCCATCCAGTCGCTGGTGGCGTGCCGCCGCGCCCGCTTGGCCTTCACGCTGCCGGCCAGGTGGATGGCTCCTCCGTAGAGCAGCAGCTTCTCGGTGAGGGTCGTCTTGCCCGCGTCGGGGTGGGAGATGATCGCAAAGGTGCGCCGCCGGGCGACTTCCTGCTCAAGGTCGGATGCCATAACGGGAGGCCAACTATCACGCGTCGTGCGATTTTTCGCGTCCTTCGCGATCCGGGCTTGCTCCCTTGGGCCCCAGTGGCTCGAATCTGGACCTCTCGCCTCCCTCCAGGAGCAGCCATGCAGAGGACCCACTACTCGACCGGAACCCCTTGGGAGCCTCGGGTGGGCTATTCGCGCGCAGTGCGCGTGGGCCCCTTCGTCTCCGTCACCGGCACCACCGCCACGGATGCCTCCGGCAAGGTGATTGGCGAGGGGGATATCTACGCCCAGGCCGTCCAGGCCCTGCGCAACATCCAGACCGCACTGGAGGCGCTGGGAGCCCGGATGGAGGATGTGGTCCGCACCCGCATGTACGTGACGGACATCTCCCGGTGGCAGGAGGTGGGCAAGGCCCACCACGAGTTCTTCGCTACCATCCTACCTGCCACGTCCATGGTGGAGGTCAGCCGCCTCATTGACCCGGTCATGCTGGTGGAGATCGAAGCGGACGCCATCTGTCCCGAGCGCTGAAAACAGCAGCGCCGGGGGATCCGAAGATCCCCCGGCGCTGGACTGTCACGCTCGCGAAGTCCGTTACAGCTCCGGGGTTACATCCCCCGGCACGGGCTCCGGCTCCGTCGGGGCATCGGGGAGCGGCGTGGCGTCGTCAGGATTGCCAGACGGCGGGTTGATCTCTCCACCGAGGTCCGCGCCCGGGCAGGCGGCACGCGTGCCCAGCTCGGAGCCGGCGACCGTGGTGCACTCGGAGAGCGGCTGCCCCTTGGTGCACTGCCGCAGGATGCGCCACTTCTCCATCTCCTGGGCGTCCCAGCACGTGCTGCCAATGAAGTACTTGTCGGCCGCGATGTCCCCGCCCGCGGCGTAGATGTCCGCGCGGCCACCCGTGCCGGGGATCCACCGGATGGAGGCGAACACGTTCTCCTTCGCGGGGGTGGCCGTGTTCTTCAGGTTGTACGGGCCGAACACGCGCACGCGGCTGATGCCCGACGGCATGCGGCGGTGGCCCACGAAGGCGCCGGTGACGGGCGCGTGGTTGGCCGGGTTCGGCGTGAAGCCATCCAGCCGGTAGCTCAGCACCTTGTCATTGCCCGCCGTGTGAGCGAACGAGGCCATCAGCTTGCCCTGGCCGGTGATGGCCGGCGCCACCGCCTTGAGGTTGTCCAGGTTGATGGCGATGGTGCCCCGGCCGCGGTGCGCCAGCACGCCCTTGGTCAGCCCGCCCGCCGCCACCACCTTGTACGCCGCGTCATCCGAGCTCCCCAGCGTCCGCGCCTCCAGCTTCCAGACGAAGCGCTGCGCCGTCACCTTCTTGATGGTGAACTTGTAGGTGGCGTTCGCACGGTCCGTGGGGCCGTACACCAGCACGTCGCCCGGCGAGGCCTCGGCGCCGCCCGCGTTCACCAGCTCCACGATGGGGGTGATGGCGTCCTTGAGCGCGGTGTTGAGCGCCTTGACCTGAACGCGCGCATTCTCGAGGAACTCCGGCCCCGTGCCGTTGAGCTCGCCCTGGTTCACGCCGAAGCCCTCGGCGATCAGCGCGGCACCTTCCTCGCCCGCCGCCTGGCTGTTGATCTCCAGCGCGGTGCCGGACAGATCCGGCGTGGCCTCGGCGTACTCCTGGTCGTCCACCGCCGCGTCCTTGCCACACGCCGCCAGCACCAGCGCTGCCCCCAGCATCATCGACTTGCTCATCCGCATCATGACCGTGCTCCTTCGGAATTTGAGAGTTGAGACCGCTCTGAGCGCCGTCACATCGCGCTCACGGCCTCTCAAACCCGGTGGGGTCCGGTTGGTTGCGGGGGGATTTTCCGAAGGGATTTTCCGGTTGATGGGTAGGACAGGACCCGACATTCGCCTGTCCGGCCTGGCGCTGTGCTAAAGCTCGGTCTGCCGAGCGGCGATGGACGCCGCCCCGCGCGCCTGTGGAGGCAACCATGAACGCTCCCATTGATCTTGCCGCGGTCGCTGTCCTGTTCGCCCAGAGGGCGCAGGCCGCCTAGCCCGGCCCCCGAAGGCCCGTCGCAGCAGCCCGCCTCCCACTGGGTGCCCTGAAGAACCAGGTGCGCCGCAGGCACCGCTCTGTCCGGAGTCCTTCCCGTGTCATTCGTTTCGATTGAATCCCTCGGCTGGGGTGAAGACCTGGCCAACGCCTTCTCGCAGCTCCTCTCGCAGTCCCCTGTCCCCCTCGTCCCCGGCCGCGTGGTGCGCCAGGAGCGAGGGCTCCTCACCGTCCAGACCTCCGAGCGGGCCGTGCTCGCGCGAGCGGCTGGGCGGCTCCTCCACCAGGCCTCGAATGTCGAGGCACTGCCCACTGTCGGCGACTGGGTCGCGCTGCCACCGCCCTCCGGCGATGGCGAGGCGCTGCTCCACGCTGTCATCCCCCGCCGCAGCATCCTCAAGAGGCGCGAGGCAGGCAGCGAGCACGACGGTCAGCTCATCGCCGCCAACCTGGATGTGGTGTTCCTGGTGGCGGGGCTGGATGGGAACTTCAACCCACGGCGCATCGAGCGGGCGCTCACCCTGGCCTGGGCCAGCGGTGCCATGCCCGTGGTGGTGCTCAGCAAAGCCGACCTGTGCCTGGAGGCCTCCGAGCGTGTCCTCGAAGTGGAGGCACTGGCACCCGGAGTCCCCGTGCTCGCGCTGAGTGCGCAGCAAGGCACGGGATTGGAGGAGCTGCTCGCGCAGCTGCCCGCGGGGAAGACCGGAGCGCTGCTGGGCTCATCGGGCGTGGGCAAGTCCACCCTGGTGAACCGGCTGCTGGAGGAGGCACGGCTGGCCACCCAGCCCGTCCGTCCCGAGGACAACAAGGGCCGCCACACCACCACGCACCGGCAGCTCTTCGTGCTCCCCCAAGGGGGCCTGCTCATCGATGGGCCTGGGATGCGTGAGCTCGGGCTGTGGGGCGACGAGGAGGAGGGCCTGAGCCAGGCCTTCTCGGACGTGCTCGTTCTGGCCGAAGGCTGCCGCTTCTCGGACTGCACACACCAGCGCGAGCCGGGGTGTGCGGTGCGAGGCGCGGTGGAGACCGGCGAGCTCTCTCAAGAGCGGCTCCAGAGCTTCAAGAAGCTCCAGCGCGAGCAGGCCTACCAAGCGCGGCAGACCAGCAGCGCCGCGCAGCGTGAGCAGAAGCGCCTCGAGAAGAACCGCACCCTGGCGGGCTGGGAACACTCTCGAGCCAAGCGCCGCCGGGACTAGCGGCTCACCGGCCGTAACCCCGGCGTCAGCCTGTTCGGAGCGCCGGGGTAACGGCCATTCCTCGGGGCCGGGTGTCCTTCCGGCCCGCGCGGATCAGCCCCCACCCCAGGCCCAGCAGCAGCACTCCCAAGGCGAGGAAGCCCAGATCCCACGCGAGCTGCCCCGCTCCCGGGTGCACATGATGGATGCCGAGCAGCTGGTGGTCGATGAGCCCCTCCACCAGGTTGAACGCGCCCCAGCCAATGGCCACCCCTCCCACGAGCGTGCGGGTCGACCAAGGAACCTCGGGGCGCTGGCCCGCGCGCCACAGCAGAGCCAGTCCCAGCACGGTGACCAGCCACGTGAACGCGTGGAAGAGGCCGTCCCAGAACATGTTGACCTTGATGCTCACCAAGTCCGTGGGCGGGAGCCGGGAGGAGAGCATGTGGTGCCACTGCAGAATCTGATGCAGCAGGATGCCGTCGAAGAAGCCGCCCAGGCCCGCACCGAGCAGCACTCCCGCCGAGATGATCGCCCCGTGATGCCGTGCCCTCTCCACCATCACCCCACCCTCCTCCCGTCCGCGCGTGGCGAGAGCCCAATGCGATACAGCCACGCACTCAGCGCCCCAATGAGCAGGAAGGGCACCACCGCCATCACCAGATAGGTCCAGAAGCCCTCGCCCAGCACGGAGGCCTTCACCACTCGAGCGGTGGGGCAATCCGGGCAGGCAAGCGAGGCAGCGCTCACCCACAGGCCCGCGAGGAGCACCCAAGTCTGTGCGTGGTGTCTTCCCATGGAGAGCACCCTTGGGATGAGGTGCTCGCATGGCAAGGTCCGCCAAGGGCGCCGCTGGGTTTCGGACGAAGGAGCGAGCCTGCCCGCTCAGTTGCGTCCCCACTGCCTCGGGCGCTCGAAGCGGAAGAAGCCACCGGCCTCCTCTTGGCCGATGATCTCGGCCTCGGTGCCGAAGTAGCGCGCGCGCAGCTCCTGGAGCTTCGTCTCCAGCGCGGGGCCGGAGAGCTGCTTGGCCAGGGCCTCGCGCTCCGCCATGTACTTCAGGCCCGAGTCCCAGCGCGAGTCACGGGTCTTGTCCAGATCGTCCCAGCGCTTCAGCGCCTCATCGTCCAGCCCCAGCTCCTTGCGGATGTTGCGCAGGCTCTGCGAGCGCTCTTGGGACGCCATCGCTGTCAGGTCCTTCTGCACGGAGGGCAAGTCCAGGAAGCGGTTCATCGTCTCCTGGCGGTGCCGCTCCAGGTAGACCTCCGTCTGCTCTCCGTAGATCTCGTGGAGGCGCTGCTTGTACGTGGACAGCTTCTGCGCCACGTTGGCGTCCTGCTTCGCGTCGATGGCGGAGAGCGAATCCGACAGGGCCTGGTTCTTCAGCTCGGAGGCCCAGATGCGCTCCGCGGTCTCCTTCCCGAAGAGCCGGTTGCGCGCGTCCCACATGGCGGTGCGGCGCTGTTGATCCGTGAGTCCGCGCAAGTACGAGTCGTTGTCGCGGACCCACTTCTCGTAGTCCACGCGGTTGCGGAGCATGGCCGCCAGCTCGTCGTACATCTCCGGGAACGCCTTCTTGAGGAACGCGAGCAGTTCCTCCTGCCAGCGCTCCGGGCTCCGCTTCTGGAAGAACCGCATCAGGTCTTCCAGCATCTTGATCTGGATGTAGGGCTCCTTCAGCTTCGCGCCGAAGCGCTCGCGCATGAAGGTGGCCAGTTCCTCTAGCTCCTGGTCCGGATTGCCCGACAGGGTTGGAGCGACCGGCGCGGGCTCATTCCCAATTCCTGGCGCCCCACCCGGGCCCGAGACGGCTGCAGGCGGGGGAGGACGCTCCTCGCGAGCACTGGCGACGGGGGCCGCCGGAGGCGAGGACGGGGCCTCGGACTTGGAGCCCTGGAAGGAGAAGTACAGGCCCGCCAGCAGGGCTACACCGGCCACCGCCACGCCACCGACAATCTTCTGGCTCCGCGTGCTCATGCGGCTCTCTGATTGCCACAAGCCGGGCAAGGTGGCGAGGGGGGCCGGGAAGGTCCGCCAGCGCGGACCCTCCGGGCGCCTCCGTGTGCTGCGATCAGTCGAAGTAGGCGATGTAGTCGATGATGGCCGCGTAGAACTCGGGCTCATCGAACGTATCCGGGCCCACGCCGACCACGTCCAGGTGGTCCTGGATGATGACGCTCGAGGTGGAGGTCATCTGCGCGGACGTGGGTGCATTGAGGCTCGTGACCTGGCCAAGCGCCGAGTCGGTGCCCACGTAGTCGAAGCCGAGAGCGTTCTCGCTGTAGTAGAGCCGGTAGCCCATCTGCTGCGAGTTGATGCCCACCAGGCCGTCGTCATCGTTCTCGTTCTTGACGCCGTCGCCCTTGCCGCCAGCGCCGTCGTTGTCGCAGTCATCCACGCAGTAGCCATCCCCGTCGATGTCGAAGAAGAACTCCTTGAGCAGGTACAGGGCGGGGTTCACGCTGACACCGTACTGGGCCGTGAGGAGCGAGGCGTAGCGCGTGGCGTACGTGCTGCTCACAGGGTAGGAGGTGTTGAACGCCTTCATGCCCGTGGTCTTCCCATCGTTCGGGTCGAAGTCGTTGTAGACGAGCTGCTTGGCGCCAGCGATGCCGTCATTGCCAGACTGATAGATGATGTCGCCGTAGTAGCGAGCCAGCGTGTCGACGACGCTGGTGACGCCGGGCCCCAGCTTGAGGATGTACTGAGCCACGGGCGAGCCGCGGTGCGGCGAGGAGACGCTGATGGCTACCTTGACGGCGGTGTAGCCCTTGCGCTCGCGCAGCACGCGCGCGGCCTTGCGGATGTCGATGCCGCCCTGCGAGTGCCCCACGAGGTTCACGTAGCTGGCGCCCGCCGTGGCCATGAAACCCTCGACATCATTGGCCAGATCCAGGCCGCGGACATCCGAGGTCTGGAACGCCTGCACCTGAGCCACGAAGGCCTTCTGCGCGCTGTCGATGTCCTCGTTGCAGTAGGTCTCGAAGAGCTCGTCACAGGGGTCGCCCACGAACGTGCCGTAGTCATCTCCCCAATAGTCGTAGCCGAGGATGTTGTTGAAGCCGGCCATGCCGTGCGCGAACACGACGGGGTACGTCGTCTTCGCGGCGCCCGCGTGGGCGGGGGTGGACAGACCGAACGCGCTCACGGCCAGCAGTGACAGAAGCAGAGGCTGCGTGTGTCTCATGCGGACTCCTGGGAATTGATTTTCCAATCGGCCTTATCGCTGATTTTGAGAAGAAGTGGTGCTGGGTGGTTTCTCACCCAGTCAGCACGCAGTGCGTCAAACCCTGGCACTGTTCAGCTGCTTGCAGAGGTGTAGTACCCGATGGAGCGGAGCCACACGCGCCGCGCGACGAAGGCAAACACGAAGGAGCCCGCCACCGCCGCCACCAGCGCCCGAAGCGGCAGCCGCCCCAGCATCGCCTCCGCGGGGAACGTCGTCATCAGCGCCAGCGGGATGATGAACGTGAAGATGAAGGCCAGCGGCCCCTTGAAGATAGACGAGGGCCATCGCGCCGCATCGAAGATGGACTGGAAGAAGTAGGTGAGGTTGTCCACCTTCACGACGACGAAGGCGGCGCTCACCGTGAGGATCCACATCGAGTAGAGCAGCACCGTGCTGGTCCCCAGCAGCACCAGCGCGGCGAAGATCCCTGGGATGGACGGCCCACGCTCTAGCAGGTGGAAGGCGTAGACGATGATGGCAATGCCCGTGAGCACGTTCGTCGCGCGCCATGGCTCGAAGCCCGTGGTGGACACCAGGAACTGCGCGTCCGCGGGCTTGAGCAGCACGAAGTCCAGCGTGCCCTTGCGGATGTGCTCCACCACCCCGTTGAGGCTCGGGGTAATGGCTCCCTCCAGCACGCCCTGCAGCAGGGTGAACCAGCCCACCACCAGCAGCGACTCGCCGAAGCTCCAGCCTGCGATGGACGGGCGCTCCGCGTAGACGACGAAGAGCGGCGCCATGGCCGTGAACGTCCAGAAGAGGGAGATGAGGCCCTCCAGCAGAAAGTCCCCGCGATACTGCATGGACAGCAGGACCGAGGCCCTCAGCTGCACGCCCAACAGACCCGCATAGCGCCGCAGCATCCCCGCTACCCTCCGTAGGCCGCGAACCGCCGCAGCCCCCGCCGCCACAAGGTGACAGCCAACATCCCCAGCAGCAGCACCCAGATCCACTGTCGCCCGACGAGCAGCAGCGTCTCCTGCCATGTGCGGTCGCCCGTCATCACCTCCACCGGCAGGCCAATCTGGTAGCGGAAGGGCAGCCAGTCCACCACCGTGCGCATCCAGCCCGGCAGGACATCCACCGGGAACATGTACCCGGAGAGGACGAAGAACAGCACCAGCCACACATCCATCACGTGATTGCTGCTCTCCATGAACAGGGACATCGTCCCGATGCACACGTTGGCCAGGAAGGTGATGAGCCAGCCGCCCAGCAGCGCCACCAGCAACAGCGGCCAGCCCCACCACTCCCGGGGCACCGCCTGCTCTCCCACCACGAGCACCGAGAACACCGCCACCGGCACCGCCACCATGATGCGCATGGGCACCGCGCCCAGGTTCTCCGCCGCGTAGCCCCACAGCGGTGACATGGGCCGCAGCAGCCGCATGGCCAGCGTGCCCTGCCGCACCTCGAAGTTGATCTGCCAGGCCGCCCAGGCCCCCGTGAGCTGGCGCACCACGAAGGTGCCCAGGAAGTAGCTCACGAAGCCTTCCTGGGTGTACGGCCCCACGGGCGCCTCGCGCGCCACCGCCGTCCACAGCGCCATCATGATGAAGGGCATGGTGGTGGACAGCACCCAGATGAGCAGCTCGGCCCGGTAGGCCAGCGCCTCGGCGAACCCCACACGCAGCAGCGTCGGGAACGCGCGCAGCGTGTTTCGCAGGCTCACGGGCTGGCCTCCCCAGAGGCGACCGCCCTGCGGGCCTTGTTCTCGGCGAACAGCTCGCTCATGACTTCCTCGAGCGGCGCGTTCTCCACCGTCAGGTCCGTCACCGGCAGGCTCGACAGCGCGCGGCTGATGGTGGCGCTCACCGCCTCCGGAGGTACCTGCAGCACCACCGAGCCCGGCTCGTGTGACACCACGCGGCCCAGCGAAGCGAGGCTGGCGGCCTCCACCGGCTTCTCCAACCGGAACACCACCCGCTTCTCCGGCCGCACCCGCTGCACCAGCGCGTCCAGCCCGCCGTCGTACGTCAGCAGCCCCTTGTCGATGACGATGATGCGCGGGCACAGCGCCGCCACGTCATCCATGTAGTGGCTCGTGAGGATGAGCGTGGCCCCGTACCGCTCCGTATACGCCTTGATGAAGGAGCGCATCGTCACCTGCATCGACACATCCAGGCCGATGGTGGGCTCGTCCAGGAAGAGCACCTTGGGCCGGTGGATGAGCGCCGCCGCCAGCTCGCACTTCATCCGCTCGCCGAGGGAGAGCTGCCGCGAGGGCGTCTGGATGAGATCCCCCAGCTCCAGCAGCGCCACCAGCTCGTCCAGCGTCTGCTTGAACTGCTCCCGGGGTACGTCATAGATGGCGCGGTTGAGCTCGAACGTCTCCGCCGGAGGCAGGTCCCACAGCAGCTGCTGCTTCTGCCCCATGACGAGCATGATCTTCTTGAGGTACGCGTCCTCGCGGTGGCGCGGCACGTGGCCGTCCACTGTCACCTCTCCCTCGGAGGGGTGCAGCAGCCCGGAGAGCACCTTGAGCGTCGTGGTCTTCCCCGCGCCGTTGGGCCCCAGGAAGCCCACCCGCTCGCCGGGGCGAATCTCGAACGAGATGCCATCCACCGCCTTGACTGCGGTGTAGTCCCGGTGGAAGAGCGACCGGAAGGCGGCCTTGAGGCCGGGCGGGCGCTTGTGGACTTTGTAGTGCTTGCGCAGACCTCGGACGGAAATCATGTGGGACCAGGGTTTAACGCGGTTGCCCTCCGGTGGCGACCCTTCGTTGGGAGTGAGTGTCGATGGCCGACGCCTATAGCAAGGACCTCGAGCGGTGGATTCCGCGACTCATCGCCGTCTGGAGGAAGGCTCGCCGCAAGGGCGATGGCCCTGAGACGCGACTGACGCCCCAGGAGGTGAAAGAGGTGGGAGCGGGCGTGAAGCAGCTCTCGCTCGGCCTCACCCGGGAGCGGCAGCTCGCCGGCGCCAAATACATGGACGACCCGAAGCTCCTGGGCGCCTACCTCCTCTTCTACTGGCCGGTGTCCTATGCCCAGGCGCGTCAGGCGCTCGGGGAGCTGCCGAACCGTCCCCGGCACGTGCTGGACCTGGGAAGTGGTCCAGGCCCGCTGGCCTTCGCCGCGCTGGATGCTGGAGCCCAGGAGGTGACCGCGGCCGACCGGAGCAAGCCCGCGCTGACGCTCGCCCGGGAACTTGCCACGGAGGCTGGCGAGGCGCTGGCCACCCGCGAGTGGGATCCAACGCGCAAGGCCCCTCTTCCCGAGGGCCAGTTCGATCTCATCACCATGGGCCACGTCCTCAATGAGCTGTACGGAACGGGGGACGGGGCCATCGGCCCTCGGGCCGCGCTGCTGGAGCAGGTGCTGGCGCAAGTGAAGAAGGGCGGGAGCCTGCTGGTGCTGGAACCAGCCTTGAAGGAGACCTCGCGCGCCCTGCTCAAGGTGCGGGATGTGCTGGTGGGCAAGGGCTACGCGGTACGGGCGCCGTGCATGTTCCGAGGCAACTGTCCGGCGCTCATCAAGGAGAGCGACTGGTGCCACGCGGAGCGCTCGTGGCCCATGCCTCACGTGGTGGAGGAGCTGGCGCGGGCCGCGGGGCTGCACAAGGAGTCCCTGAAGATGAGCTATCTGATGCTCGCGCCCAAGGGCGAGCCCTGGCCGGAGCTGCCTCAAGGCCGGCTCTTCCGCATCGTCTCCGAGCCGCTCGAGGGTAAGGGGCGCCAGCGCTACATCGGCTGTGGCCCCGAGGGCCGCGTGGGCCTGGCGATGCAGGAGAAGCACCGCACGGAGAAGAACGAGCGCTTCTTCAAGCTCTACCGTGGTGATGTCATCTCCGTGACTGAGACAGAGCCGAAGGGCGATGGGCTCGCGCTGGATGGCCGCTCCGAGCTGAAGATGGTCGCGCACGCGGGCAGGGGCATACCGCCTCCTTCCACCGAGAACCCATAACCTCCCCTACCCTGTAGGGCGATGGGTCAGATTGACAGGATGCTCACGTCCCTGCATCTTGTCCGCCATGAAGTTCGTCCAGCTCACCACCACCACGACCACCACCACCCGCACTGGCGGGCCGGCGGTCGTGCGCACGTGAGCTGAGCGCGCGGACACCGCAGCCCCGCCGGAACCACCGGACGGGGCGCACCGCACACTGCTTCAGCACCCCGCTCCGGTCCGGCTTTCCACCCACCGACACGGAGAACGCACATGCTGAGCGAACACGATCATCGATCCCTGGGCGACCGCCTGGACCTCTTCCACCTGCAGGAGGAGGCCCCGGGCATGGTCTTCTGGCACCCCCGAGGGTTCATCCTGTACCAGCTCCTCGAGGAGCGCGTCCGCCGCGAGCTGGCCGCGGGCGGCTACCGCGAGGTGAGAACGCCTCAGATTCTCGGCCAGCGCATCTGGGAGAGCAGCGGCCACTGGCAGAACTTCCGCGAGGGCATGTTCGTGCTGGACGACGGCGAGCGGCCTTTTGCCATCAAACCGGTGAGCTGCCCGGGCCACATCCAGATCTTCCAGCGCATGGCCGCGTCCTTCCGCGCCCTGCCCCTGCGGCTGGCGGAGTTCGGGCTGGTGCACCGCAACGAGTCCTCCGGCGCGTTGCAGGGGCTGTTCCGCCTGCGGCAGTTCACGCAGGACGACGGCCACATCTTCTGCATGGAGGAGCAGGTGGCCGACGAGGTGGCCGCGTTCTGCCGCTCGCTGCGCGTCTTCTACCGGGACTTTGGCTTCGAGGAAGTCCAGGTCGCCTTCAGCAGCCGCCCCGAGCAACGCGCGGGCAGCGATGAAGTCTGGGATCGCGCGGAGGCGGCGCTGCTGGAGGCCGCGGGGCGCGTCGGGCTCGACTGCCGGATGCAACCGGGCCAGGGGGCGTTCTACGGGCCGAAGCTGGAGTTCATCCTGAAGGACCGCTCGGGCCGCGAGTGGCAGTGCGGGACGATCCAGCTCGACTTCGTGCTGCCCGAGCGCTTCGACCTGCACTACGTGGACTCGGGCGGCGGGAAGCGGAGGCCGGCCATGCTGCACCGGGCGATCTTCGGCAGCGTGGAGCGCTTCCTGGGCATCCTGCTCGAGCACCACCAGGGCGCCCTGCCCGCGTGGCTCGCGCCGGAGCAGCTGCGCGTGCTGCCCGTGGGACCGGACTCGGAGGCCTACGCCTCGGCGGTCCGGAGGCGGCTGGAGGCGGCGGGGCTCCGGGTCAGCGAGGACGCGCGGGGCGAAACGCTGTCGCGGCGGATCCTGGACTCCCACCGTGACAGCGTGCCGTTCGTCGTTCTGGTGGGGGCTCGGGAGCAGGCGGCGCTCTCGGTCCAGCTGCGAGAGCGAAGTGGAGCACAGCGGCAGGTGCCGCTGGAGGCCGCGGTTGCTGAGCTCCGGGAGGCGTGCCGGACGCCATAAGCCTCATCCGGGGGGGCCTCTCAGGCCCCCTCTGTGCAGGCAAGCACGAGGGCTCTGCTAGTGTGGCCACCCGCCATGCCCTTGCGCTCTCTCTATCCCCCCATCGAGCCCTACAGCACCGGACGCCTCCGCGTCTCCGCGCTCCACGAGCTCTACTTCGAGGAGAGCGGCAATCCCCAGGGAAAGCCTGTCCTCTTCGTCCACGGCGGCCCCGGCGGCGGCACGGACGAGACGCAGCGGCGCTTCTTCGACCCTGCGGCTTACCGCATCGTGCTGTTCGATCAGCGCGGCTGCGGGAAGAGCACCCCGCACGCGAGCGTGGAGGAGAACACCACCTGGCACCTCGTGGAGGACATGGAGGCGCTGCGCCGCCACCTCGGCATCAAGCGGTGGATGGTCTTCGGGGGCTCGTGGGGCAGCACGCTCTCGCTGGCCTACGCGCAGAAGCACCCGGAGCACGTCTCGGAGCTGGTGCTGCGCGGCATCTTCCTGCTGCGCGTCCAGGAGATTCAGTGGTTCTACCAGCACGGGGCCCACCTGTTCTTCCCGGACGCCTGGGAGGACTTCCTGGCCCCCATCCCTCCCGAGGAGCGCGGAGATCTCGTCCAGGCCTACCACCGACGGCTCATGAGCAGCGATGCGCAAGTCCGCCAGACCGCAGCCAAGGCCTGGGCCATCTGGGAGGCCCGCACCAGCAACCTCAGGCCCAAGGCCGAAACCATCGCGCGCTACGGTGAGGACGAGTACTCGCTCGCCTTCTCGCGCATCGAGAGCCACTACTTCGTGAACCGGGGCTTCTTCCGCGGCGACAACCAGCTCCTCGAGGACGTGCCGCGCATCCGACATATCCCCGCCGTCATCGTCCAGGGGCGCTACGACATGCCCTGCCCCATCGAGAGCGCTTGGGCCCTGCACAAGGCCTGGCCCGAGGCCGAGCTGAAGATCATCCCGGACGCGGGCCACTCGGCCTATGAGCCCGGCACCACCTCCGCGCTCGTCGAGGCTACCGACATGTTCCGCCCGTAGCGCCAGCCTCAGACCCTCATGGGCGTTCAGCCGTACATGCGTGGGAACGAATGCCGCTGCTCACACTGACGCGGCAGCGGCTGATCCCGCGACACCCGACATCTGCACTCCCCGTCACCATCCTGCCACTGAACATCAGTGCCACGGCTCGGCGCCAGCCGCGCCGGGTGAACGAAGGGGGAAGTCATGAGACCACAGGACACCTATGAGCAACTCGTGCCAGATGGCATGACAGAGCTCGACTTGACGCTCGAGGCCCAGGAAGGCTCAGTCGGAGACGGGACCATCCATGCCAACAGCTGTGGCGGCTGTGGCGGCTGTGGCGGCTGTGGCGGTTGCGGGCACTGTCGCTGCGGCGGCTGCGGGCACTGCCGCTGCGGCGGTTGCGGTGGCTGCGGTAACTGCGGCAAATGCCACGGTCTCCGCGCCGATCAGACGGGCGAGGGAGACACCAAGCCCACCGGCTTCGCCCTGCTGGTGGCCCCTGCGAAGAGCTGAGCCTGGATAGAGGAAGCACACGGGGTGGGGCCTTGCTGCCTCCACCCCTGGCCTTCTCTCCACTCACTTCAGAAATGACCTTTCATCCCCCTCTTCAGAAATGGAGCTGCTCCATGACACCCGAGCAGAGCGCCCTGCACTTGCGCCTGGAGCCGTACCTGACCGTGGTATCGGACGGAGACACCCATGCCCACCTCATGGTGGGCGAGAAGGTCCTGCTGCGCTGCCGCGGCCGCCTCGTGCCCCTGCTCACCTCCCGGCTGCTGCCGAGCCTGGATGGCTCCCTCAGCGTGCAGGAGGTGTGTGAGCAACTCGACGAGGTGCTCCCCCGGAAGTCCACCCTCTCCCTGCTGGACCTGCTGCTGCGGCACCGGGTGGTGTACGAAACCTCAGCCGAGCGGCAGCTGCCGCCGCAGGCTGTCGAGGCTTTTGGCGGCCTGATCCACCTGCTCGGCCGCCTCTCCGCGGGCCCCTTCGAGCTGCTGCAATCTCTGCTGGCGTCGCGGGTGGCCGTGGTGGGGGACTCGCCGCTGGTGCGGGACATCGCTCAGGCCCTGGGGGGCTGCGCCATCGGTCAGGTGGAGCTGCTCTCGGATAGGGCCATCGCGGCCATCCCTGAGCAGCCCTTCGTGCGCGTGCGCGCCCACCCGCTCGAGGCGCTGGAGGAGGTGGTACCCGGCTGCGCCCTGGTGGTGGGTGTGCAGGATGGGGACTTCGCGGCGCTGCCCCTCCTTCGCAAGCTCAACCGGTACTGCGTCGCCGAGGGCGCAAGCTGGCTGCACGTGCGGCTCACGCTGGAGGGCAAGGCCTGGCTGGGCCCCCTGTACATGCAGGACGAGGCCTGCTTCGAATGCGTGAGGCTGCGGTTCAAGAACAACCTCGAGACCTGGCGCGAGAGCAGCCTGCACGAGCTGGGCGCCCAGCGTGGGGAGCTGCCCGTGCGGCGCCTCGGGCACCCGCCGCTCCAGGCCCAGGTGGGCACCATGGTCGCGACCCAGGTGCTGCGCATCCTCTCCCACGCCGGCCCGCCCCCCCTGGCCAGCCGAGTGCAGCTGGTGGACCTGCTCACCCTGGAGAGCCACCTGCACACCGTGCTCAAGCACCCGCTGTGCCCTGTTTGCAGCCGGGCGCAGCAAGGCCCATCGTTCCCATGGGAAGAAGAGGACCTGCAGCTCGACCGGCTGCTGGTGTGAGGTGGAAGGAGGTGGAAGGCCATGCAAGTTCCCCACGAAGGGCAGCTCCAACGGACCATCCAGTTGCGCCTCGAGGAGGAGCCGGCGCGATGGGTTCCCCTCGAGCGCCTGAAACACCTGGTCAGCCCCCTGCTGGGCATCTGCCAGAGCCTCACCCGGCTGCCGATCCGGCCCGGGGAGCCCCTGTTGCCGCAGTACGACGCGAAGTTGGCGCGGATGGGCCCGCGCGCCGCTCACCAGACGCGCGAGGGCTGCTGCGGCATCGGCTACACCGACGAGGTAGCGCAGGCCGCGGCGCTGGGCGAGGCGGCAGAGACCTGGAGCGCCGCCTGCGTGGACCTGGAGCGTGTGCGCCTCTCCACCTGGCGGGAGCTGAGCCGTGAGCACGCAGCGCTGGAGCCCGAACGCTTTGCCCTCTACTCCGAGCGGCAGTACCAGACGCCTGGATTCCCCTACGCCCCCTTCACCCGAGACACCCCCGTGGGCTGGGTCGAGGGCTGGTCGCTCGTGCGGCGCGCGCCGGTGTGGGTACCGGCCAGCCGCGTCTACTTGCCCTACGAACACCTGCCGGGCGAGCCCAACATCGGCTTCCAGTGCTCGACAGGCCTGGCGGCCGGAGGCTCTCTCGCACAGGCCATCCTCTCGGGGCTGTGCGAGGACTTCGAGCGGGATGCCTTCATCCTCTTCTGGCTGGACGAGCTGCCCGCGCGGCGCGTGCACTTGGAGGGCTCGAGCCTGTGGCGGCGCTTCGAGACCCACTTCGCCGTGCCCGGCTACGAGTACCGCATCTACGACGTGACCAACGACGTGGGCGTGCCCACGGCCCTCGTGCTGCTCATCTGCCCCTCGGCGCACGGCGAGTTGTACCTGGCCGGGGCCGCCTCGCGTCCCCGCTGGGACCAGGCCGTCGAGAAGGCGCTGCTGGAGGCCGTGCAAGGCCGGCCCTTCATCCTCTCTCTGCTGCAGGAGGATCCGGACTGGCAGCCCGGGCCGGACTTCTCGAACGTGGTGGACTTCGACGCCCACGGCCGGCTGTACACGTCCGTCCGGGAACTCACACCCGTGCTCCTGGGAATCGAGGATCGGGTGACGGCCCACGTGCCGCTCGCGTCGCTTCCGCGGCTGGGAGGCGATGACCTGCCTGGGGACATCGCGTGGCTCGTGGGGCGCCTGGCCGAGCGGGGCTACGAGGCGGTGGTGGTGGACCTGACCACGCCCGATGTGGCATCGCTGGGGCTGCGCGTCGTCAAGGTGCTCACCCCAGAGCTCCAGCCGCTGCACGGGGACCACCATCACCCGCACCTGGGTGGCGAGCGCATCCGCGAGGTGCCGGTGCGGCTGGGCGTGCGCAGTCCCCACGAGCCGCCCCGCATCAACCCCTACCCACACCCCTTCGCCTGAGGCGTGCCATGGACGACACCCTGGGAAGCATCCGCTGGAAGCTGCAGGAGCCGCCCTCGCCGGAGGAGGTGCCGCTCAGCCGGCTCTACCACGAGGGCTCCAAGTTCACGCAGGCGCGGCAGGAGGAGATCCAGTCACGCTACGAGCGGATGCAGGCCGAGCACCTGACCGACGACATGCTCGATGCCTACAAGTCCTACCCGGGGCTGCCGCAGGTGCCGCTGCCGCGCGCGCGGCTGGTCCCCCAGCGGGAACTTCAGGAGGTGGTGGCCCACCGCCGCTCGGTGCGCGCCTTCGACCCGGAGCGTCCGGTGACGCTGCAAGAGCTGGCCAACATGCTGCAGCTCACCTATGGCATCACGCAGCGGGTGGAGCTGAGCGATGGGCACGTGCAGTGCCTGCGCGCGATCCCCAGCGCTGGAGCGCTCTACCCGCTGGAGCTGTACCTGATGGCCCAGCGGGTGGAAGGGCTGCCCCCCGGCCTCTACCACTACCGGGTGGCCCACCACGCGCTCGAGGCGCTCGAGCAGGAAGACCAGACCGCGCACCTGCAGCACGCCGAGGCGCAGTGGGGCTTCGCCACGGGAGCGGCCTTCTACCTCATCATCAGCGCCGTGCTCGATCGCACCCTCACCAAGTACCTCGAGCGCGGCTACCGCTTCGTGCTGATGGAGGCGGGAATGGTGGGCTACAGCGCCACCCTGCTCGCCGAGTGCCAGGGGATTTGCTCGTGCATGATGGGGGGCTGGCTGGATGGGGAGCTCGAGCGTCGGCTGGGGCTGGACGGCTACCACGAGTCGGTGGTGCACTCGGTGTGCTTCGGCCGCCCTCCCCTCCCCCCAGGCGCCTGACGCCGCGCGAGCCGGGTTCAAGGCCTGGAAGAGGTTGCTGGCTGCAAGCTCTCCGCGGGAATGACCTGCTTGCGCTGGCTCGGGCTCGACCACAGCAGCCGCGCCGTGGCCGTGCCCTTGTTCTCGTAGTACTCCATCCGCAGGCTGTAGATGCGCCCCGCTTGGAGCGCGATGGTGCCGCTGTCCTCAGCAACCGTGTGAGTCGTCCAGTTGTCGATCAGCAACTTCCCGTCCACCCAGAGCCGGACGCCGTCATTGGTCACGGTGAAGAAGGTATAGGTCTCCGAGAACTTCGGCACGACGCTCCCACTCCACCTGACCGAGAACAGATCCGGGGCCAGGGAGGCGTCTGGAGGCACGATTCCCCACCGGAAGTCCACCGTGGGATCTACCCGCTGGAGGCGCGGCCGGGTGAGGTCTGGTGCCTCGAAGTACTCCGCGAGCAGCCCCGTTCCACTGGAGGAGGTCTCGCTACGGAACGACGCACGGTAGAGCGTGTCCGCAGCGGGCGTCCGCACGTCGTGCGTCTCCGCGCCACCATCTGACCAGTGATCGAAGACGTATCTCACTCCGTTCACCGTTTGGGGAGACACCACCCCGAGCGTTCGCATGACGCCCACCACCCCTGTCACTTCGCCCGGCGTGCCCTGCGGCTGTCCATCCAGCGTCAGCTGCAGCCCGGCCGGCTCGGTCGCGAACGCCAGCTTCACCTTGCGCGGGAGAATGTCCCGGAACACCTCGTGGGTGCTCCCCTGGGAGTCCTTCACCGTGAGGTGGATGCGGTACCACACATTCGAGGACGTCTCCCCCACCTCCGGCGGCATGAACGTGCCTCCTGTCTGTCCGCTGGTGGGAGGCATGAGGGGGTGCTGGTGCTCGTCGTGGTGGAAATCCACGCGCCAGGTGAAGGCGCTCGCCGGCAGCGTCCCGTCCTCGGCATCCGTGCCGCGCCCGCTGAAGGTGACGGCCTGTCCGGCGGTGAAGATTGCGCCTTCCGGCGGAGAGAGCACGGTGGCCACGGGCGGTGCGTCTTGCGACACGGTGAGCACTGCTTCGGCGCTCAGCACCGAGCCCGAGCTGTTGGACACGCGCACCCGGAAGCGCGCGCCAGAGTCTCCGAGCACTGCCCTCTCGAGGGCGAGGCTCGAGCTGGTCTTGCCTGGCAGATCTTTCCCGTCGCGCTGCCACTGGTAGCTCAGCGGCGGGGTTCCGGTGGCGCCCACCGTGAACGTGACGGGCTGGCCTACCGCCACGCGCTGGCTCGCCGGCGGGGTGGGAATGGTGGGAGGCTGTCCCGGCGCCACGAAGCGGATGCGATGGATGGCTCCTGCCCCCCGGTCCAGGTAGTAGAGGGCGCCGTCCGGGCCGACGTCCAGATCCACAGGCGCATCGGCCCCCTCGGTGAAGAGCTCGACCGTCCGAGTCTGAGGGTTGAACATGCGGATCCACCCCTCGCAGTAGTCCGCGAAGAAGTATTTCCCCACGTACTCCGCGGGGAACTGGGGCTGGGATGGGTTGTAGAAGGTGCCGCCAGCGATCGCGCAGCCGCGCACCTCCCCTGCGTTGTGCTGGTAGGCGTAGAGCGGCGCCGAGAAGCCCGTCTCGCTCGTGGGCCCTTCTGTGTCCGGCCACCCATAGTTCCTGCCAGCCTGGCCTTCGTTGAGCTCCTCCCACTTGCTCTGCCCCACATCGTTGATGAAGAGGCGCCCGGTTCCTGGCTGCACGGCAAAGCTGAAAGGGTTCCGCAGCCCGAGTGCCCAGATGGAGCGCCGGTTCCCCTCGGCTCGGGTGAAGAAGGGGTTGTCCGAGGGAATCCCTCCATTCTTGTCGAACCGCAGCACCTTGCCGTACAGGTTGGTCAGCGCCTGCGCGTTCGATGAGCGTGCGTTGTCTCCCACGCTCACGTAGAGCATGCCATCGGTGCCGAAGTGGACGGCACCGCCGTTGTGGTTGGTGGCGGAGCCCAGCGGCTCCAGGTCCAGCAGCACCCGCTCGCTGCCCTCCTCCGCGCGGTTCCCGTTCGCGGTGAAGCGGCTCAGGCGGTTGTGCTCACTGGGCGAGGTGGCCGTGTAATAGACGTAGACATAGGGCTCGTCAGGGAACTCCGGATCCAGCGCCACACCCAGGAGTCCGCGCTCGCCATCCGGATCGACGTTCAGCTTGAGGAAGGGCTCGGGAAGCAGCTTTCCGTCCTGGATGATCCGCAGGCGCCCCCCCTGCTCACAGACGAAGATGCGCCCATCGGGGGCGAAAGTCATGGAGACGGGATCCGCGAGCCCGACGACGAGCCGCGAGTCCTCGAAGCGAGGCGGGAGCATGACTTGCTGCTGACTCTGCAGGAAGGACCGAGAGGGCCGCTCCTCCGTGCATCCCCCAAGAGACAAGAAGAGGCAGACCTGGAGCAACAGAATGATGGTGGTGCGCATGGCCCCTCCTGAGGTTGGGAAGCCAAGCTGTGTCTGCTCCTTGAGGGTGTGTAGATGCCTTCTCGCCCCCCAAGAATGTCCGTGTCAGGGAATGGATGCCCTTCAAGGGCTGGGCGAGCACCCGAGGTGGCGCAGGACTGATCGCCCACCCCAGCACCCGCTCCTGGCTCACTTCGGTGTGCTCGTGTCCCCGGCATCGAGGATGACGAACTCGACGCGGCGGTTGTTCTCGCGGCCCGCGTCCGTCAAGGTGGTGTCCACCGGGCGCGTCTCGCCAAAGCCCTCGGAGATGAGGCGATTCGTATCGATGCCCGCCTCCTTCACGAGGTACTTGAGCACGTTGCCCGCGCGCCGCCGGGACAGGTCCATATTGAAGGCGTCGTCGGCCCTGTCGTCGGTGTGGCCCTCGATGCGAACCTTCTTGAGCTGTGGGTTGGCCTTGAGCACCAGGGCCACCTGCTGCAGCAGCGGAAACGAGCGCTCCAGCACCACGTCCTTATTGGTGGCGAAGTAGACCTTCTCCTTGATGACGAGCTTCTGGGGGGTCACCTGGACCTGGCTCTCGCCCTCGTCCGGGCAGCCGTCCGTGTCCTCCACGCCGTTGATGGTCTCCTTCTCGGTGGGGCACAGGTCGCCCGCATCGGCCACGCCATCGCTGTCGTTGTCGGGGTCGGGGCAGCCGTCTTCGTCCTGGAAGCCGTCCTTGTCCTCGGGCTCGGAGGGGCACGCGTCGCTGCCATCGGCCAGGCTATCGGAGTCCGAGTCCTTCGCGACGAGGCGGGGCGGCTGCTCCACGGTGTACGCGAAGCCGGAGAACACACGGAACACGGGCATGCCGTAGCCCAGCGTGAGCCCCTTGCCCACGCCCAACGTGGCCACGATGCCCTTGCTCACGCGCGTCTGAAGCCCCGCCTGCAGCTCGAGCGGCCGCTCCTCCTCATTGGCTCCGCCGGTGGCGCCCAGCCCCAGGGCGCCGCCCAGCGAGGCGAGACCGGTGAACGGGTGCTCCTTCACCTCGAAGGGGATGGCGGCGCCCACGCCATAGCTCAGCTCATGGCCCACCGAGAGGTTGGCCAGCTCCTGGCGGCTGCGCACGTTGAGGCCCACGTTGGCCAGCAGCCGGGGGCCACCCTTGAAGGCGTAGTCCACCGCGAGCCGCGGCTGCATCCCGAACCCCTTCTGGCCCTGCAGCTCCGAGGCGCCGCCCGTGGGCAACACCACCGGCACCGCGAGCCCCAGCCGAAGGGTGTCTCGCTCTAGAAGCAGCACCTTGGGGACGAGCCGGAGGTCTCCCAGGCCGCCCTTCCACGACTGCGCCAGGTTACCGGTGGGCAGCTCGTTGAACTCGCCGTGCTGGAGCTTGAGAGGGGCCACGAGGCCCAGCTCGAAGCGTTCGCCCAGGCCGATGGCGCCCATCAGGTCGAAGCCGAACTGGTTGCGCACCAGGTGCTGCAGCAGCGCGGAGTTGTCCGGGTTGATGACGACCAGCGGCTCGTGGGCGTAGTTGAGGTAGAGCCCGGCGCGCCAGTTCCTGTCGCCCTGCACTCCCGGACTGTGCAGGCCGAGCACGTCGGCCTTGCCCGGAGCGGGCCGGAACTGCTGGACGTCGATGGCGGCCGAGGTGCCCTGAGCCCATGAGGCGCCGGAGGCGGTCAGCGCCCCCACGGCTCCGAGCACCACCAGAGACCGGAGGCGCCGCGAGCGGACCACGGCACGCCCCGGGCGGCTCCGGCACGACAGGAACACCAGGGCTAGCACCATCCCCGCTCCGCCCATCAGACCGCTGTTGCCCGAGCTGCTGCAGCCATTGCCGACCACGCGGTGAGTCCCACCAATGGGCCCCTCCTGTGTGACGATCGTGTCGATGTCCGTGGCGGTGTTGTTCGCGAGGTTGGAGTTCTGCTGCTGCGGGCCCGACTCCGAGACCGTGGCGGTCACGTCCACCGTGCCCGTGGCGGAGGGGCTCACGTCCACGACGAAGGTGAAGGTGACGGTGCCTCCCACGGGGACGGTGACGTTCGTCGCGATGCCTCCCGTGCCACTGGCATCCTGGCAGGTGGCGCCCGCCTCGCCCGAGCACGTCCACGTGGCGCCGGTGGCGTTCACGGGCAGCTGGACGGAGACAAGCGCGTCCGTCACGGTGTCGAGGCCCATGTTGGTGACAGTCACCGTATAGGTGACGGTGGCTCCCGGCACGGTGGAGGTCTGCCCATCGGTGATGGCGATCGCCAAGTCGAGCGAGGCGCACGCCAGCCACGGCTGGCTCAGGTTGGGCACGGTGACGAGCTGGCCGTCGGCGCCATAGGTGGCGCCGTTGGAAGGGAACTCGGCCAGCGACAGCGAGGAGGTGGTTCCCGACAGTCCTCCGTTGACGAAGGTCAGCGGAGTGCCGCCGCTCACCGCGATGAAGCCGCCACCACCTCCGCCGCCCGGGCCCTCGGCCTCGGCGGTGGTGATGACCTGGGAGCCGCCCTGGCCACCGAGAGCCTGCACGGTGATGTCCGAGAGGCTGTTGCTGAGGATCACGACGGTGCCGCCACCGCCACCGCCGCCCGGCGCATCGTTGTGCGTGGCCAGGGTGTTCAGCGCGCTGTCGCCGTTGGCCTGGATTTCTCCGCTGCCCGCCACGGTGGGCGAGATGAGGTAGACGAGTCCGCCCCCGTTACCGCCCGGGCTCCCCGCGCTGTCGTTCGCGTCGCCCGCACCACCGCCACCCCCGAGAAAGAGCCGGGAGGAAACGTCGTTGTCGAGCGGCCGTCCGCCCAGGCCGCCGACTTCCGCGCGCAGGTCTCCACCCCACGAGGCGTTGGTGGGGCCCACTTTGAGCGCATCCTGGTTCAACGAGGCGGCGCTGTACCCGCCTCGGCCACCACCCGAAGAGTCCGTCAGCGCATTCCCATTGGCGATGTATCCCGGGTCGAGCCGCCACGCGGAGTCACCCACCACCGAGGCGCTCATCACCCCTTGTCCACTCCAAGGCCGGCCGTTGTTGCCGTTGGCACCTCCTCCTCCGGCCGCGTTGTGGCTGTTGCCACCGCCACCTCCGTTGGCTGGAGCTCCGCGGCCATAGCGTCCGCCCAGGGCGTCATAGACGGAGGTATCTCCGGCGATGCTCTCGCCCTTCTCAGCGCCGTCCTGGGCGTCACCCGAGCGATAGAGGGTGACCTGCGCCGGGATCGTCCGCGAGAAGTTCTCCACGGCGCCCCCTCGGAAGCCCTGGCCGCTCACGTTGATGCTGCCATTCAGGGTGGTGGTGCCGCTGACATCCACCACCACGACGCCGCCGCTCTGCCCATCCCAGGGCCGCGCCACGAGGAAGGCTCCGTTCTCGATGGTGACGTTGTTGTATTGAGGCACGCGCACCACCTGGGTCCGTCCCGATGGGGTGTAGCCGTGCCGCAGCCCGGCGCAGCCCAGGTGAATCGTGTTGCCCTCCACGCGCTGGACTACGGCGAACTCATGGAGGCCCGCGCCATTCAGGTGGGCGATTGCGCCGTACGCAGGACCCTCCGAGGTGTCGATGGAGGCGCCCTGCATCTGCATGATGAAGACGAGATCGCCACTGTCCAGCGGGCCCGACGTGGGGGATGTCAGCTGGGAGATGTCCGTCACCTGGACACGGGTGGCACCGGCGCTCGCGTCCGCTGCGAGGACGGCATATTGATTGACCACGGTGATGCCATCCGTGAGCGTGAGATCGCCGTCCGAACCTGGCAGGGCGAACTCCTGGTGGGCGGCATCGAACGTTGCAGGAGAGGTCTGGCCACAGGCGGTGACCAGCACACCTGCGGCAAGCAGCGCCCTCAGAGAGAACCTGGACATTTGCATGTAGTGGATGACTCCTGTGCGCGGGGGCGAACTTCGGGCGCGCGGAGTATCGTCACTGACTCGCGGCTACGGGACTGCCTCAGACCCAAGGGCAGTTTCGCTGATCATGAGATGCTGAGATCCGGCCCGTCTGGTCGCTCCCACAAATGGACGGGAGTGCGCAGAGGCTCACCCACAGGGGCAATGGGCGGACGCCGCCGCATGGTGGACTGTGGCCCCCTCCATTTCAGGGGGAACACCACATGAGAAGCATTCCTGGGACTCTGGCGAGGGCGTTCACCGTAGCCATCTTCGTCATCCTCGCGGGCTGCGGTCCGACCGACGGGAACACCCATGACACCAATGACTGTGCTTCGGGGCAGCATCTGTGTTCCGGCGCCTGCGTGGACGTGCAGAGCGACGAGGCCCACTGCGGCACCTGTGGGAATGCGTGTGCCGCCGGACAGAGCTGTGAGGCAGGCCAATGCCGGACTCCGCAGCCCCAATGCTCCACGGGGCAGACTGTGTGCAGCGGGGGGTGCGTGGATCTCCAGAACGACTCCAACCACTGCGGGGCGTGCGGGCAGGTGTGTCCGTCGGGCCGGTGCTCCGCGGGCCAGTGCCAGTCCGTGAGCGCATGCGGCGACGGATCCATCGGGGACACTGAGACCTGTGACGACAACAACACCACGTCCGGGGATGGCTGCAGCGCGAGCTGCGCGAGCGAGACGGGCTGGAGCTGCCAGGGCGCTCCCAGCCACTGCCAGCGGCTGGAGGCCGAGCCCAACGACACCCGCGAGACGGCCACGGCGGTCCCGGGCCTGCGGTCGGTGGTCCTCCGGGGTGACATCTCCTCGAACAGCGACGTGGATGTGTACCGCCTCATGGTCACGGCCATCACCGACCTGCGGCTCGACACCTTTGATGGCTCCTACACCGGCAGTGGCGCGGGCACCTGCAAGGACGTGGACACCCTCCTGGAGCTGTTCAGGGAGGATGGGACGGAGTTGGCCACGGACGACGACAGCGGAACGGCTCTCTGCTCCTCTCTCTCCCCGCAGAACAACTCCGAGGTGATGCGCCTGCCCGCGGGCACCTACTACATCCGCGTCAGCTCCGTCAGCACGGCCACCATCCCAGCCTACACGCTGCGGGTCCAGCTCCAGGCGCTCTGCGGTGACGGCACGCGCGAGGGGACCGAGCAGTGCGATGACGGGAACACCACGGCGGGCGACCGATGCTCCGCCACCTGCCGCGTCGAGATGGCTTCCGAGGTGGAGAGCAACGACACGGTGGAGACGGCCCAGAGCCTGTCCTCGCTGCCGAGCCTCATCGGCAGCTCCATCTCGCCGGGCACCGACGAGGACGTGTTCCGCTTCACCCTGGACGCCCGCTCCGACTTGGAGATCGAGACCTTCGATGGAAGCTACACGGGAGAGAACGCCAAAAGCTGCGACGACATCGACACGTACCTGGAGCTGCTGTCGGCGGACGGCACGGTCCTGGATAGCAATGACGACAGCGGATCCGGCAGTTGCTCGTTGCTGGATCCGGAGAGATCCTCGCTCCTGAAAGGGATGGCACCGGGCACCTACTTCGTTCGCGTCAGCTCCTACGGCTCCGTGGTGCTGCCCGCCTACTCGGTCTCGTTCCAGATCCTCGCGCAGTGTGGCGATGGCGTCGTGACGGGCTCCGAGGAGTGCGACGGTGGCGCGGGCTGCTCCGCGACGTGTGAGCGCATCCCCTCCTGCGGCGATGGGTATCTCGACTACCCCGAGGCCTGCGATGACAACAACACGGCGGATGGGGACGGCTGCTCCAGCACCTGCCAGCTTCCCGGGCTGCAGGAGGAGGTGGAGCCGAACGGAACCCTCGCTGAGGCGGATGCCCGCGCGAGTTCCTCTCCGTCCGTGCTCCTCACCCGCTCCTCGACGGGGATCGCCGGCGGCTTCCAGGACCCACAGGACCTGGATGTGTACACGCTGCAGCTCGAGGCCGCAGCGACCGTCCGGCTCGAGACCGTCCAGGGTGGCCTCAACATGTGCGACTTTGGGCTCGACACCCTGCTGCGGCTCTCGGACGCGCAGGGGACAGAGCTCAGCGCGGATGATGACGGAGGAAACGGCTTCTGCTCGCTGCTCGAGGTGTCACTGCAGGCGGGGACCTACTACGTGACCGTGGCGCACCTGGGACCGGCGGAGCCCGTGTCCTATGGCCTGAAGGTGTCGTTCCAGGAGTGACGCTGCGAGGGCGTGCCCGGCGCCAGCGCTCCGGCACCGGGCACGAGCCTCCTGCCGCTACCAGGGGCAGTTGACGACGTCCACCGTGCGCGTCAGCGATGGCGCGTGGTTGCCGGCGCTGTCCGTCAGCGTATAGGTGACGGTGTACCGGCCCGCCACCCAGCCATTCGGGTAGCCGTACACCCTTACCTCGGGCGTGAGGTTGCCGTAGCAGGCGTCCCACGCCTCCCAGCCCGGCTCCACGTAGGCGGCACCGCACTGGTGCGTCATCTGCGCGGCGCCGTTGAGGCGGAACGCGGGAGGTGTGGTGTCCTCCACCTTCACCGAGCGGATGGCGCTCACGGTCCAGCCATTCGCGTCCCTGGCGACGTACTGCACCGGGTAGGTGCCCTCGGCGCAGGTGTTCGGTCCCACGCCGTAGGCGTCATGCCCGGAGTTGAACGTGTGCACCGTCAACGGGCCGCACGCCGAGTCCCAGGCCTGCGCGCCCGGGTCCCCCCAGACGTCCTGGCCACACTCGAGCGTCATGTTCAGGCTGCCGAGGACCTCCAGCGTGGGCTGGCCATTCGAGCTCGGCGTGCACGTCAGCGTGGAGACCTCGCCTTCGCCGGTGAGGTTCGGTCCCGGCGCGCAGCTCTGGCCTCCGGCACACACCCGCAGTGGGTTGCTGCACGTCCCCAAGGCCGTACAGACGTCCGCCGTGCAAAGGTCACCGTCGTCGCAGTCTTCGCTCCCCTCGCAGGCGGGGCCCACCATCTCCCCATTGATGCGGAGCACCGCGCCCACGGCACTGCTCATGGAGCAGCAGTCGTCCACTTGAGTGATGACCAGCCGGTTGCGCTCTCCCGGCTTGAAGTAGGCCGCCAGGTTGCCCGTCACGAGCGAATCCCCGATGAAGATGTAGCCCTCCGTCGCAACGATGCCGTTGGGGTGATCGGAGTTGAAGACCGTCACTCGGATGCCATCGTCCACCCAGGTGAAGGAGAGTTTGACCTCGTTCAGCACCGTCCCCGGCAAGACGTTCACGTACGTCTGGAAGTAGGTGAAGTCGCCGTAGACCCTGCACGCGCTCGGCACCTGGCAGAGGCGCGAGGACAGGTACATGCCGATGGTATCCGGGTCCGGCGAGGCGCCCCACCCCGCGGCCGCCTCGTCTGGGATGGAGGCCACGCCATACTCACAGGTGTCTCCATTCCTCGGGGGGGTGCAGCCCAGGCGCACCAAGCCCTGTGGATTGGCGGTGGTCACCTCCGGCCCATCATGCATCTGCCATGGCGTACGGGTGTGCGCTCCGGCGGGCAGTCCTCCCAGCCAAACGAGGGCTGCGGCCATGGCTCCCAGGACACTGCGATGATTCATGTGAAATCCCCCCACGGTTTTGAAGCAGTCAGCAGCTGCTCGCGGGCAGGCAGTGCCCAAGAGCGGCCGGACAGTCGCTACCGCTTCCACATGCATCAAGGCGTGCTGGGGTGCCGCTATTGGTCAGTGATTCGCCAGCAAGCAGGGCGTCTCCCAAAGGCCCCTGCTTTAGGGAGTCAGCTCCCTCCACGAGGCGAGAGGCAGGAGGCGGTTCGCCGCCGGGTCCATCTGGACGAGCGAGGCTCCCAGGAGGCCTACGCGCCGGCTGGGGCCGAAGCTCACGGGAGGCGTCAGGGGTGTCTCGAAGTCCCTCATGGACTCCAAGGCAGCCACCAGCCCGGCTTGGGTGACACCACTCCCCGCACGCTTCAGTCCTTCCACCAAGAGCTTGACGGACACGTATCCGCTCACCTGTGCGACCCAATGTCGTTCGGAAAGCGAGTGCCTCTGGAGAAAAGAGCGAAACTCGGGGCTTCGGGAGTGCAACGCGGCCTCCAGGGGCACGGGGCTAACGAAGCGCACACGCCGTGCCACCTCGGGCGCCATGGAAAGTCCATCCGGTCTCCCCAGCATGAGCGGGGCATAGATGGCCGTCTGTTGAGCCGAGTTCCCTAGGCCCGCCACCAGCAGCTGGAGCTCGGAGAGCGTCCCTCCGAACAGAATTGCCGAGGGAGGATCGCGGCGAAGCGCGGCCACTACCGACTCCAGAGAGCGCGCGTCCGCGAGGTACAGGTGCTCTCGCAGCGTCACACCCTCGCGCCGCGACGTCTCCGTGCGTACCCCTGCCAACCACTGGCGGCCGGCGGCATCCTCCGGAGCCACCACGGCCCAGTGCAAGGCCTTGGGGTCGGCCTCCATGCCGTGCTGCATGGCCACTCGCGCTTGCACGCTCAGCCCTGAATACAGCGCGAAGATGGCCTCCCCGGACGGCACATCCGTCGCCGGCAAGGCCATCAGAATGGGAGGGCTCTCCTCCTCTGCATGGCCGTCCCTGGGTTGAACCCCGTTCAGCAGCGCCACGACTCCCGTTTCCAGGAGCCGGGCCTGGGCCGCGCCAGCTCCCGACTCGTCCTCAATGATCAGCTCCAACCTGCGGCGGTACACCCCTCCCTCCGCATTCACCTCCGCGATGGCAGCCTGCAGTACATCCCGGACGTCCTGGCCCATGGGGGCCCGCGGGCCCGAGAGCGGCAACAGAGCTCCCACACGCAAAGCCTGGTCGGACACTCCCGGCGCTTTCTCCTCGCCCAGCACGCTCAGGTACGATGCGAGCGCGGACATGTCCTGCTCGGACAGCACGAAGTGGGGCATGGCAATGCTCAACCGCCGCCCGGCAGGGTCCACGCCGTGTTGAATGGCCCGGGCCAGAGAGGCAACGTCGTACGCAGGGCGCCCGGCAGTCCGCCCGGGCGTGCCCTCCGGACGCACGCGAGAGAGGCTGCGCGCGGTGATGTCCGGGGCTGCCACCCCGCCTTCCTGCGATCCCCTCCCTGTAGAGTGGTGGCAGTTGGCGCACGCCGCAGCCTGCCCGGACAACTCCACGCCCTCCTCCCCTAGGAGCGCGCGCAGCGGTTCACCGGAGGCAGTCACGCCTCGATGGAAGAGAGCCCTGCCCCGGTGCACCTCCTCGGGCGAAGAGCGCGGCGCGGCGGCCGGCCGCACGACAGCGGCGGCCATCGCAACGGCAAGGCTGGCTCCCAGGAGTACCCACCCGCGTGCCCAGCTCACGGCGACCTCCTTTCATCCCCCCTACAAGGGCGAGGCCCCGAGGGGCGGGCTCGACTGCACTGGGGTGGGAGAGGGGCTCTTGGACTCGTCCGCCACCACCCGCACAGCCTCGGCGATGCTCTCCGCCGACTCCATGGCGATGGACTTCGTCCAGGTCCCCGTGACCGCGTTGCCCAGCAGCAGCACCAGCGAGTGCTCCTCCGGCTTCTCCGTGTACCCGCCCAGCTTCTTGAGCAGCGTGCTCATGTTCTCGCGGCTACCGGTGAGGAACAGCCACCCCGGCTGCACCTTGAATCGGGTGGCAAAGCGCCGCAGCTGCTCCGGGGTGTCCCGCGCGGAATCGACGGTCAGCGTGAGCATCACCACGTCCTTGCCGACGCGCGCCCCCAGCAGTCGTTGCACCTTGGCCAGGTTGGAGGTGATGGGCGAGCACGCGGTTCGGCAGGAGGCGAACGCGAAGTTGATGAGCACCGTCTTGCCCTGCATCAGGTCCGAATAGAACCGGTGCACCTTGCCTTCCTGGTCCACCACCTCGAGGTCCGTGAAGTAGCGGCGAGCCGCCTCGGAGTCCATCCGCTCCATTCCCTCCGCGCCACTGCTTCCCGCCGCCAGCACGAGTCCAAGCACCACTGCACGCAGCCAGTCTTTCATCTTTGCACCTCCGCAGTTTTCTCCAGGGGCTGTCCCACCTCGCTCAGCGCCTCCCGCAGGCGGCTGGGCGTGGGCATGCCGTTGAGCCGGATCCACTTCCCCGTGGCTGGGTTCCCCACCAGCGTGACGGGGGTGTGGGACGTCTTGTCGGGCACCCAGCCTCCCAGGGCCTGCAGGACGCGCTTGACGCGCTCGGGCTCTCCCGTCAGGAAGCTCCACCCTGGGCGGGGCCCGGGCTCGAACTTCTCCGCGAAGCGCTTCAAGCGCTCGGGCGTGTCCCTGACAGGATCGAGCGACACGGAGAGGAAGAGCACGTCCTTTCCCTCCGGCTCGCCCAGCTCGCGCCGCAGCCGCGCGAAGACGGCGCTCATGGGAGAACAGATGGTGGAGCAGGTGGTGAAGAGGAAGTTCACCACCACCGCCCGGCGGCCCGAGAGTTCCGAGGCCAGCCGCACGGGATGGCCGTCCTGGTCCACCAGGGTCTCATCGGGGATGTGGATGCCCCGGGTCTCTTCCGAGCGCACCGGCTCCGAAGCCTCCGGGGTGGGAGGCGCTGTCCCAACCCAGAGCGATGCGGCAGCGACCAGCACGAGTATCACGGCGGCGTCTCCTGGACATGAAGGGATGCGGGCGGAGGTCCCTCGGCGGGCCCTACCCGGAGCGTCAACGGGGGCAGCTTGCCCAGGGGGCTGGCCGGCGTACGGGTCCCCACGAGCATCTGGTATTGGCCTGGCGAAGGTGGGGTGAAGCTCACCTCCAGCCCACCGTCCTCGACTGCTTGCGGCTCGACGACTCGCTGCCACGCCCCGGGAGGCTTGAAGAGCAGCACGGACACCTCTTGTGGGCGCAACGGCCGCTTCGTCGAGGCATTCACCAGGCGGAAGTGCAATCGCGTGGTCTGCGCCGCGTGCAGCCGTTTGTCCGCGTCGAACAGCGCGGTGAACTCCACCTTCGGCACGCGCGCCTGCGCAGTGGCGCCCGGCGCCACCCGATATTCGAAGCAGACGGCCCTGCGCGGGCTGTCGAGCAGCAGAGGCACCTCGTACACGCCCTCCTGGCTCGGCTTCACCGCCGAGGCATACACCCCGGGCTTCACCTCGGAGAGGGAGCGGTCCACCACCATGACGGCGCGAGGCCGCCGGCCGTAATTGAGGTGGCTCCCCGAAGGGGCCATCATTCCCTCCTGGAAGAAGAAGAGAGCGCGATCCTCGGGAGAGGCGATGAGCACGCCCTGGCCATCGGGCGTAGGCACAACGGGCGCGGCGCCCTCCGCTTCGTCCCCCTTCCCCGGAAGTGTCTGGGCAAAGGGGATCCTCAGCGTCACGGGCTCCCCCGGCTTGGCCAGGCTCTCGCGTTGGATGAGCAGCAGCCGCTTGTCGCCCGCGTCCCGCACGTAGGCGAACTGGGGAGTGAAGGTGACGAAGTCGGGGGACACGAGTCCTTCGAAGACGTGGCGCGGCTGTCCCGTGGCCGTGTCCACCACGGAGACCTTCCCCGTGTCGCGGTGGAGGGCGAACAGCCAGCGCCCGCTCGGGTCCAACGCCACGCGCTCCACGCCCTCGCCAAGGCTGATCCGCTGGGCCACCTTGCGCCCGGCGCTGTCCACCACCACCACCTCGCCACGGGAGGGAATGGCGGCGTATACCGCGCGAGCCGAGTCACTCACCGCCAGGGAAGTCACTCCCTGGCCTACCTCCAAGCGCTCCACCACCTCGAGCCGATCCACGTCCACGCCGGAGAGGACCTCCCCTCCCCTCCCGCTCACCCAGAGCATTCGCCCCTCCTCTGCGAAGACCAGCTCCTGAGGCCCGGGCCCCACGGGAAGGGTCCGCAGCACCTCCTGGCTCTTCGCATCCAGGAGGCTGACGGAGCCCTCCCCGTCATTGCCCACGGCGAGCAGTCCGCCGTCGGGGGAGAGGGCCAGGCGCGTGGGGCCCTTCCCCACCGGGACAGTGCCTCGCAAGCGGAAGCGGACGGTGTCCACCACCGCGACGCGGTTCGCTCCGGGCAGGGAGAGGAAGAGACTCTCCTTGCTGGGGTGGAGCACCCAGTCCGCCGGGGCACCGGTCAGGGAGATGAGGCTGAAAAGCTTCGTCCGGCTGAAGGCCAACTGGGGATTGATGACCGACAGCGTATTGTCTTCGTTCAGCGTCACCGCCATGTAGCCGTTCATGTCCACGTCGGCTTTCCTGGACAGAAGCCCGCCCAGGAATTCGCTCACGAGCGTCTTGCAACCCTTTTCATCTGGGGCCTGCTCACCGGCACGTGGCGTCATCCACGCCAGAGGGCGCTGACCGGCCAGCGGCTCCCCCGTGCGCGGGTCCGTCAAGGTGAAGGAAGCCCAGGCATCCGCCCCCGCTTTCACCTCGCCCCCCGAAGCCAGGGGCCGCAGGGAGAATGCGATTCGCACGTCCTCCCGCTCGAGCACCTGGGAGGGCGACTCGGGCGCGGGGGTCGCGGCGACTGAGCCCTCCACGACGGCTGCGCGAGACGAAGGAAGTGGTCTCCCCTGTGTAACCAGGAGCCAGATCAGGAGGCCCAGGCCAACGTAGAGCCCCCCTGCGACTGCCCATTTCAATTTGATCATTGGAAGCCGGGCCCCCTCGGTCCCGGCGTGATGGGCTGCGCATTCTCTTCAGCCGCACCGAAAGGGCCATGCGGCCACAGTCCGGTGCGGCGTCGAGAGGTGCACCTTTGGGTCTCACTCCACCCGGAAGATGCCCCACATGCCGTCGGGGAAGAGGGCGCTGGGCTGGTCCTGGTAGAGGTAGTCGCCTTCCACCCGGAACTTCCCGCCCGCTCCATTCTGCGGCACCACGTTCCAATGCCGCATGGGCGCGTGCCCTCCCTGCGTGCCGACGATGTTCGAATCCTCCTTGTCACCAATCCGGGTCGAGCCATCCACCCAGGGCTCGTGCTGCCACTCGTGGCCGTGGAGCGTGAAGGCGTGACTGCGCGGATGCCCGGAGGCCTGCAACACCCGGAAGCGCACCTGATCGCCCGAGTTGGCGGTGAAGATGGGAGTCGCCGGATCCCCAAAGTCCTTCGAGCTCAGCAGGTCCGCCTGTTGCAAGTCATTCGCCTCGTCCAAGGCATTCTCAGGCCGCAAGCCGAGCCGGGCCCACAGAGGCTCGGTGCGGAGGTTGAATGCCTTATGGCCCGAGTCCTCCGCATCATCCGCGGCGTCATAGGGCAGCAGGGCGGTGCCACACTGGAGTCCGGCATCTTCACACTGGAAGCGCGGGTCGTCCGAGTGCAGGCCCAGCTCGTCCTGGTAGAGCAGCACGAACTCCCGGAACTTGCGCTGCTTGCCGTCCTTGTCCCGGTAGGAGACGGTGGCTTGGGCGTGCGTCCCTGAGTCCGTCTTCCAAGTGGCCCCTCGGGGCTCGATGATGAGCGCTCCCAGCGCGCTCTGCGTTCCGTGGTTCACCACGTCCGCCATGTCCCGAAGGTTGATGGCTCCGTACTCCACGGGTATCGGCTCGAATCGGCTGTGGGTGTTCTCGGGCGCGGGGGTCATGCCCTCCAGCGAGGCCAGCAGCACGGGAGAGGTGATGAACGCGTCGTCCTCCAGCTTCCAGCGCCCCGCGTACCACCGGAAAACGCCCACGTTGCCTGGAGCCACCGTCTGCACCGGGTTGAGTCCCACGTTGGCCGAGTCACCCTCGCGCACGTTGAAGTCCACCAGTTGTGGGTGCAGCGAGGCGTGGTTGGACGACGCCACTTGATTGACGTTGAAGCCGTCCGTGATGACCGGCAGGAAGTTCCAGTGCGGCGTCTTGGGCATCACTTCGGGCAGGGCGTTGATGAGCTTGACCTCGATGCAATCCCCTGCGGCGGCCCTCAGGATGAGCGGCTCCGGGCGGCGCTTGCCACGGATGACGTCGTCCACATGCTCGGCGAGCACATAGAGGATCGCGTCCGGATCGAAGATGCGGAAGCGCTCGTTGTACACCAGCCTGCCTCCGGGCAGGTTGTCCCGCGCGGTCAGCGCGTACACGGTGTAGCGGCGCAAAGGCGCGTTGTCGGGACACGTGGGGTGCCCGACATTCTTCCGGCTGTGAATGGGGTTTCCCGGCAGCTCCTGCAGGTCGGGCTGAGTGTCTCGGTAGGTCCGGATGAGGCCCCACACCCCGTTCCACAAGTCGTCCGCAGGGGCGCTGTTATAGAGGTAGTCGGCGGTGGGGCCTCCCTGCACGGGCGGCAGGCGGTTCTCGAACTCGAAGTGCTCCGAGATGCCGAACGCCTGGGCGTTGGAGAAGCCGCTGTTCGTGTCCGACGGCTCGTGCAGCCACCTCACCCCATTGATGGAGAGCGAGTGCATCTCCTCGTGTGCCCCCTCGATCAGTCGGATGAGAATCCTGTCGCCTCCGTAGGCGCGCAGCAGCGGGGTGAATGGGTCGCCGTGGATCTCCGAGCGGAACACGTTGGCCATGTCCCCGGCAGGGCCCGCCTTCTGCACGAACACCCCGTCCACCTCCTGGGCAATGCGCAAAGGGATGGGCTCATTGCGGTAGGAAACCAACATGGTGCCAGGGTCTTCTTCGGCGATGGCCAGCGGGGGCGGATTCTCCGGGTTGGCGATGGCCCGAGGCAGTGGCTGGAGCTCGTTGCCCTGGATGTTCACCGGCTCTCCCCGGGCATCGAAGACGAGGGCGAAGTCCGCGACAGCAAGTGAGAACTCCCGGAAGCTGTTCTCCCGGTTGGGGGTGAGGATGTCCGCGTTCCCTTGGGTGGGGCCGCCATCATCGCGCGTACCCAACTGCGCCCCCGTCTCCGGATCTCGCCACCGGCTCCCCTTCGGCTCAACAGCCAGCGAGGCGTACAAGCCATGTTGCTGGTGGGAAGAAGGCGAGAAGTGGTCGTGGGTGAAGACTGTCCGGACGGTGCGGTCGTTTCCGTCATCGTCGACGATGGGGTCTGCCCACCAGCGCTGCACCGTCGTCTGTGTGCCCAGGGGCGCAAAGGGAAGCAGGGGGTGCGGCCGCGCGGTCAGCTTCTGGCGTGGGCCCCCAGGCTGGGTCGTCCCATCGGCCTTGAAGGCTCCTCCCCGCGCGTTCGCCGCCGCGATGCGCATCTGCACTTCCTGGGCGGCAAAGGTGCCGTCCTCGTAGTTCCAGCCGTTGGCCGCCCCATCGGAGCTGGTGACGTCGAACTTCACCAGGTGGATGTGCTGGCCCACCGTGTCGGTGGGCGTGAAGATCTGGAACGCGTCCTCTTCGAGGACGTCCGGGATGAGGTTGGTGCCATGGGACACCACGCACTCGCCCGAGTTGGCGCGTATGACGAGCGGCTCAGGGGGACGCTCGCCGCTCAAGGTGGCCTGCACATCGTTGTTCAGGACGAGGATGCGCGCCTGGGGGTCGTGCCAGCCCGCGCGGTTCACCACCATGTCCAACTGAACGAAGGCCACACGGTAGTCGCGCTCCTTGGTGCCCTTGGGGCAGGGGTCCGCGTACGGGGCTCCCGGCTTCGGCGGCTGGCCATTGACGAAGAAGGAGGCCTTCTTGCCCTCCGGCGTGAATGCCGGGTACGCCGCTGCGGGGAAGCCGTAGAGCGTCCTCTTGTTCTCTCCCCCTTCGAAGTCCCCGGCATGGAAGTCCATGGCCGCCCGCTCCGCTGGCGTCCCCTGGTCGGGCAACAGCTTGAGGTCCACCTCCTCCAGGCGCACGTCAAACTCACCGCTTTCGCCCAGGACGACGCCGCCCTGGGGGACGTTCACTACCAGGTGCCGAGGCAGCCCACCGTTGACCTCCAGGTCCAGCGGAGGTTGGGCGGCGCGCCGACCCGCTACCCCCGCGATGTAGAAAGGGTACCCCGGAAAAGCGGGCCTCTTGACGTTGTCGCCGTTGGCCAGCGCCACCTGCGTGGGCTTGTACGTGGGCATGGGCGGCATGGGCCGCCCCGGCAGGGGAACCAACGCTGGAGTGGGAACGCCTTGTGCCAGCTCCCCGTCAGGCAGGTTTCTGTCCGGCGTGCCCGCCTCGAAGACGTCGTGGTTGCGCCACAGCGACCACATGCCCTGGGCGAAGTGGGGATAGAAGTGGCAGTGGAAGATGGCATCTCCCACCGTGAGGTTGCGGTTACCTCCTCCCCCAAAGTTGATGTCGTAGATGAAGGTGCTTCCGGGGCTGATGGTCTGCGAGTCCAGGTAGGTGGACTCGTCGTCCCGCGGTGAGTGCAGCCACTGGTGCGCGTGCAGGTGGAAGATATGCGCCTCCTTGGGACCCGCATGCATGTTGCGGATGCGCACCGGATCTCCCAGGTAGGCGTGGTGCACGTTGGACGGGTCCTCCGGGAACAGGGCCCTCTCCGCCTTGCCGTCCCCGTCTCGCTCCAGGTTCAGCGCCGGGTCTCCGTTAGGCCAGGAGGAGAGGAAGAACTCCTCGAACTTGCACTCGAAGCACTTCGCGCTGGGGCCAACACGCGCACGGTTCGCCAACAGACGCGGACCCAATGCATCCGCTCCATAGTTGATGGCAAAGCCGTCCCGGATCGACCTCAACGTCGGGTCCTCCTCGAGCTCAGGGAAGGCCTGCACCACCTTGATTTCATCGTGGAAGACGGCGGTGAACTCGCGAAAGACGCCCACGTTCTGCGAGGTGGGCGTCCCCAGCTCCGTGTCCTTGTAACCCGCGACGATGGCGTAGAGGTCTCCATGGACGATTTCGTTGTCGTCACCCAGGATCTCCAGGATGGGAACGCCCTGCCCATCTCTGGCCGAGTAGTTGATGCGCGGAGTGCCGTCGCTGTTGCGCCCCTTGGTGGCGGCCTGGAGTTCTTCAGCCGTCACCTGCGAGCGGAACCAGCGGGAGCCTTTGGGCTCCACATGGACCGCTCCGAAGAAGCCCGCAGCGAGGGCCGCATTGTCCCCCTCTCCGCCCAGCAGGTGCGCCATGCTTCGGAACAGAAATGTGCCCTCTCGCTCAGCGAAGAGCCGGTACTCGCGCGTCTGGCCGGGCTCCGCCAAGCTCTCGCCGTTGAGCCCCACGCGGGCGGCATCCGCGTCGATGTTGAGGTACTGCAGCCCCTGCACGTGCAGTCCGGCCGTGCGCGTCGCCGGTGCGTCGTTTCGGGGGTCATCCGAGGGCTCATCCAAAGGTTCCTCCGGAGGCTCCGGAATCTGGCCGCGGTCGGGCGCCAGCCAGTTGGTGAAGGTCACCTTCAGGCAATCTCCCTTGTTCACCCGGAGCACCAAGGGACGAGGCCGCTTGCCGTCGCGCAGCCTGGCATTGCCCGGGCTGGGGACGTTCCCCTCGATGGCCACTACGTCTCGGCGCAGGGCATAGACCATCCCGATGGGGTTGAAGGCTCCGAAGCGGTTGTAGGTGAAGACTTGATCCAGAGCCACCACGTCCGCCTTCACCGTGCGCTGGCAGGTGGAGCTGGGACTGTCGCTCGACGTCGAACTGTCGCTCGGCGTCAACGACGATGCCGCCTCTGATGATGCCTCCTCTGAAAGCTCGGGTGGCGGCACACTCTCGGAAAACGGAGTGTCCGCGCCACATGCCAGCAGCACGCAGGCCGCAAGCGCAATCACTGCCTTGGACTTCACGCCTCTTCGTATTGGGACCCGCATGCTGATCTCCCCCCTGAGCAAGAGGGGCAGGGGTAGTTCAGCAGCGGGAGAGAGGGGATTGTCCGCCGGTCAGAGGCCGAGTCTCTTCCGTGACGCCTACTCTGAACAGCCGCGCCGGAGGAGCCATCCGGCTACGCTCCGGCGCGGCGTCGAGAGGTGCACCTTTGGGCCTCACTCCACCCGGAAGATGCCCCACATGCCCTCGGGGAAGAGGACGCTGGGCTGGTCCTGGTAGAGGTAGTCACCTTCCACCCGGAACTTCCCGCCCGCTCCATTCTCAGGCACCACGTTCCAGTGCCGCATGGGTGCGTGCCCTCCCTGGGTACCAACGATGTTCGACTCCTCGTTGTCGCCAATCCGGCTGGAGCCGTCCACCCAGGGCTCGTGCTGCCACTCGTGGCCATGGAGCGTGAAGGCGTGACTGCGCGGGTGCCCGGAAGCCTGCAACACCCGGAAGCGCACCTCGTCGCCATCTTTGGCGGTGAAGATGGGAGTCGCCGGCTCCCCAAAGTCCTTCGAGCTCAGCAGATCCGCCTGTTGCAGGTTATTCGCCTCCACCAAGGCGTTCTCCGGCCGCAAGCCGAGTCTCGCCCAGAGCGGCTCGGTGCGGAGGTTGAATGCCTTGTGGCCCGACTCCTCCGCGTCATCCGTGGCGCCGTAGGTCAGCAGGGCGGTGCCACACTGGAGCCCGGCATCTTCGCACTGGAAGCGCGGGTCGTCCGAGTGCAGGCCCAGCTCATCCTGATAGAGCAGCACGAACTCCCGGAACTTGCGCTGCTTCCCGTCCTTGTCCCGGTAGGAGACGGTGGCCTGGGCGTGCGTGCCCGGGTCCGTCTTCCAGGTGGCCCCCCGGGGCTCGATGATGAGCGCCCCCAGCACGCTCTGCGTCCCGTGGTTCACCACGTCCGCCATGTCCCGAAGATTGATGGCTCCGTACTCCACGGGTATCGGCTCGAAGACGCCGTTCCTCTCTCGCGCGGAGCCCCCGGCCTCCAGTGAGGCCAGCAGCACGGGGGCGCTGACGGACTCGTCGTCCTCCAGCTTCCAGCGTCCCGCATACCACCGGTAGACGCCCACTTTGCCCGGCGCCACCGTCTGCACCGGGTTGAGTCCCACGTTGGCCGAGTCGCCCTCGCGCACGTTGAAGTCCACCAGCTGCGGGTGCAGCGAGGCCTGGTTGGAAGACGCCACTTGATTGACGTTGAACCCCTCCGTAATGACGGGCAGGAAGTTCCAGTGCGGCGTCTTGGGCAGGACTTCCGGCAGGGCATTGACGAGCTTGACCTCGATGCAGTCCCCCGCCGCGGCCCTCAGGATGAGCGGCTCCGGGCGGCGCCTGCCACGGATGACGTCGTCCACGTGCTCGGCGAGCACATAGAGGATGGCGTCCGGATCGAAGATGCGGAAGCGCTCGTTGTACACCAGCCTGCCACCGGGCAAGTTGCCCCTCGCGGTGAGGGCGTACACGGTGTAGCGGCGCAAGGGCGCGTCCTCGGGGCAGGTGGGGTGTTTGGCATTCGCCCGGCCGTGAATGGGATTTCCCGGCAGCTCCAGCAGGTCGGGCTGGGTGTCGCGGTAGGTCCGGATGAGGCCCCACACGCCATTCCACAAGTCGTCCGCGGGGGCACTGTTATAGAGGAAGTCGGCGGTGGGGCCTCCTTGCACAGGAGGCAGGCGGTCCGCGAGCTCGAAATGCTCCGAGATGCCAAACGCCTGTGCGTTGGCGAAGCCACTGTTCTTGTCCGCCGGCTCGTGCAGCCACCTCACCCCATTGATGGAGAGCGAGTGCATCTCCTCCTGTGCGCCCTCAGTCAGACGGATCAACACCTTGTCGCCTCCGTAGGCGCGCATCAGCGGGGTGAACGGGTCGCCGTGCACGTCCGAGCGGAACACGTTGGCCATGTCTCCTGCGGGACCCTGTCTCTGCACGAACGTCCCTCCCACTTTCTGGGCGATGCGCAGGGGGATGGGCTCGTTGCGGTAGTTCAGCAACATGGAGCCAGGATCATCCGAGGAGATGGCCAGCGGGGGAGGATTCTCCGGGTTGGCGATAGCCCGAGGCAGCGGCTGGAGCTCGTTGCCCTGGACGTTGATCGGTTCTCCCCGGTCGTCGAAGACGAGGGCGAAGTCCGCGACGGCGAGTGGGAACTCCCGGAAGCTGTCTTCCCGCTTGGGGGTGAGGATGTCCGCGCGCCAGCGGGTAGGCCCGCCATCATCGCGCGTGCCCAGCTGCACCCCCGTCTCCGGGTCTCGCCACCGGCTCCCCTTCGGCTCGACAGCCAGAGAGGCGTAGAAGCCGTGTTGCTGCATGGAAGACGGCGAGAAGTGATCGTGGGTGAAGGACGTCTGGACGGTGCGGTCCTCTCCCTGGTCGTTGACGATGGGGTCTGCCCACCAGCGCTGCACCGTCGTCTGCGTGCCGAGGGGCGCGAAGGGCAGCAGCGGGTGGGGCCGCGCGGTCAGCTTCTGGCGTGGGCCCCCAGGTTTGGTTGTGCCATCGGCCTTGAAGGCTCCTCCCCGGGCGTTCGCCGCCGCGATGCGCATCTGCACTTCCTGGGCGGCAAAGGTGCCGTCCTCGTAGTTCCAGCCGTTGACCGAGCCGTCGGAGCTGGTCACGTCGAACTTCACCAGGTGGATGTGCTGGCCCAGCGTGTCGGTGGGCGCGAAGATCTGGAACGCGTCCTCTTCGAGGGCGTCAGGGATGAGGTTGGTGCCATGGGACACCACGCACTCGCCCGAGTTGGCGCGCATGACGAGCGGCTCGGGAGGGCGCTCGCCACTCAACGTGGCCTGCACGTCGTCGTTCAAGACGAAGATGCGCGCCTGGGGGTCGTGCCAGCCCGCGCGGTTCACCACCATGTCCAGCTGGACGAAGGCCACACGGTAGTCGCGCTCCTTGGTGCCCTTGGGGCAGGGGTCTGCGTACGGGGCTCCCGGCTTCGGGGGCTGGCCATTGACGAAGAAGGAGGCCCGCTTGCCCTCCGGGGTGAACGCCGGGTACGCCGCCGCGGGGAAGCCATAGAGCGTCCTCTGATTCTCCCCTCCTTCGAATTCCCCGGCATGGAAGTCCATGGCCACCTGCTCCGCCGGCGTCCCCTGGTCGGGCAGCAGCTTGAGGTCCGCCTTCTCCAGAGTCACGTCGAATTCGCCACGCTCTCCCAGGACGACGCCGTTCGGGGGCACGTTCACCACCAGATGCCGGGGCAGCCCGCCGTTCACCTCCAGGTCCAGCGGGGGTTGGGCGGCGCGTCGGCCCGCCACCGACGCGATGAAGAAGGGGTACCCCGGAAAGGCGGGCCGCTTCACCGTCTCGCCGTTGGCCAGCGTCACCTGCGTGGGCTTGTATGTGGGCATGGGCGGCATGGCTCGCCCCGGCAGGGGAACCAGTGCCGGGGTGGGAACGCCTCGTGCCAGCTCCCCATCCGGCAGGTTCCTGTCCGGCGTGCCCGCCTCGAAGACGTCATGGTTGCGCCACAGCGACCACATGCCCTGGGCGAAGTGGGGATAGAAGTGGCAGTGGAAGATCGCGTCGCCCACCGTGAGGTTGCGGTTGCCTCCTCCCCCGAAGTTGATGTCGTAGATGAAGGTGCTTCCGGGGCTGATGGTCTGCGAGTCCAGGTACGTGGACTCGTCGTCCCGCGGTGAGTGCAACCACTGGTGGGAATGCAGGTGGAAGATGTGCGCCTCTTTGGGGCCCGCGTGCATGTTCCGGATGCGCACCGGGTCTCCCAGGTAGGCGTGGTGCACGTTGGACGGGTCCTCCGGGAACAGGGCCCTCTCCGCCTTGCCGTCCTCGTCGCGCTCGAGATTCAGCGCCGGGTCTCCATTGGGCCAGGAGGAGAGAAAGAACTCCTCGAACTTGCACTCGAAGCACTTCGCGCTGGGGCCGATGCGCGCACGGTTCGCCAGCAACCGCGGGCCCAGAGCATCCGATCCATAGTTGATGGCAAAGCCGTCCCGGATCGCTCTCAACGTCGGGTCGTCCTCGAGCTCGGGGAAGGCCTGCACCACCTTGATTTCATCGTGGAAGACGGCGGTGAACTCGCGAAAGACACCCACGTCCTGCGAGGTAGGCGTCCCCAGCTCCGTGTCCTTGTAGTTGGCGACGATGGCGTAGAGGTCTCCATGGACGATTTCGTTGCCGTCACCGAGGATCTCCAAGATGGGAACGCCCCGCTTGTCCTTGGCCTCGTAGTTGATGCGCGGAGTGCCGTCGCTGTTGCGCCCCTTGGTGGCGGCCTGGAGCTCTTCGGCCGTCACCTGCGAGCGGAACCAACGGGAGCCCTTCGGCTCCACATGGACAGCACCAAAGAAGCCCGCGGCGAGGGCCGCATTGTCCCCTTCTCCGCCCAGCAGGTGCGCCATGCTTCGGAACAGGTACGTACCCTCTCGCTCGGCGAAGAGCCGGTACTCGCGCGTCTGGCCGGGCTCCGCAAGACTATCCTCGTTGCGCCCCACGTGAGCGGCGTCCGCGTCGATGTTGAGGTACTGCAGTCCCTGCACGTGCAGTCCGGCCACGCGCGTCGCCGGTGCGTCGTTGCGGAGGTCCTCCGAGGGCACGTGCGAGGGAACCTCCGGAGGCTCCGGAATCTGGCCGCGGTTGGGAGCCAGCCAGTTGGTGAAGGTCACCTTCAGGCAATCTCCCTTGTTCACCCGGAGCACCAGGGGACGGGGACGCTTGCCATCGCGCAGCCTGGCATTGCCTGGACCGGGGGAGTTCCCCTCGATGGCCTCCACGTCGCGGCGCAGGGCATAGACCATCCCAATGGGGTTGAAGGCTCCGAAGCGGTTGTAGGTAAAGGCCTGGTCCAGAGCCACCACGTCCGCCTTCACCGTGCGCTGGCAGGTGGAGCTGGGACTGTCGCTCGACGTCGAACTGCCGCTCGGCGCCGAGGACGATGCCGCCTCTGCTGAGGCCGTCTCTGAAGGCTCTGGAGGCGGCACCTTCTCAGAGAGCGAAGTGTCCGAGCCACATGCCAGCAGCACGCAGGCCGCCAGCACAACTCCTGCCGTGGAATCTAGTCGTTTGCGTATGGGAACCAACATTCCGAACCCCCCTCTGAAAAAACAGGCCCAGAGGTAGTTCAAGTGCGGGGGATGCGTCATTGCTCGCCGGTCCGGACGCGAGTCTCCTCACGGACTCCCAAGGTGACGCGGGCTGTCTCATCTTCAGCAGCTTGCCGAGTCACTTGTAGACTCCGCATCACGGCATGGCTTCCTTCGTCAGTCTTGGGTGATTGCTATCACCCTGAAGGATGCCCCTCCTGCCAACTCCCGCCGCGCGGAGGCCGTGCCCAGGGTGACCGCAGACACCCTCCATGTCTCGGGGAGGTCCTCACCCTCCGCTCACTGTGGGAGCGGGGCTCGCTCACCAATCGAGGAGAAACACCCATGAAGAGCCTGATGAGCAGCCTGTTGATGCGCAGCGGAATGTCGAACCTGGAGGCCACGGCCCGCACGGTGCGTGGCGGCACGAGCCTGGCCACGCTCGTGCTCCTCGCGAGCGTCGCCAGTGGCGGCCTCGCTTGTGATCTGACACTCGAGGGCGATGAGCAGCCAGATCAGGAATTCTCCGCGGGCGCGGACGAGGTGGAGATCGAATGCGACTGCCCTCCCTCCACGGTGGCGGCCGCTCCGTCCGTGACGCTGGGCCCGGATGGACGGCTTCAGTACCGGCCCACCGCGCAAGGTGACACCGTGCCGGACTTCTCCAACGCCGGCTACCGCGGAGGCGGTGTCGCGCTGCCAGCCGTGCCGGTGGTGCGCACCCTGAACCCCATCTCGGGAGACGCGCAGGTGATGATCCAGCGCGCCATTGACGAAGTGTCTGCGCTGCCCCGGGACAGCCGGGGCTTCCGGGGCGCCATCCTCCTCAAGAAGGGCATCTACCGCATCCCCGGCTCGCTCTTCATCCGCGCCAGCGGAGTGGTACTGCGGGGCGAGGGCGACGAGGCGAACGGAACCGTGCTGCTGGCCACCGGCACCAACCGCCGGACCCTGCTGCGCATCGAGGGCGGACCGATCCAGCCCGCGAAGCCCACGCACACCCTCACCGATCGCTATGTGCCCGTGGGCGCTCGCTCCTTCAATGTGGACTCCACCTCGGGGCTGCGCGTGGGGGACACCATCGTCTTGGAGCGTCCGAGCACCGCCGAGTGGATTCGCGCCATTGGCATGGACCGCATCCCACCGCGTGCGGATGGCGGTGAAGTCCAGCAGTGGGAGCCCGGCTACTATGATCTCGAGTTCGAGCGCGTCATCACCGCCATCAACGGCACGCGGGTGTTCATCGACGAGCCGCTGGTGAACTCGCTCGACGCGAAGTATGGCGGGGGCACCATCACCCGCTACACCACGGGGAAGCGCCTCGAGGAAGTGGGCATCGAGCGCCTGCGCGGCGACACGGTGTACTCGGGGCCCGAGGATGAGAACCACGCGTGGACCTTCATGGAGTTCACCCACGTGGCGAACGCCTGGGTGAGCAACGTCACTGGCATCCACTTTTCCCACTCCGTCGTGATGGTGAGCGGCGACAGCAAGGCGATGACGGTGCGGAACGTGAAGTCCCTGGAGCCCATCTCCCTGATGGATGGCGATCGTCGCTATCCCTTCCACATCGTCAAAGGCCACGGGCTGCTGTTCTACAAGTGCCAGTCCTGGAACTCGCGCCATGACTTCGTCACGGGCAGCCGGGTGACGGGGCCCAACGTGTTCCTCGAGGGGCAGGCGTACGACACGGTGGAGGTGGGGCCGCACCACCGCTGGGCCGTGGGCACGCTGTTCGACAACATCATCGTCCGGGGCAGCGGCTCGCTCTCGGCGTACAACCGCTCCAACCAGGGCTCCGGCCAGGGCTGGTCCGGCGCCAACCAGGTGTTCTGGAACTCCGAGGCCCCCAGGATGACATGCGAGAGCCCGCCTACCGCACAGAACTGGAACGTGGGCAGTGTCACGGCGAAGCCCTCGCGCCAGTGCCTGTGGGAGTCCATCGGCAAGCCCGTCCCTATTGCCAGCCTGTACCGCGCGCAGCTGGCCCAACGGCTCGGAACCCAGGCCCTCCGCAACCTGGATGCGACAGCCTCCGCCACTCCAGCTCCCTCAAGGTCTGCCCTGAGGCCCCCTCCCCGGCGGTTGGAGCCCCGGTGACCGGCTGTCACCCCGCGATGGCCGCCGCCCTCTTCATGTCTGAAGGTCGGCGAGCCAGCGCAGGGCACGCAGTCCGGGCATGAAGCCGTACTCACCACCCCGGGTGACGACGAACCGCGGCAGGCCCTGGAGGCGCCTCGGAATCGGCCGGCGTGGAATGGAGAAGCTGTTCGCGCCGTCGCTGGCCCCGGCGATGGGGTCCTTCGTGGTCCCCAAGCCGAGAAAGTCACCGCTGTTGATCCACTCCGACTGGACAAACTCGAACTGCCGTCCCAGGTGCGTCCCAATGAAAGCGAACATCAACCCCCGGTCGGCGCCATCGTCCTCGGTGACGCCTTCCGGAAGCTGCGGGCCGTAGGCGGTTCCGCGGCGGATCATCCGGTGCAAGCGGACGACACCGGCCACATCAGCGTCTCGCGGATTCGCCCGCCGGATGTGCGATCCGGGCGGCGTCACATATCCCGTCGAGTCCCCCTGCCGGTAGAGGAAGTCATTGTTACGCCGAGGGTCGGCCCCCAGTTCGGGATCGTCATGGAACGGGCAGAGCGCCAGAGGGGCGCCACTGCGCCAGCGCCCCATCAGCTTGGCCGCGAGCAACTCCAGCTCCTCGGGGCTGGAGGAGTGGGCCCTCAGATACTGACGGAACGCCGCCACGCGCTGATGCAGCTTGCGGAAGACGATATACGTCCCGTTGCGTCCCAGGACCTCGGGCTGGGGCATCGGAGGGAAGCCTCCCATCTCGTCGCGGTAGCCAAGGACGAACTCACCGGCCTTCAATGGCTTCTCCCGGGGGTTGCTCCCGGGGATGCCGCTCCCCTCGATGGCAGGGTGGCTGATGCCGTCCCGGAACCCAAAGGGCTCCTGCTGGGTGGGCAGCGCGTGGCAGTCCTGGCGCCAGATCACCTCGACCCCGCCCAGCGCCTCGAGCGCGCTCCGCGCTCGCCCGAGCGCCGTCGCCAGATGCTGCGAGTCCGGTGCAAGGGCCACGAGCACGACGTGGGCGTCCGGCGTCCCGAGCGGCTTCTCCCAATGCTCGGGGCTGCTCTCCCCTGTGTCTCCCAGCGCCTGGGCACGCGCGACCATCCCTTGCCTGAACTCCCACGCAAAGCTGTCGAGCGAGGCCTGCGGGACTCCCAGAGCCCTCAGTCCGTGAAACGTGAGCGCGACGCTCACCCAGGTATCACCCGCCGGGCTGCGCGGGTGGCCTGCCGAGGCCACCACGGTGCTCAGCCGGCGCATCAGCTCGCGGCCCGCTTGGCGGTCATCAATTCGGAGCAGGAGGTAGGTCGCCGCATACGGAGAGGGCCGAGGGCGGAGGGTTCCGCTCTGGATGTCATCCAGCTCGAGAGGTGTGTCCGCAGCCTCGCTCATGGACCGTCCTGATCTCAATTCGCCGTGGCGATGTTCCTCCAGAAGCGCTCCAAACTCTCGTCGTGGCCGAACAGGGTGCTGAAGACCGTGGAGTCGGCCACCAGCACATCCCCGCCCCGGTCTCCTCGCGGCGGCATCCAGACGAGCGCATTGAACTCTGGGTTCCCGGCCAGCGTGAACGGATGGGGCCTGGACATGTCGATGGGCTGCCTGGCCAGGACATGGATGGCCCCCGTCGCCTCGCCCGTCACTGCGTAGTGCGGCAGGTGCTGGTGGAAGTTGAAGTTCGTGACTCCCGCGAGCCAGCCGCGCGTATCCAGATCTCTCAAGACCGTCAGCGGAGCAATCCGGCGGCTTGCGCCCACCACCGCGGGGCGGAGACCGTATCGATTCTCGACGGGGATTCCGAGCCCCTGCATCAGCGAGCGGGTGTACCGCCCGAACCGCTGTTGGCGGGGCACCAGCGCGTCGCCATGGTGGGCATACTCCATCGCGCGCTCCTGCAACTCGGGTGAGGCTCCCACGTCGTGGTGAGGGCCGATGATGACGCAGGTGCCCTCTCGCTGGAGGAAGTCCCGGACGGCCTCGATCTCCTCCGTGGAGGCCTCCTGCTCCGTGACCATGTGGTCCAGCCCGAAGATCAGCAACGTGTCGGCATCCGCGAGGACTCGCTCATCGAGCGGAAGCCTGAAGCCGGCCTGGTCAACACGCTGGAACACGGGGACCCCATGCCCGGTGGCCTCCTGGACGACCTGTTGGAACCGCACCCAGGCCCAGAAGAACAACTCCAGCGAGCCCGTGATCCCCTGCTGGAACTGCAACGGGTCTGCAAACCTCGGCGTCTCATAGTCGGGCCAGAGCACCCGGCGGACCTCGGTCATGGTCGAGTAGCGATTGTCCATCCCGGTCACATCCCGGTTGGCTTCGCCCGGGTAGCTCCAAGAGATGTAGACGCTGACGCGGCGTCGGCCCTTGACGTACTTCCGAGGCACATGCGCCTGGTTGTAGGTGCGCGCGGGTTCGCTCATGACCGTGTCCTCGATGCGGGTCCCTCCGCCTCACTGCATCTGCTCGAGCATCTCGGAGAAGGCGGCCTTGAGCTTCAGGGCCTTCTTGATCTCATCGGAAGTGACATACGGATACTCTCCGTACTCCATGAAGCTCGGGCACTGGTGCTGCCGGACGAACTTGTTGAACGCCTCGGGGTTCGTCTTCCAGTCCAGCGGGAAGCCTTCGAGGTTCTCGAAGACTGTGTCGACACCGGCCCTCTTGAAGAGCTCGATCGCGTCCTCGGTGTACTTGTCGAAGTTGGTGTCGAAGATGCCCTGATACATGAACCGCGTGTCGTCGTCGAAGAGCACCCAGCGCAGGTAGTGGAGCTTGAGTGGCGCGAGCAGCTCGGGGTCATGCTCCAGCGCCTTCGCCAGCTTGTGTCCATAGCCACGGATGGCCTCCGCCCTCCCTGGCTTCACGTGGGCGATGATGGTGAAGCCGTAGCACGCCGGAGTCCTCGGCCAGATGGGGCCGTATTTCCCGACCTCCCACGCTTCATCGTGTTTTGGGATCAAGACCGCCGCTGGTTTCATACCCGAGAACGTGGGAGGCGGATTTGAGTGCGTCAAGTCGTGGCTGCCTTGACGTGGGTGCCAGGCCCTCCGCCCTCGTCTGAGCAGGGATGCGGGTGCCAGCCGACAGGTGGGCAGCCCCCCCGGCCCTGGAAGGCACTGGTCAGTGCGAGGGCGCTGCGGAGTGAAATCCGCAGCGCCCAAGCTCGCACTCCCCCCCATGCGAGAGCAGTCTGAGGTTGCCGCAGGCATCCGCGGCGAGGGCGCTCGTCACCGGTCCCCTCTCCCGGGCGCCCCCAGTCTCACTCAGGCCTGCGGATGGCGGCCGCTGCCCCTCAACTCGCTGCGGACCACATCGGCCACGCGGTCATGGACCGCATCGGCCACGTGCTGGCGGATCTCCTCACTGACGCGCTCGCGGATGGTGTCCACGATGCGCTCGGTGTCCGGCTGGCTGAAGTTCTGCTGGCTTCCCATCCACTGCTCGCCCATCCCGGCGCGCATCGGCCCGCCCAGCGTGTCACGGAGCGCCTCAACCAGCCGCGTCCGAAGCACCTCGCTGATCTGCTCGCGCAGGGAGATGGAGATTCGCTCGTGGAGGGCCTCCACCAAGCGCCCGTGGATGGCGCTGGCGATGCGCTCGGGCTCCATCTGGCCGAAGCCCTGCGGGAAGCCCTGCGTCCGCCGCTCGGCGATGGCGGTGCGCAGCGCCTCCCCCAGCCGATCCCGCAGCGCCTCACGCACGGGCTCTCGCAGGGCGGAGTGGATCCGCTCGCGGAGGCCCTCCGCGATGCGCTCGCGGAGGGTACCGGCGACCTGCTCCGGGTCGAACTGGGCGAAGCCCTGCATCCGCCGCTCGGCGATGGCGGCACGCAGCGCCTCCCCCAGCCGCTCCTTCAGCGCCTCGCGCACGCGCTCGCGCACGGCGTAGACGAGCCGCTCATGCAGGCCATCGGCGAGGCGCTCGCGAAGGGTGTCGGCGACCTGCTCCGGGTCGAACTGGACGAAGCCCTGCATCCGCCGCTCGGCAATGGCAGTGCGCAGCGCCTCCCCCAGCCGCTCCTTCAGCGCCTCGCGCACGCGCTCGCGCACGACGATGCTGAGCCGCTCCCGGAGGGCAACCTCGAGACGGTTGCACACCTTGTCCACCATGAACCCGGTGTCGAAGTGGCCATAACCCTGCTGCATGCCCATCCAGTTCTCGGCCATGGCGGTGCGCAGCGCCTCCCCCAGCCGCTCCTTCAGCACCTCGCGCACGCGCTCGTGAACGCCGGTGCAGACGCGCTCGCGGACGGCATCGGCCACGCGGGGGTGCATGGCCTCCGCGATGCGCTCGGTGTCGAACGGCGCGGCGCTCCCCGGCTGCTGCATCCCCATCATGCGCTCGCTCAGCGCGCTGCGCACCGCCTCGCCGACGCGCTCGCGCATCTCCATGCCCAGACAGTCTTTGAGGGCCGACAGGATCCGCTCAGGAACCACCTCGGCGATCCGTTCCTTGAGGGACTCGCCGAACATCTGCTGCTCATTCATAGAGGACTGCTCCTGGGCCATGGGGGACTCCTTGAGTAGGGGTAGAACCACCCGCGAGCAGGCTTGCTTGCAGGGGCGCGGATAAATAGGGAAAGGGCACGGTCCCGGGTACGGTCCGCGGGGATGAGACATCTGTCAGAGCGGAGACATGGCCACTCAGTCGCCCGCCGCCCCGAGCTGATCAGAACTCCGAGCCTGCTGGATCCGTCGAAAGCAGGCTGTAGCTCCGAAGGCTGATGTAGTGACCGTCTTTGAGCTCGCAGTCACGCAGGGTGCCCTCGTAGCGGAACCCCACGCGCTCCAGGAGCCGATTGCTGGCAGTGTTTCCTTCTTCCACCAGCGCTTCGATGCGGTGAATGCCTTTTTCCCGCAGCATGTAGCGAAGCAGAGCAGGCATCGCTTCCGTGATGATGCCTTGTTTCCAGAACCGGGGGAGCAGCCAGTAGCCGACCTCGGCTTTCCGATGCTGAGCCTGATAATGATTGTACCCGATCGCGCCCAAGGCTTCCTGGCTCTGCCTGCTGACGATCTTCCACCACTGCCCGGTCCCCTCCCGCTCCAGGGTTTCATAAAACTTCATCTGGGCTTGGGTGGCTTCGAGTGAATCGTACCGGACCCCGTAAAAGGGGATCACCTGCGGGTGACTCAGGCCTTCGAAAATAAAAGGCCGGTCCTCTGGCTCTATCCGCTGCAGGGTGAATCGGTCAGTGGTCAGGAGTGGAGGCATCCACTGGCACTGAACCACACGAGGTGCGGGAGTCCAAGGCGACGATGCCGGGCCTGGGCCTACCGGGGCGAGCGCAGTTTTCGTAGAGGCTCGCCAGTTCCCCAAGTGTGGTATAAGTGTGAGCAGATGCGCCCCGTTTTTGTACTGCCCGTGCTCATCCTAAGCCTGCTGTGCCTCACGCTGGTCCTTGGCTGGCCCAAGTGTTCGCACGCTCCCGGGCAAGCGGACGCCTCGACTCAGGAAGCGGTGCCCCCCCGAGACGCGGGTGCCTCCCTTGGCACACTGGCGGGAGATATATCGGATCCTATTAAGCTCCCACAGAACTTCCTGGAAGGGGCACTGGATGTTTCGAACCGCTACTCCTTCACCGTCTCGGTCGAGGCCAACCTCTCAGGGCCGGAAGAGGGAGTGCAGCTCTGCAGTGGGTTGCTCCTTGCTCCACGGCTCGTTCTCACTGTGGGACATTGTGTCTGTGGTTGGCACAAGGCCGAGGCAGACGGCGATCTGAACGAGGCGCTCATTGATCGCTCCGACTGCGCATCGTCCGCGACCATCATCGCGATGATCTATCAAACGCGCAAGCCAGGGAGAGCCCCCACCGCCATCCATGACCAACACCGAGGAGAGGTCCGCCCTCACCCCGAGCTTCGAATCGTGCGCGACGCATCGGGCAAGCTCACGACCGTCCACGCGAACCTCGCCCTCATCCTCCTCGAAGAGCCGGTGCAGGATGTCGCGCCTCCCCCCAAACTGGCGGACTCCGAGGCTCGGCTGGATGAGCCGCTCATCACTGTTGGTTATGGCAACGACGAAAGCGGCGCGGCCCTCTATGGGGAGCGCCGATTCAACACGAGTCGAGTCGTCAGCCTCCCAGGGGATCGCGAGCGAATCTTCCTGAGCCCCCCCGGGCAACTGCTCTATCAGGATGACAGCGGCGGGCCTTGCCTCAGGGAGAGCCCCCAAGGTGACGTGCTGGTGGGTGTCTCCAACAGGGGGCTGAACAACGAGTCCATCTGCCTGAGCACTTACTTCCACAGGGAGTGGCTGACAAAACAGCTCCTTGAGGCAACTCAGCCGAAGTAGAGCCATTGCTGGAGAGATATCATGCTTCATCACGGTAGCCCGCCGCCTGCTTTGGCACGGCCGTTCCTCGCATTGCTGTGGCTTTTCGGGTATGCCTGCACGCCCTCGACACAACTGGCTCCAGCGCAAGAGTTGTCGGGTGTGCCCATGGGTCTGGATATCGGCACCACGAGTACGGTCTATCCAGGCGCACTGGACTCGGAGAACCACTTCGTCTCCAACGTCATGCTCGTTGCGGCCTTCTCCAACAAAACTAAGCAAGGATGCAGCGGAGTGCTCATCTCCCCCAAATGGGTCCTGACCGCGGCGCATTGCATCTGCAAAGATCGGGAAGCCTCCAACGCCGACAAAGTGATGGCAGATTCAAGGTTGAACGCAGCATATCCGTCCGCTGGAAAGAATGAAGCTACCAAGAAGGGGATCGCCTCATGGAAGAACCTCATTCTCGGCAACATGCACGCCGTCGCGGACACCTCGAATTGCCTCAAGCAGGTCGATGTCACTGTGATCAACTATGTGGCGTCAACCCAGCGTTACATTCCGTCACCATACAAAGGAGTGGACATTCGCCCTCACCCCCGGTTCTTGAATGTCAAAGACAGTGAGAATCGCGGATTGTTCACGGACGCGGATCTCGCACTCATCCAACTCAACGACGCCGTAACGGAGAGCTTTCGTCCCATCCGGTGGCCCGACGCAGAGGTTTACAAGAATCAGCAGGTGGTCATGGTGGGCTATGGCCTCGGAGAAACCGGATACCCCACGAGACAATTCGGGTATCGCCACTTTGGCGATAGCCAGATCGAGCAGGTTGAGCATTACGCCTCAGGAAGCACCCGGTTCACCACCGCAGCCCAAGATCAAGACGGACGTGAATTCTCAAGGAACTACGAAGGCGACAGTGGAGGTGGAGTCTTCAGCATGGCGGACGACTCGGTGCTCGTCGGCATCATCAGTACGAGGAGAGACAGCCATGGCGGGGTTTTCGAGAGCGTGTATCCCTATCTTCAGTGGTTGAAGGGGGAAACTCCCAGCAACTAACTAAGGAGGCTGGAGGAAATCGTTTCCGCCTCCGATTTGGTTCTTTTTTGGTCCCAAAAATTGGAAGCGGCGGCAATCGAGCCCGCCACCTGCGGTTGCCCCCTCCAGAACTCAGCGCTTGCCGAGCGTCTGAGCCAGCTCCTCGTACAGGTGAATGGCCGCGCGGATGGCCTTCTCCCAATCGCCCACGTGCAGGCTCTCGTTCTCCGAGTGCGCGTACGTGTACGGATCCTCCACGCCGATCAACAGCGCGGGCACCCCACCCAGCTCCTTCGCGAACGGCTCCACGAACGGGATGGACCCGCCACACCCGATCGTCACCGCCTCGCGGCCGTACCCCTTCTGCAGCGCGCGGAACGCCGCCTGGAACGCCGGATGCGACGAGTCCGTGTACCACCAGCCCGACGGCGCATCCTCCTTGATGTGCACCTCCAGCCCCCACGGCGTCACCTTCCGCAGGTGCTCCACCAGCCGGCGCTGCACGTCCGCCGCGTCCATGTCCGGCACCACCCGGATCCCCACCCGCGCCCAAGCCGACTCGCTCACGATGTTTCGCGCGTCCTTCCGGCTGCTCGCCTGGAACGCGTTGATGGCAATCGACGGCTGCCGCCAGTTTTGCTCCCACGGGTGCCGCCCGCCGCCCAGCATCTCCACCCCCTGAAGCAGCCCCACCTGCTGACGGAAGTACGCGTCATCCCCCGGCAGCGACTGGATGCTCTTCTTCTCGTCCTCCGTCAGCGGCTTCACCTGGTCCAGCACGCCCGGGATGGCGATCGAGCCGTCCGGGTTCGTCAGCGTCGCCAGCATCCGGCACAGCCCCATCACCGGATCCGGAATCGGCCCGCCCCACATCCCCGAGTGCACCGCCTGTTTCAGCCCCCGCACCTCGACTTCAACGGTCACCAGCCCCCGCAGCGCCGTGGTGATGGACGGCAACCCCACGTCGAAGTTGCTCGTGTCCGTCAGCACGATGGCGTCCGCCTGCATCAGCGCCTTGTGCCTCTGAAGAAACGGCGTGAGGTGATCGCTCCCCACCTCCTCCTCGCCCTCGATGATCACCTTCACGTTCAGTGGCAGCGAGCCCACACCCTTCAGCCACGCGTCCACCGCCGACGTGTGCACCACGATGCCCGCCTTGTCGTCCGCCGCCCCACGCCCGTACAGCCGCCCGTCCCTCAGCTCCGGCTCGAACGGGTTGCTCTTCCACGCGCTCACGTCCCCCGGCGGCTGCACGTCGTGGTGCGCGTACAGCAGCAGCGTGGGCTTGCCTGGCGCCTTGAGAACCTCCCCGTAGACATAGGGGTGCGCCCCCTCGATTTCGAGCAACTGCACATTTTCAAAACCACGGTCCTTCAGCAGCTGCGCGGTGGCTTCGGCACTCTTGCGCACCTGGGCTGCATCAAACCCCGTGAAGGAGACGCTGGGGATGCGGACCAGGGTCTTCAGGTCCTCCAAGTACGCGTTCTTCTGGGACTCGAAACGGGCGAGGGCTTGGTCGATGGGCATGGAACGTTCCATATCGCAAAAGTCGCGCGGGCAGCCCTACCTCCTCGGGTGATCGCGAGGCCGCACCGGTTAAGATGGTGACATGTCCGACGCTCCGACCCTGCTCCTCGTGGATGATGACAACTTCGTGCGGCGCATTCTCAAAGACACCCTCGCGGAAACCGGTATCGAGCTGAGGCTGCTCGAGGCCTCGGACGGCGAAGAGGGCCTGGCCATCGCCGCGCGCGAGAAGCCCGCCCTCATGTTCCTGGACCTCTTCATGCCCCGGCGCAGCGGCCTCGAGGTGCTCGCCGCCATGAAGCAGACCTCTCCCAAGACGCGCGTGCTCGTCATCAGCAGCATGGACGCCGAGCCCGTGGTGGAGCAGGCCCTGGCCGCTGGCGCCGTGGGCTTCGTGGGCAAGCCCTTCCACCCGCTGGAGATCGCATCCGCCGTCCGTCAGGCCCTGGCTCAGTAGGAGGGCCGTCTCATGACCGTCAACTATTGGATTGGCGATTCCGTTGGTCGTGTCCTCGGTCCCCTGACGCTCCAGGCCCTGCGAGACTTGGTGGGCTCGGGCCGCCTGAAGGCGGTGGTGAAGGCCTCGCGCGATGGCAGCACCTGGTTCCCCATCCAGGAGCTCGCCGAGGTGAGGGACCTGCTCTCCACGGTGAAGCTCCCCACCGAGAAGGAGCTCGCCGAGAAGATCCGCCTCCAGTTGCGCCAGCTTCAGACCCTGAAGACCCCACGTGAGGTCTTCGGGCTGGCGCCCGGTGCGAGCCTGGATGAAGTGCGCCTGGCCTTCTTCAAGCACGCCAAGCGCTACTCGCCCGAGCACCTGGCCGCCGACGCGGCCCCGGAGCTGCGCCGGGCCTCGCAGGAGATGTTCGACTTCCTCTCGCAGAAGATGCGCGAGGCCGAGTCCGTCCGCCCGGCGCCTCAGGGCACTCCGGCCCGAGGCACCACCCCCGTGCCGATCCGGCCCGCTCCCCAGTTAACTCCGGCCCGAGGCACCACCCCCGTACCGCTCCGGCCCGTCCCTCCCGGTTCGACGGCGCCCTTCAACCCGGCCTCTCCGATGGCCACGCCTGTGCGCAAGCAGGTGGCCGCGCCCACCTACTCGAGCGAGGAGTTCGTCGGCCTCCAGCTGCGCAACCAGAACGACCAGGTCCACGCCGACATCCACGTCACCGACCGGAACCTCGGCATGTTCACCGAGCACCGGATGATCAACCTGTCCTCCGGCGGCCTCTTCATCAACACCCGGCGGCCGCTGAAGCTGGGCACCAAGGTGCGCCTGACGCTGCACTTCGCACAGCCCCCGCGCGCCATCGAGCTGCGCAGCGCCGTCATCTGGGAGCACGCCCTGGATGACGGCAAGCAGCCCCAGGGCTATGGGCTGGGACTGGCGGGCCTCCGCCAGGAGGAGAAGACGTTCCTCCAGGAGTACGTCCGCGCCCACTACAAGCCGCCTGCCACCGGCTAGGCGCTCGACCGGCAGAGTCCTCGCTGTGTCCTCCCCTCCTCTTGCGTGCCGCACGAGAGCATTCCAGGATGTGCTCTCGTGTCTGACACCTCCGAGTACCGGCCGCTCGAAGGACTTCCTGTGCCTGTCGCGGTCCTCCGCGCGGAGCGGTTGGTCTACGCCAACCCAGCGTTGAGGGCGCTGCTCGGCACCTCCTCGGAGGAGCTGTCCGGCCTCTCCATCCCGCAAGTGCTGGAGCGCTTCCTCCCGCAGGAGCGCACGTGGGTGCAGCCGCGCTACGAGTCCCGGACGCGCGGCGAGCACCCCACCGGCAGTGAGCTCTGGCTGCGCCTGAAGGACTCCAACGGGCGCGAGCGGCTGTGCCATGTCCAGACCCACCGCGGCTCTCAGCCCGATGAGCAGCTGGTCCTGGTGCAGGACATGGAGACGGAGGACACCGTCCGCCGGCTCACCGAGGCCCTGGCGGCCGCCGCGGTGAAGCTGATGCACTGCCGGAGCGAGCAGGACGTGTTGGAGCTGGCTGTGGACACCATCCACCAGCAGGGCTTCTACATCTCGGTGCTGCGCCTGGAGGGGGACGTGTACCTGCATGGCCCCGTACGGCAGGATCCCGTGGCCCTCGCCTTCGGCGAGAAGCTCTACGGCCGGCCCATTCACGAGGTGCGATTCCCCCGCAGCAGCATTCCCCACCTGGATACCGTCCTCTCGCAGCGCAGGGCCGTCTTCCACCAGGACATCCACTCCGCGCTGGAGCACTTCCACACCCCGGAGCTGGCCGCGTACCTCAAGCGCACCTTTCCCAACGCCAACGCCCTGGATGCGCCCATCATCGTCGGGGATGTGCCCTACGGCATCCTCGCGATCCAGGGCCAGCAGCTCAGCCCCGCGAGCGCGGGCACGCTGGAGCTCTTCGCCAACATGGTGGGCAGCGCGCTGGAGAACGTGCGCCACCACCGTGAGGCTTCGGCCCGTCTGGCGGAGCTGTCCCGGCTCCAGGGCGATCTGGTGGAGCAGGAGCGGCTCACGGTGCTCGGAGAGGCCGCCGGCGTGGTGGCCCACGAGGTGCGCAACCCCCTGGGCGCCATCCTCAACGTCGCGGCCGTGCTCAAGCGCGAGCCCCAGCTCAGCACCATTGGCACCAGCGCGGTGGCCATGCTGGAAGAAGAGGTGACGCGGCTGGAGGACATCGTCCGCGATTTGCTGGACGTGGTCCGGCCCTTCGAGCCACGCCTCAAGCCGCTGCATCTGGGCGAGCTGGCCCGGCGCGTGGTGGACCTGCTGCATCCGGTCTGCGAGTCCACCGGGGCCCGCATCCAGCTCGAAGAGGCGGCGCAGCTGCCGCTGCTCCCAGGGGATGAGACGCTGCTGCAGCTCGCGCTGAGCAATCTGCTGCGCTACGCCCTGCGCTCCTCGCCTTCTGGAGGCACCGTGCGCCTGGCACTCTCGAACGCCCCAGGGGGCCTCTCCATCGTGATGGAGGACCAAGGCGCGGGGCTCTCGGGCGTGGACTCCCAGCGCGTCTTCGAGCCCTTCTTCACCAGCCGCGCCACGGGCGCCGGGCTTGGGCTGGCCGTGGTGCGGCGCGTGGTGCTCGCGCACGGAGGAAAGGTCGGCGTGAGCGGGCGGACCGAGGGCGGCGCTCGCTTCGAGGTCTTCCTGCCGGTGGGTGAGCGCGGCTGAATGCTGCGGGCTGGCTACACCCGGATGCCCAGCACGCGCAGGCTGTTGAGCACGCCGTTGTCGAAGGCCAGGTTGCTGTAGGCGCCCACGTCCAGGTTGAAGCCGGAGCCTTGGCCCGTCAGGTCACGGGAGATGCGCTCGCCCAGCGCATCCACCGTCTTCTCCTCCAACTGCGAGTTGCCGTCGCCCGTGGTGGCCGCGTGGCCCAGCTCGTGCGCCAGCGTGTGGATCAGCGCGGGGCTGTTCGGATCAGCGATCTCGATGGAGGTGCTGCCGTTGCCCCAGCGGGTGACGCCCTCGGTGCCGCCACCGCCGTCCGGGTTCAGGCCCGGGTTGACGGAGATGGAGTTCAGGCCGTTGGCCTTCGCCGCGGCCAGGAGCTTGGCCCCATCCGGGTGGCTGGCAATCTGCTGGAGCGCCTGGGCCAGCCGGGGATCCGACACCTGGATGCCCTGAACCGACGTCCCACCGCCCGCCGCGTTGGCCGCCGGAGCAGCCGGAGCCGCGCGCGAGGCGCCGCCGTCCAGTGAGGGCATGCCGCCACCGCCACCACCACCGCCGCCGCCACCACCACCGCCGCCCGCTGCGGGCGTGAAGCTGTCACCACCACCACCACCGCCGCCACCGCCCACCGGGGACGCGCCCGAGGGACCCGAGGAGCCCAGATCCTGGCCAGGAGGAATGATGCCCGCGCGCTTCAGCTGCTCCAGCAGCGCCGCGAGGATCTTCTCCAGCTCGGCCAGCGTGTCCTGAACCTTCTCGTCCTTCTTCGCATCCGCCGGCTGAACGCCGCCTGCCTTCGCATCTCCCGTGGGGGCCTGAACGCGCTGAGCCAGCGACTGAAGCAGGTTCGAGCCGAAGCGACCGGAGATGGGCGACACCATGGGCGGCTCCTCTCCCGACGGGCATTGTCGGAGTGGATGGGGTTTGTGCCTACATTCTCGGCTGGTGTGGGGAAGAGTTGCCTACTGACTCCTAAAAAAAGAGAGTCCTCGGAGTTTCGAGCATTTACGGAGCCAGAGGCCCGGACAGCAGGAGCCGGCAGCGCAGACCGCCGTTCCGCACACGCAGGCTTCGTGTCTCTCGCAGGCCCAGGTCGCGAATCAGCCCGTCTTCATCTGGGACGATCAGCGCCGCGCGCCAACCCTGGAACGCCTTCCTCAAGGTGGCGCCCAGCGCCCGGTACAGCTCCGGCAGCTCACCGCCCTGCCCGACGCGCTTTCCATACGGTGGGTTGGCGACCACCAGCCCCGGCCCCGCGACGGGCGGCTGGAGCGTCTTCACGTCCCGCCTCTCCAGGGCCAGCGTCAGCCCGGCCCTCCGCGCGTTGCGACGCGCCGTCCCGAGCGCCCCCGCGTTGATGTCGAAGCCGTGCAGCGAGGCGCGCGGAGCGGGCAGTGCCTCCGCCTTTGCCCGGGACTGGCGCTCCTTCCAGGCCGCCTTGTCGAACGAGGGGAAGCGCTCGAAGGCGAAGGTCCGCTCCAGGCCCGGAGCCCGGCGCATGGACATCCACGCGCCCTCGATGAGGAACGTGCCCGAGCCACACATCGGGTCCACCAGCGGCTCCGCGCCGTCGTAGCCCGCGAGCTGGAGGATGCCCGCGGCGAGCGTCTCACGCATGGGCGCCCGGCCAATCTCCTGCCGGTAGCCGCGCCGGTGGAGCGGCTCTCCGCTGGTGTCCACGCTCACGGTGCACTCGGGACCGTCGAGGCGCAGGAGCACCGTGAGGCCCTGTGTCCCTTCCTCGTCCAGCGCCCCCGCCCGCCCCACGGTGGAGAGCCTCCAGGCCTTGGCCAGCGCAGTGGGCACCGCACTCCCTGGCACCTTCGAGCCATGGGCCGCCACGGAGAGGCTGGGCAACTCTTTCCCATCCCACACGTGGCTCAGGTCCAGCCGCGCGAGCTCGCGCGTGAGGGCGCCCACGTCCGGTGCGTGGAAGTGGCCCAGGCGCAGCAGCACCCGGCTGGCGGCGCGCAGGCGGAGGTTGGCTTCCTGGTGCAGACCGGCGTGCCCCTCCAGTTCCACTCCGCCTTCCACCCGCCGAGGCGTCCAGCCCAGCGCGGTGGCCTCCGCCTCGAGCGCGGACTCCAGGCCTGGGGGGGCCACGGCGAAGACCTGCTCCATCTGGCGGATGCGCGTCACGGACGGACCATTGTCCGCGCCTGGGGGTCGGCCGCAATCGTTATCGTCCATGGCGCCTCATTTGCGTTAAGGGAAGGGCGCATGAGCTCCGCCGAGTCCCCCACCGTTACCCTCCGCAAGAAGCCCCTGGAGTACGAAGTCACCGTCACCGAAGTGCGGCAGGAGACGCACGACACCGCCACCCTCTTCCTGGACTTCGGGGGCGCGGCTGTCGAGTACAAGGCCGGCCAGTTCATCAACATTGACCCGCACCAGTTCCCCGCGTTGCGCACGCTCGCCGCGTACCTGCAGGAGCAGAAGGGCCGCCGGGAGCTGTTCCGCTCGTACTCGATGTCCTCCGCGCCCCACGAGTCCCAGGTGGCCATCACCGTGAAGGACGAGGAGTTCATCCCCGGGATTACGAAGTACCCAGCGCTCTTGGCACCCTACCTCATCCACGGCCGGCTCACGGGCGCGCGCATCAAGGTCCAGGGCTTCATGGGCCCCTACACCCTGCCGGACGACGTGCAGGAGCGCACCGACCACATCGTGCACATTGCCGCAGGCTCGGGCGGGGTGCCCAACTTCGCCATCCTCAAGGACGCGCTGCACCGGGGGCTGAAGCTGCGCCACACCGTGCTGTGCTCGAACAAGACGTGGGCGGACATGCTGTTCCGCGAGGAGCTGGCCAAGCTGGAGGCCGGGAATCCGGGCACCGTGCGCGTGCTGCACACGCTCACCCGCGAGACGGACGAGTCGCGGTTCAACGACAAGGTGCGCAAGGGCCGCATCAGCCAAGCCCTTCTGGAGGAGCTCATCCCGGACAAGCAGACGTGCCTCGTCTACGCGTGCGGCCCGGCCATCACCGCGTGGGATCGGCGCAAGGCCATGGAGACGCGCACCCCGGCCACGCCCCGCTTCATGGAGACGGTGCTCGGCCACCTCCACACGCTCGGCGTGGACGACAAGCGCATCAAGCGCGAGACGTACGGCTGATTCCCCGCTGGGACCGATACAGAATTCTTGGAATGCCGCGCTGAAGCGATGCTGGAGGTGGTTCCAGCGATCGCTATACCTCTTTGGGGGTATGGCCGGCGTTGATCGCGCGGCGATAGATGGCACTGGCCGGCACGGAGCCGGTGCGAGCAAAGCCGCTGCACTCAAGAAGCGCTGAAACCACCTCCCGTACGGGAGTGCACAGAACTCCTGCCCCGGCGGGCAGGGGAGGCCCATGCCGGGCCCGCTTATGGTGCGGAAGAAGCCACCTGAAGGGGGACCCATGGTGAGGGCTGCAAGATGCGAAGCGTTCTCGCTGTGGCTGGGAACGTGCCTGGTGTTGCTGAGCGGGTGCGGGACCAGCCGGAGCGCCGAGCTTCGGAGCTGGTCATTGAATGGAGTGCCTCCGGAGAAACAGGAGGCCGTGCGCCAGGCCGAGAAGGAGCGGCAGCAGCTCTCGGCGAAGAAGGACCGGGCACACGGCGCCCTCCAGGAGACGAAGCGGGAGCTGGACCTCGCCCATCGCGAAGTGGAGGCCGCGGAGCTTCGCAAAGACGCTCAGGAGAAGCTCCTGGAGGCCGAGAAGCTCACGGGCCAGCCGGCCAGCGTCCAGCAGGTAGAGGCCCAGCTTCGGGCGGCGGACAGGGCGCTCGAGGTGGCCCAGGCCCGGGTGCGCTGGCGCCAGGTGAAGGTGGACGCGGCGGTGGCGCTGCGGGAGTGCCACGACAAGGAGCTCCAGCACGCGGACGCCGAGCTGGACTACGCCCGCTACCGAGTCCTGAAAGAGAGCGGGGACACCCGGGTCCACGCGTACACGGACGAGGAGTTCGTGTCGAAATCCTCGGACGCGAAGAGCGAGGCCGATGACGCCTGCCGCGAGTCCGCCGCCAGGACGAAGGACGAGCGAGAGGCGCTCGCGCAGTGGGAGGAGCTTCGCGGCCCCCTCCAGGCGCGCGGAGGGCTCGTGAGCCCTCCGGTGGGTGCTTCAGGAACACCCCAGCTGCGCGGCCCAGCGCGTTAGCGCAGGAACCACTTCTGGTTGGCGGTACCGCCGCACTCCCAGGTCTGCAGGCGGGCGCCGCTGTTCCCGTTCCACTCCTTGATGTCCACGCACTTGTTGGCCTGCGGGTTCACGAGGTCACCCGCGCCGCTCAGCACGAACTTCTGGGCCGGGTTGCCATTGCAGGCGACGAGCTGAATCACGGCGCCGTTGGCCGTCGAGCCCCAGGCCACGTCCATGCACTTGCCGAGCGCCCGGAGGGTGCCGTCCGAGTAGAACGTCCAGCTCTGCGCGCCGGTGCCATTGCAGTCCCACATCTGCAGCGGAGTGCCATCTGTGGTGTTCGAGTTGGGAATGTCGATGCACTTGCCATTCCAGTTCGAGACGATGGCGCGGCCAGTGGGGGCAGGAGCGGAGGTGGTGAGTGTGAGGCCGTAGGCGGAGAGGAGAGGCCGGAGCGGCTGGAAGAACGTCGTGCCGCCCGTGGTGCAGTTGCCCGAGCCGCCCGAGGTGACGCCCTGGGCCTGATCACCGGAGAGCCAGGAACCGCCGGAGTCGCCGCCCTCGCAGCAGGCGTTCGTCTGGGTCATGCCATAGACGGCGCCCTGGGCGTAGTTGACGGTGACGTTCTTGGCCTGGATGACGCCGCAGCGCCAGCCGGTGGTGGAGCCCGAGCGGCAGATGGATGCGCCAATGGCGGCCTCGTTCGAGCCGGCCACGTTGGCCACGCCGCCCGCGTAGTTGTTCACCCAAGGCAGCGAGGCCCAGGAGCCGTTGACCTGCACCCAGCCGATGTCATTGCCGGGGAAGGTCGAGCCGCGCACGGTCCCCTGAGCCGCTCCGTTGGAACCCGAGGTGGTGGTGCCCACGCCGCCGCAGTGGCCCGCGGTGACGAAACCGCCGTTGACGGAGAAGCCGATCGAACAGCGCGCGTTGCCCGGGTAGTAGGCATCACCGCCGCGCAGATCGTACATCGTGCGGGGCTCCTCCTTCGAAGGCACCACGCGAACCGAGCCGTCCTCCGTGCCGAGGCCCGCGAGGAAGGACTTGGCGCTCCACAGGGCGAAGTCCTGGGCCGTGACGACGACGGTGTTGGTGGTGACGTCGACGTACCAGGTGTGGACGGACCGGCCGGCAAACCGGGCATTGCGGTCCAGCTCCGCCTTCACCTTCTCCAGCTGCTTCTCACTGCGAGCCACCAGCCGGGGCTCGGCGCCAGCGCGGCGGACGGCGTCGGCCTGGGCCGCGTCGGTGATACCGACGATGAGCTTGCTGCCGTCCTCGTTCAACCAGGCGCCGCCGAAGGCGTCGCCCAGGTCATCGCGCAGCGAGTGCTCGAGGCGCGCGGCCAGCGCCTCCGTGACCAGTCGGCGCTCGGCCTGCTCCGGGGTGAGGCGGAGGTCACGCTGCATCGCGGAGAGAACCTGCGGCGAGGCGGCCGGCAGGGCCACGGCCTCGGGCTCGGCGGCCACGGCAGTGGTGGGGACGGCGGACAGACCGGCGAACAGCGCCGTCAGGGCGGTGAGCTTGTTGATCATGAGGGGTTCCTCGGGGTGAGTTGTGGACCGCCGCCCCAAGCAGAAGGCGTGCCAGCCTATCACGAGAAAGCGCTTTCACTCGAAAGGCGGTTTTTTCCGGAAGGCCTCTAGGATTGCCCACACCCGGTTTCCTGGTGACTCGTGTCACCGCCAGAGACTGGGAAACCGCGCGGTTTCCCTCTGAGGGGCTCACATGGTGACTGCCGACACCATTTGGTGACTGCTGTCACCAGTTGCTTCGGTGTGTGCCCCCGGTGGACAGGCGCGGGAATGGCATTCCCGGAGGCGTCACGGTCCCAACAGAAAACATGAAGACCGTGCCGGGCTGGTCCTGATGTTGCTTCACGCCGCGCGCGCCCGGACGAGCCTCACCGTATCCGGGCGTGGCTTTCCTCCCCATCCTTCAGGAACTGCGTATGCCCATGAATCCCTTCCAGCGCCGGAGCCCGTGGAGCGGCCTCGCGGTCGCGGGGCTCCTCTGTGCCCTCTCCCCTTCCCTCGCGAGCGCCGCCAGCGAGTCCGTCCAGGTCTGGCTGACGAGCACCTCGAACAATGCCCTCTCCAAGCGGCTCAGCACCGAGCCGTCGAAGAACTTCGGGCCGGAGAGCGGCACGGCCACGGTGATCGACATCAACGAGGCCACCACCTACCAGACCATCGACGGCTTCGGCGGTGCACTCACCGATTCGTCCGCGTGGCTCATCTACAACTCGCCCCAGCGCAGCGCGATCCTCAATGACTTGTTCAGCGTCGGTGAGGGCGCCGGGTTCAACCTGGTTCGGCTGCCCATGGGCGCGTCGGACTTCGCGCGGAACAACTACACCTATGACGACACCTGCTGCGATCTGAATGACTTCTCGGTAGGCCACGACGCGGCCTACATCATCCCGTTGCTGCAGCAGGCGCGGCAGCTCAACCCCGAGGTGAAGATCCTCGCGGTGCCGTGGAGCGCTCCCGGGTGGATGAAGTTCAACAACTCGCTGACGGGGGGCGGGTACCTGCGCAATGACTTGTATGGCCTGTATGCCAATTACTTCGTGCGCTTCGCCCAAGCCTACAACAGCTACGGCCTGCCGATTCACGCCTTCAGCATCCAGAACGAGCCGCACAACGGTAACAGCACGTATCCGACGATGCAGATGGAGTCGAGCGACCAGTCGAACTTCGCGGCCCAGCACCTGCGGCCCGCGCTGAACAACGCGGGGTTCGGCTCGGTGAAGCTCCTCGCGTGGGACCACAACTGGTACGACCACGGCGGCCCCGCGGGCTTCCCCTACGAGGTGATGAGCTACAACAACAGCCAGGCGCGAGCGGCGGTCGCGGGCGTGGCCTACCACTGCTACGAGAGCCCCGAGGGCAGCTACACCGTCCAGAACGACTTCCACAACGCCTATCCGGACAAGGAGATCCACTTCACCGAGTGCACCGGCGGCACCTGGGCGACGAACCAGGCAGCGAACCTCGAGTGGGAGCTGCAGAACAACGTCATCGGGCCGCTGCGCAACTGGGCGCGAAGCTCGCTGTACTGGAACATCGCGCTGGACCCCAACAGTGGCCCCTACGTCGGAGGCTGCACCAACTGCCGCGGCATGCTCACCGTGAACAACGGCGCGGGCACCTACACCAAGAACGAGGACTATTACGCGTGGGCACACCTGGCGAAGGTGGTGCGGGCCGGCGCGGTGCGTATCGCCTCGACGAGCCAGGCCAACGGGGGCATCCAGACCGTCGCTTTCAAGAACCCGGACGGCTCACTGGCGCTGATCGCCCTGAACTCCCACGACACCAGCACCCTCACCTTCAAGGTGCGCTGGGCCGGGCAGTCCTTCGACTACTCGCTCCCGCCGAGGTCTGTGGCGTCGTTCAAGTGGGGAGGCACCTACCGCCTCGTGAACAAGGCCACGAACCGGTGCGTGGACATCGCCGGGCCGAGCACCGCCGACGGCGCCGCCATCCACCAGTGGGCCTGCCACACCAGCGCCAGCCAGCAGTGGCACCTGGTGCCGACGGACAGCGGCTACTACCGGCTCGTCTCGCGCTACAGCGGAAAGGGGCTCGACATCGCCAGCCAGAGCACCGCCGACGGCGCCACCCTCCAGCAGTGGACCTCCTTCGGTGGCTACAACCAGCAGTTCAAGCCCGTCTCGCTCGGCAGTGGCTGGTACCGGTTCGAGGCGCGCCACAGCGGCAAGGTGCTCGACGTGGCCAACTGCTGGAGCAGCGGTGACGGCGCCAAGGTCCAGCAGTGGACCTGGTCCAACAACGACTGCCAGCAGTTCCGGCTTGAGCCGATGTAGAGAGTGAGCCGCAGTTCAGGCCAGGGCAGCCACGTTCACCACCTGCTGGAACCGCGAGGCATGGGCTTGAAGAGCCTGCCTCGCCGCATCGCTCAGGCCGAAGACGATCACCCGATGGCCTGTCAGGGCCGCATTCAACAGCAGCTCGAAGACGTTTCCATCCGCCGGAGAGAGGCTCTCTCCCTGAAGAACGCCAATGGCGTCCGGATCCCAGCGCAGCGCGGACCGAAGCGCCTCTGGCAGCTCGGCGGTGGGCTGCGCCAGCACCTGGTAGTTCGTGTCCTTCATCCGCTGCTGGACCCGCTCGATGAGGTCCTTGGGCATGCTGAAGAGCCCGAACCACTGCTTGACCTCGGGGAACCACGCAAGCAGGGGATCAGGCGGGTGCAGCGCATCGCGGATGCGCTGGAAGCGGGCGGGATCTCCGCCGTCGCCGTCGAACGAGATCCAGCGAGCACAGACCTCCCCCAGGTGGTTGCGATCCTCATCCGCCTCGCGGAGGAATCGCTCCAACTCTTCCTCCGTGGCACCCGCTCGCCACAGCCCCCGGACGACGGCGCCTCGGACATTCAGGAAGTCGAAGGTGCCGAAGTCCTCCATCCGGATGTCGAGGTGTGCACCGCGCTCGGAGAGCCCCACGGCCACGCCGGGGTAGCGTACCGGCCCCTCCGTGGGCGCCAGCACCGAGCGCGGAGGAGGCCACTGAGGCACGAGGGTGAACGGGTCGGCCTCGGCGTCCCAGCGCGCGGCCACCGCCAAGCCGAATCCCACCCGCCGCAGGGGACGCTCCCACAGCAGCGCATCGAGGTAGCGAGGCAAGGCACCCGGGTCTCCGTTGCAGCGCTCGACCTGATGGAAGGTGTCCAACAGAATGGAGGCCATGTCCGGATCCAACCCGGCGTGAGCACGGGTCAGGGCCGCGAGCACACGATGCTCCCCATGCTGGGTGTAGCCGTTGCTCACCCAGCCAGAGATGCCATTGCGGTACACCTCGTTGTTGCACCACGCGTAGAGCAACGCCACCACCCCGGGGCTGAGGGCCCCCACCTCCTTCCAGCGGGTGATGTCGAAGTCGACCTTCTGGAGCGCATCCGCCGTGGCCTGCGAGAGGTTCTCGACTTCATCTTCGGTCATGAGGGGGGACGACACGTGAGGCTCCAGGGCCAGAGAAGGTCGCGAAGATGCCCTGAGAGCCTCATGCCTTCAACCGGCTTACTTCACGCCCACCGCGCTCCAGCTGTCCTTCACCTTCTGCACCTCCACCGAGTTGGCCCCGTACAGGTCCGTGGCGGCGTTGATCGTCGCCTGGCGAGCCTGGGCGAAGGTGGTGTTCGGCGTCATGTAGTTCTCCAGGGCCCGGTAGAAGACCTTCAGGCCCTTCTCCATGCCGATGCCGTCCTTCACTTCCTGGCCCGACGTGCGGTTCTTGCCGCCGTTGGCCAGTAGGTAGAACGCGTTGTTCGCAATGCCGCTGGAGCCGTGGACCTCGGTCTGCTTCGGGTAGTTCTTGTAGTTGTCGATGGAGTAGCCGTCCTTCGTCGGGTCATCCATGTAGCGCAGCGCGTCCCCGGTGCCGTTGGCCGGCGTCCACGCGTCCTCGCCCATCTTCCAGTCGAACTCCACCGCCGAGTTCTTCTGCGAGGCGTACCACTCCACGCCCGTGCCCATGATGTCGCTGAACGCCTCGTTGAGGCCGCCGGACTCGCCCTCGTAGATGAGGCCCGCGGTGCGCTCGGTCAGCCCGTGCGCAATCTCGTGGCCGGCGATGTCCAGCGTGGTGAGCGGGCCCGCATCCTTCCCGTCGCCGTCGCCGTAGTTCATCTTCTCGCCATCCCAGTAGGCGTTCACGTAGTTCTTGTCCACGTGCACGTAGGACACCAGCTTCTCGCCCTTGCCATCCAGCGAGTTGCGGCCCAGCACGTCCTTGAGGAAGTCGTACGTCATCTCCGCGCCGTAGTGCGCATCCACCGCCGCCTTCGTGCGCGAGTCGTCCGTCGCCTCGCCCCACACGTCGTTCTTGTCCGTCAGCGGCGTCTGGCCGCTGGCCGTCGCCTTGTTCTTCGCGTCGTACGTCACGACGCCATTGCCGCGCGTCTTGTCCTCGAGCGTGTAGGTGCCATTGGCCTGCTTCGTGGTGGAGAGGTCCACCTTGCCGCTGTAGAGCGTGCTGTCATCCGCCTTGCCCGTGGCCGGAGTGCCGGGCGTGGTCGGCGTGGCCGGCGTGGCTGGCGTCGTGGTGCCCGCCGTCTGGGACTGCGCGGCACCCGCGTGGTCCTTGGGCAGCTCGATGCCGCCCATCTGGTCGAAGCTGCGCACCATCTCGCCGCTGTTGGCGTCGACGAAGTAGTTCATCCGGCGCGGGCGCTCATCGGCCTTCAGGTCGTTCACGTGGGTCATCTGCACGTGGTAGGCGGCGTGGTACTGGCCATCCTTGCCCTGGACGATAACGCGCTCGGCGGAGGGCGGGTGTGCCGCATCCGTGTTGCCCGCGAAGGCCTTCTGCGCAATGGACAGCGCGTCCTGCGACGACAGTTTCGCCGGCCCCGAGCCCAACCCTGCTGGGATGGGTTCCGTGCCGCCCGTGAGGCCGGACACCTTGCCGTCCTTGTCCAGGTGGCTGATGACCTGCTCCCCGAAGACCTTCACACCCTCGTGGGTGCGGTCCAGGCGGACATGCGTCATGCCAAGTTCGTCACGCGTGACAGAGCGGGGCGAGAAGGCGCTCTGCGCATCTCCGCCGGGCACGAAGCCGCGGGAGCTGCCACCGGACTGCTTCTGGATGAAGTCGAGCGACTTCTGGATGGCGCCGCGCGCCTCGGGGCTGCTGAGTTCCAGCGGGCCGGGCGTGGCCGAGGCCGGAGCGGCCGTCTGCGCGGTGAGCGACACCAGCGGCTTGTTGCCCGACGTGGCGAAGCTCGACTTCGCCTCGAAGCCCGAGCCCTGCGTGCGGGCCTGAGCAGCCACCGGCTTCTGCGGCGCGACGGTGTTGGCGGCGGCGGGGGTGAGGGAGGAGGACAGAGAGGGCTGCTGGGAACGGTGGGTGATCTGCATGGCGGGCTCCGAGTGAGTGAGGGTAGGAATTAGTGCCTACCAGTGTGTTTATGTATGCCCTATGGAGCACGATGTGTGCCATGCGTCGCGTCACGAACCTGGATTGTAACTCCTTGTTTTTACGAGGACCGGTTCGATCGAGCGAGACAACTGGTGACTTCCGCCACCAGTGAGCACTGCGTCCCCTCGCAAACGAGAGTCACCAGCCTGTAGACAGGTGTCACCACGCCACTTACACAAGCACACCTCAGCTTCGTCAGACCCGACGCACTGCATTCAAGGAATAAACAGAAGGATGCGTCAAAAAAGACCAATGAGACAAAGCATTAAAAACTGCTAAACCAGTTTTGCCCGCCGGACGTGTTTCCGGCATTGCCCCCGGAGTCTCCACATGAAGCTGAAGACCTTGATGATGAGCTTGGCGTTTGGCGCCTTCCTCTCTGCCTGTGGCGGCCCGCTGCCCGAGGAGGGCGTGGACAGCATGGCGGACGAGATCGGCAGCGCTGAGCAGGGCGTCTGTGAGGGTTGGGAAAGCGGCGGGCGCCGGTGTACCTGGAAGTGCAGCTCCGGCGGCATGTGGATCTACGCCACCGGCCAAGTGTCCTATGGCGGGTGCACTGCGTACGCGAACGACTTCTGCAAGGGCACCGCGTCTTCCGTCTGCTGGAGCCGCTAGCACCTTCTGGGCGAGGCAGTGAGGCGCCGCCCTCCATTTCTGAAGCACCCACCCTTCCCTGAGAAAGGCAATTTCCATGAAGCTGAAGACCCTGATGATGAGCCTGGCGTTCGGTGCCCTCCTCTCCGCATGTGGCGGCCCCATCACCGAGGAGGGCGAGGTCACGGAGCAAGAGATCGGCTCGACGAGCCAGGCCCTCTGTGAGGGTTGGGACAACGGCGCCCGCTACTGCACGTTCCGGTGCACCGCCTCGCAGACTACGCATTACTTCGCCGGCTACGGCGACGTGCCCTACGGCAACTGCACCGCGTACGCCAACAACTACTGCGGCCGAACCGCGGTCAGCGTCTGCTGGAGCAAGCTCTAGTCCGTTCCCCGGCAGCCCGGTCCAAAACCCCTCAGACCGGGCCGCCGTCGGCGACACCGCAGCGGTGGGAACAGCTCAGGCGGTGTTGACCATCAGAAGCTTGTAAATCCTTCGCATCCTCGCGATGGATTTACCCGGTGGGGTGCTCCTTAGATGTATCCGCGAGAGGAGCCCCACCGTGTCCCCACCCGATGACTCTGATCCCAAGCCGCTGCTTCCCAAGCTCAGCCGCCGCGCCTTCTTCAAAGGAGCGGGCGCTTCCGCGCTGACCGCGTCCCTTGCCCAGTCCGCAGCCGAAGCGGCGGCAGCGGCCTCCCCAGCAGTGGTCGGCCCTGAGCCCTCCGCGCTGTCGCTCGTCATCAACGGCCACACCGTGACCGTCCACGCGGACCCCGCCACGACGCTGGCCGAGGTGCTCCGCAACCACCTGAGCATGACGGGGACGAAGATCGGCTGCGACCGCGGCGCCTGCTCCGCCTGCACCGTCTGGCTGGATGGCGAGGTCGCCGCCAGTTGCATGACGCTGGCCCTCGACGCCCGGGGACGGAAGATCACCACCATCGAGGGGCTCGCCCGCGGAGAGGAGCTCCACCCCGTCCAGCGAGCCTTCGTGGAGAACGATGCGCTGCAGTGCGGGTTCTGCACCCCTGGCATGGTCATGAGCTGCGCCGCGCTCGTGGAGCGAAACCCGAAGTGCACGCTCGATGACGTGAAGCAGGCCGTCAGCGGCCATCTGTGCCGGTGCGGCACCTATCCCAACGTCTTCAAGGCCACCCTCGCCGCAGCCCAGGCGAGCAGCAAGGGCAAGGGGAAGAGCTGATGCAAGACGTCAAGGACACCACGGGCACCCAGTCGTCCCACAAGCCCGCCTCCGGCCAGCAGGAGCAGACCCCAGGCCCCCAGAAGCCACCGGCTCCGAACCCAGGCCCCGCCCGCCAGCAGGCCGTGCCGTATGGGATTGTCGGCCAGGGGCTGAAGGAGGTCACCCGGCGGGTGCCGCTGGACGAGCCGCCCCCCCTGCCCGAGAACGCCAAGCTGAAGTCCATTGGCAAGCCCGTGACCCGGCTGGACGCCGTCGAGAAGGTCACCGGCAAGGCTCGCTATACCTTTGACGTCCAGCTCCCCGGCATGCTCTGGGCCAAGTGGGTCGCCTCGCCCCTGCCCCATGCCCGCATCAAGTCCGTGGACACCTCGGCGGCCGAGCGCGCTCCCGGCGTCCGCGCCGTTCACGTCCTGGAGCGGCTGCTGTCCACCGCGAAGCTGAGGGACCCCAAGGCCGAGCAGTCCCAGCGCTACCCCACCATCCGCTACGCCGGCCAGCCCATCGCCGCAGTGGCCGCCGACACCCCTCGCGCCGCCGAGGCCGCCGCCAAGCTCATTCGCGTGGAGTACGAGCCCCTGCCCCACGTGACGGAGATCGAAGCGGCCATGAAGGAGAACGCGCCTCGCGTCTTCCCGGGCCCCACCGAACAGCCCGCCACTGCGGGAGGCGGCGGCGCGCCCCCAGGCCTGCCTCAGAAGGGCAACGTGCGCGGCCCTGACACCAAGCCCCGGGGCATGGGCCCTCGCGGCGACGTGGAGCAGGGCTTCCGCGAGTCCGACGTCATCATCGAGGCGGAGTTCCGGACCCAGGTCCAGACCCATGTGCCCATGGAGCCACATGGGCTCGTCGCCGACTGGCGGGACGAGGGGCTCACCCTCTACGCCTCCACCCAATACGTCGGCAGCGTCCGGGACGAGGCCGCCGAGAACTTCGACCTGCCCAAGAACAAGGTCCGCGTCATCTGTGACTTCACGGGCGGCGGCTTCGGCGCGAAGTACGGCATTGGCAACTACGGGCTGCTGGCCATCCACCTGTCGCGCAAGGCCCGGCTGCCGGTGCGGATGATGCTCGACCGCCGAGAAGAGCATGTCTCGGGCGGCAACCGCCCCAACAGCATCCAGCGGCTCAAGCTCGGCGCCAAGCGCGATGGCTCCCTGACCGCCCTCCAGCTCCAAGCCCATGGCAGCGGCGGCGTGGCCGGTGGCGCGGGCGTCGGCTTCGCCCACTCCACGCTCTACGCGTGCCCGAACGTGCGCGTGGAGCAGTATGACGTCTTCACCAACGCGGGGCCCTGCGCGGCCTTCCGCGCCCCCGGCCAGGTCCAGGGCATCTTCAGTCTGGAGCAGGCCATCGACGAGCTGGCGGAGCGGATTGGGATGGATCCCCTCGCGCTCCGGAGCAAGATCGACGTCTCCGGGACGGATGACTCGCTGGCGCGCGCCCAAGAGCGCCGGATCGGCGCCGAGCGCTTCGGCTGGAACAAGCGGCGCCCCGCGGGCTCGGACAAGGGTCCGATCAAGCGCGGCATCGGGTTCGCCCAGTCCCAGTGGCTCTACCTGGTCCACCTCAACACCGCCTGCGAGGTGCGCGTGTCCGGGGATGGCTCCGTCGAGGCCTTCAGCAGCACGCAGGACATCGGCACGGGGACTCGCACCGTCCTGGCCCAGGTGGTCGCAGAGGAGTTCGGCCTGCGCCCAGAGGACATCGGGGCACGCGTCGGCGACTCGCGCTACCCCATGGGGCCCGCCTCGGGCGGAAGCCGCGTCACCAGCTCGTTGACGCCCGCCGCCCGGAACGCCGCCTACCGCTGCGCCCGGGAGCTGGCCAACCGGCTCGCCCGCGTCCTGGAGGCGAACGCGGAGGACATCGCCTTCGCCGACGGCAAGGTGGTGGTGAAGGGCCAGGCCTCGAAGACGCTGCCCTTCCGTGAGGCCGTCAAGAAGGCGGGCTTCGAGGAGATCTCCCAGCGCGCCGAGCGACGGGACGACTACGAAGGATTCGCGGCCTCCATGCGCGACATGGGCATCAGCAAGCACGGCATCGGCGGTGTGCAGTTCGCCGAAGTCGCCGTCGACACGGAGACAGGCATCGTCAAGGTGGAGCGGGTGGTCGCGGTGCATGACTGCGGGCGCCCCATCAACCCCAAGCTCACCGAGAGCCAAATCTATGGCGGCGTCATTCAAGGCGTGAGCTACGCCCTCTACGAGGAGCGCCATCTGGACTCCGCGAGCGGACTTCAGCTCAACGCCAACGTGGACCAGTACAAAATTGTCGGTTCACGCGAGGTGCCGCAGATCGAGGTCCACCTGCTGGAGCAGCTGGGAGGGCAGTCCTCGACGGATGCGCGCGGCGTGGCCGAGCCCGCCAACGTGGCGACGGCCGCCGCGGTGGCCAATGCCTTCTACAACGCGACGGGCAAGCGCATCCGGACGCTCCCGATGACGCCTGCCAACGTGCTCGCGGCGCTGCGAGCCTGAGACTTCGGAGAGAACCATGCAGAGCTTCGAGTGGGTAGATGCCCAGTCCGTGGAGCAGGCCGTCTCGCTGCTGGCCGAGAGCACCGACGGCAAGCCGGTCGTCGCGAAGGCCGGCGGAATGGATCTGCTGGACCTCATGAAGGGGGGCGTGGTGAACCCCTCCCGGGTGGTGAATCTCAAGACCATCCCCGGGATGGACGGGGTGCGCTTCGACGCGCAGCAGGGCCTGGAGCTGGGCGCCCTGGTGACGCTGGCCCGGATTTCGAAGGACCCCGAGGTGCGCCGCCGCTTCGTGGCGCTCGCGGATGCGGCCGAGCACGCCGCGACGCCCCAGGTCCGCAACGCCGCCACCGTGGGAGGCAACCTGCTCCAGCGCCCCCGCTGCTGGTACTTCCGGGACGAGCACTTCCATCAGGCCCGTGGCGATGAGGCCGAGCGGGTGCGCGAGGGCCAGAACCAGTACCACGCCATCTTCGACAACCAGCGCACGGTGATGGTGCACGCCTCCACTCCCGCCACGGCGTTGGTGGCCTATGGAGCATCCGTCGAGCTGAGCGGCCCCGGCGGCAAGACGCGAGTGGTGCCCGTGGCCGACTTCCTGCTGCCGCCGGACATGAAGCGCCCGCGCGATACGGTCATCGCTCCCAACGAGCTGCTGACGCGCGTGCGCATCCCAGCGCCCGCGGCGGGAACGAAGGCCGCGTACCACAAGCAAGGTGAGCGCGAGAGCTACGACTGGCCCATTTGCGACGTGGCGGTGGTGTTGCGAATGGAGGGACAGACCGTCCGGCAGGCCGCGATTGCCCTGGGATGGGTGGCGCCCACGCCTCGGCGGTCGGCGGAGGCAGAGAAGCTCCTGGTGGGGAAGAAGCTGGACGAAGAGCTCGCTCGCCAGGCGGCGCGGGCGGCCGTGAGCGGGGCGACGCCGCTGTCGAAGAACGCCTACAAGGTCCCCGTGCTCGAAGCAGTCATCCGCAGGACGGTGCTGGCCGCCGCGGCAGCCTGAGGAGGCGCATGGACTCGGGCTCCGAGCCGAAGCCGCCGCGCGTCTGCCGGCGGGTGCGTTCGAAGGGAGAGCCGGGCGTCCAGTATGACGACGCCGTGGGCTGGGAGGTGGGCTTCGTCTCGACTGCCACCTTCTGGTGCGTGGCGACGGGCGAGAGCGTGGGGCCCGATGACGACCTGGTGCACCCGCATGCCTGTGGTGAGGGGCGCGTGTGCTTCCGGGCCCCCGTCGACGACGCCGGGTGATCGGTCCTCAACGAGACACGGCACGAGAAGGACAACGCTGTGTTCTGAACGGCCCTGCCTTCCAGTGCGGCAAGGTATTCCGAAACGGGCATCCAACCAGCGCTCGGGGACACTGCCCGCAATGAGGGCGGCATCCCATTGTGGCGCCGCTCCAGGACGCCTGCTCCTGGAGCGAGCAACCCCGTGTCAGTCCCTTCGGAGGAGTGAATGTCTTTTTTTGATCTGCCGCTCTGGAAGCGGTGTGCCCTCATCGTGTGCAGCGCCGTCCTCGTGGCACCGCTGGTCTACGCCCAGTCCGAGTCCGGCAACCTCCGTACCGAGGCCGATCGCAGGATGGTGCACACCCAGTACTCGCTGCCCTACCAGTTGCACCTGACGTGCGAGCTATCGTGGCCCGGCCAGGTGCGGCGCTTCCGGGTCACTTGCAGCGACACCAGCAAGATCGATGTGAAGGTGGCGGACTGCTGCATCCCGGGCGACCACTGGCAGGTGACGGTCAGGCAGTGGGACTCCCGGCCCAACACGGCCGTGACGACCGCTCCCGGAGGGGCCGGCAGCTTCGGCGTGCCCGGGCGTGTCTACACGTACAACTCCTCGACGAACGTGGATGCCCTCATCGAGTGCAGCTACCCGCACGGCATCAACGTGTTCCCCGCCGAGGCAGACATCCTCTTGGAGTTCAGCGGCATGTGTTACGCGGAAGATGTGGACTCCAGCAGCGAGTTCAGCCGCGCCCGGTGAGTTCCTAGGGAGGGAGGGGAAGTTCGCAGCACTGGCGTACGCGGCCCCCCGTCTCGCACTCTCGCCCCGAGAGATCGACGGGGGGCCGCGATCTTCTCCAGCGGCCTCTCAGCGTGGACTCAGTCCTCCACGTCCACGCAGACCTCCTCCACCTCCTGCACGGAGTACTCCGTGGCCCCGTTGATGGTCGCATAGGAGGTGGGGTTGCCGTTCACGTCGATCGCCCACCGTTCGCTGCGAGGAATGCAGGGCACGGAGCCATCGGGGGGACGGGTGCTCGTGCGCGAGTTGTAGTGGAGCGTCACGGTGCGCGTGGCGTCGTCGTAGACCATGCGGTTCCCCTTGTCGTCCGTGCAAATGTCAGTGGGTGGCGCCGCGAGGGGACGCCCGGCCTCATCCCACGTATCAAAGCCGTGGTTGATGAGCCGTCCCGCTGAATCGTAGACGTAGGACGTCTCCCCAAACGACTCCGCGTGAAGGTACGGAGCCACGATGGTCCCCGAGTCGAAGCCGTCGCGGCTGACGCTGACGGAGATGGCCCGCACGCGCCCCACTGGAGACTGTTCATCGATGAAGTCCCTCAGGCTGGCATAGCGAACGGTCTGGGTATGGACCGAAGGCTTCGCGTACTGGTCCAGGTAGTGGGCGGTGCACGTCCTCTCGAGGAGATCCCTGTTGAGCGCACAGTCGACGCGAATGGGTGGCTGGATGTTGGGATAGCCGTTGGTGAGGCCCTCGCCCGAGGACAGGTATTGGGTGGCGTGGTTCCGGCAGCGCCGCGTGGGGCTGGGTTCACAGCCTACAGCCATCGAGACCAGTACCAGGGCGCTCACTCGCCAGAAGAAGCTCATGTCATCTCCCGTGGATGGGATACGCCCGGCCGCGCACGTCGGAGAACAGGATAGCTCTCAGAGCCAGCTTGAGTCACACCGAGGGCAGCTCCGGGCCCGATCGTACTCAGCCAGCGGCCCCTCAAAACCACAGGCGAAGCAGGTGCGCGGCTTCCCCGCGGCGGCGCGCGGCGCCTCCTCTTCCCTGCGCACCGCCGGGGCGGGAACCAGGACTGCCTCGGGGAGGGGGCGTCCCGGCTCCCAGACCTCCTCGATGCGGGGAGCCTCCAGCCGCTCGGGTGTCCCCTCCACCACTGCGGCGACGAAGCCGGGGGGCATCTCACGCGCCGCGTGCCGTTTGAGGCTCACGTCCTGGGAGAGCGAAGAGCCCGCGTTCGTTTTCACGGCGAACGAGAACGACAGACCTCCGGACAACAGGGAGTCCTTCACCGAGTCGGCGATGTCGAACTCGACGGACATGGAGGGCGAGCGCATGTCGCTCTCCTTGGGAATCTCCAGCGTGTCGAAGAGCTTCCACGCCGGACGCACGCGCGTGGCCTTCGGGTGCAGCTTGGACTCCACGCGGAACTGCAGCTCGGAGAGCCCCTCCGGGAGCGAGAGGGGCAGACTCCAACGGACGACCTTGCCTGCGGCGAGCGCCGGCAGCGGGAGGCGCTTGAGGCTCAGCTCGCCTCGGTTGTTTGTGAGCCGGGCGACGATGTGCAGACTGTCGGTCGTGATCAGCGGCTCAAAGGCGCTCTGCAGCCATACCGTCGCGACCGCGTCGCCGGACGGCCCTCGGACCACGGGCTCCACGTGGATGTGGACCGCGCCAAACTCGCGGGGCGTGCGCCCGGTGTGGTCCAGAAAGTCTTCATACTCTGGCATGCGCGCATCCTGCCCCTGTGCGCAACCCACCACAACTGCCCCTCCCGTCTGAAGGAATGCGCTAAGCCGCCCCCTACAGCCTCAGCCTGTGGCCGGATCAATGGGAGGCTGGAGATGACGCTCCCAGGCATCAAGGAGATACACCGGGCAGTGAGTCGGCCTGGGCCTGCTGCCCGGCCTACAGGAACGTCACGCCAATGGTGAAGCTGGCCAGGAAGCCTCCGTGCTGGGAGAGATCGGCGGCGATATCCAGCAAGGGGTTGAGCTCACTGCCATCCTGCGTTTGGACGTTGTCCTGGCGCAGCCGGAAGCCCCAGCCCAGGCGGGGCACCACGTACAGGTGGCTGCCCAGCGCTCCGCGCAGCCCCAGGGACGCGGTGGCCACGGGCGTGGGGAGCAGATCCGCGTACTGCGCATAGTCCCCGGACTTCAGGTAGGACTCGCCCCCCGTGTTGTAGCTCACGCCACCCTCCAGGAAGGGACTCGCGCGGCGAGCGCCGAGGGGGTACAGGCGAAGCTGCCCGCTCAGGCGCCGGCCCCAGGCGCCGAAGCCCGCGCCGAGATTGAGGCCCACGTACTCGACCGGACGAAACTCCAACTCCGCGCCCACGATGCCCGAGGGGCTGTTGAAGCCAGCCGCCAGCCCCAGATCCACCTTGTTCCGGCCGCTGGGCTTGGAGCGCAGCTCCGGCTCGTAGGAGTCATCCGAGTCCCGTGAGGAGGAGGAAGAAGAGGAGGAAGGAGAGGCAGCCTCCTGCGCTTGCATCTCGGCGATACGCTCGGCGCGGCTCTTGGGCCGAGGAGCAGGCTCTGCGGTCGGGGCCTCCGGCGCGGGAGCGGGTGCGGCAGCGACAGCGGGAGGCGCCGCCTCAGCCACCTGTTTCTTGCGCTGCTCCTCCAAGGTGGCGGCCTGGGCGAGGATGTCCTGCGCCATGGCCACCATGCCCTTGTTGCTCAACTTCGGGCTGGCATACTCGTACGAGAGCGGGTGGGAGAGCTGCGGCGGTTGAACGGTCTGGAGCGTGTAGACGAGCTTGTACTTCGGGCCGCTGCGCGCCAGCGTCGCGTCGACGCGCACCTCCACCCCCTCCAGCTCGGTGCCGGGCAGGAGCGTGGCCTGCTCGGGGTTCTCGGCCAGCGCCTGCTTCAGGCCCGCCAGGGTGCGCGTCTGCAGCGTGCGCGCGCTCATCGCGGGGACCGAGCTCTCGAAGTGTCCCAGTTGCAGGCGCACGGGCTCGGCGAGCGCGGCAACGGGAAGGGAGACAGCGCCTAGCGCAAGGCCGAGGCTCAGGGTTCTAAGGAGGGGGGGCATGTCGCGGGCTCCGGGGGTGAGCAGCGGGCCCTTGGACGGCGTACCCCTCGGAATATTCGGAGCGTTTTACGGTGGCGCTTTCTGGCTCTGGCTGGACTCCTGGCCCCCCGTGAGTGAAGAATCCTCCAACGCTTGGAGCCCTGCGCGATGCGCCCACCGAACTGCAAGGTCATCCTCATCACGGGAGCCTCGTCCGGCATCGGCAAGGCCTGCGCTGAGTTGCTGACCGCGGAAGACCACATCGTCTATGGGACGAGCCGCAGGCCCTCCGCTATGCCCACCGAGTACCGGATGCTGGAGATGGACGTCACCCGGGACGACTCGGTCCAGCGCGCGGTGGAGAGGGTCCTCGCCGAGTCCGGCACCCTCGACGTCGTGGTGAACAACGCTGGCTATGCCCTGGCAGGTTCCATCGAGGACACCACCCTCGAGGAAGCGCAGCAGCAACTCGACACCAACTTCATGGGCACCGTGCGCGTGTGCAAGGCCGTGCTCCCGCCCATGCGTGCCCAGGGCTCGGGACTCCTTATCAACGTCAGCTCCCTGGGAGGTGCCCTGGGGCTTCCCTTTCAAGCCTTCTACAGCGCCAGCAAGTTTGCACTGGAGGGCTTCACCGAGAGCTTGCGCCAGGAGGTGGCCCCGTTCGGGATCCAGGCCACCCTGATTCAACCCGGGGACGTGCGCACGCCCATCACCGACAACCGCCTCCAGGCTCGCCAGTCCGCTCCAGGCTCCGCCTACCGCGCGTGCTTCGAGGCGGCCCTGCGCATCATCGAGAAGGAGGAGCAGGCGGGTGTTGCGCCCGAGCAGGTCGCGCGGCTCGTGCTCGCGCTGGTGAACCACCCGTCCGTGGCCGTGCGTTACACCGTGGGCCACTTCTCCCAGCGCGCATCCACCGCCTCCAAGCCCTTCCTGCCCTCCCGGATGTTCGAGAAGCTCGTCATGTCCTTCTACGGCCTGTCCCGGCGCTCTTGAGCGGGAAATCAACAGTCATTTCGCCGCCACAGGCTCCACGTTCAGCAGCCGCGTCAGCTTCGGCTGTACCCCGAAGGAGCCCAGCAGCGTCTCCAGCTTCGCGCGCGCCGGGCGGTTCTCCCGGTGCACGCGACGGCCCAGAATCAGCTCGTTCTTCAGCGAGTGCTCCCAGCCCGTCAGCTCCGTCACCGTCACCTGGTAGCCGAACGACTCCAGCGTCATCGCCCGAATCACATTCGTCAGGTGCGAGCCGAACTCCCGCCGGTGCCACGGGTGCTGGAAGAGCATCCCCAGCGTCGCCTCCACCTCGGCCCGGTGGCCCTTGAGCTGCGCGGCCACCTCCGCCTGGCAGCACGGCACCACCGCCACGTAGTCCGCCCCGTGCTGGATGGCCGCCGCCAGCGCGTCATCCGTCGCCGTGTCACACGCGTGCAGCGCCGTGAGCAGGTGGATCCGCTCGGGCCACTGCGCGCCCTCCAGGTGCGCTGTCTGGAACTCCATCCGCGTGAAGCCCAGCCGCTTCGCCCGCTCCTCGGCACGCGCGGTCAGCTCGGCGCGGCCTTCAATCGACAGCATCGTGCCCGCCGCCGCATCCTTCAGGAACAGCTCGTAGAGGATGAAGCCCAGGTATGCGTTGCCGCTGCCCGCATCCACCACCACCGGCGAGGGGTGGCGCGTCAGAATGTCCTCCAGCGCCGGGCGCAGCAGCCCCACCAGGTGGTTGACCTGCTTGAGCTTGCGCAGAGAATCCGCGTTGAGGTGCCCCTCGCGCGTGAGCAGGTGCAGCTCGCGCAGGAGCGCCTGGGACTGATCCGGCAAGAGCTCTCGCCGGACCTGGGGGGCTTTGACGTTGCGCCTCAGACGGACACCACCTCGGTCACCTCGGGGATCAGCTCGCGCAGCCGCCCCTCGATGCCCATCTTCAGCGTCGCCGTGGAGGACGGGCACCCGCTGCACGAGCCCTGCATATGCAGGTAGACGATGCCGCCCTCGAACCGGTCCAGGGTAATGTCCCCGCCGTCCTGCGCCACCGCCGGGCGGATCTCCGCGTCCAGGATGTCCCGGATGCGGTCCTCCACCGAGCCGCTGCCGCCGCTGGCCGCCGCCGCGCGGGCCGCCGCCACCGCCGCCTCGTCCAACACTGGCTCGTTGGAGCCCAGGTGCGAGTCCAGCGTCGCCATCACCGCGTCATTCAGCTCGTCCCACTCGCCCTCGTCGCCCTTCGTCACGGTGACGAAGTTCAGGCCCACCATCACCGCCGTGACGCCCTTGACGTCCATCAGCTTGAGGGCCAGCGGGGACTTCTTCTCGGCGTCCTCCCGGTTGGTGAAGTTCACCGCGCCACTGGCCACCAGGCGCCGGTCCACCACGTACTTCAAGGTACTGGGGTTCGGGGTCCACTCGAGCTGGATGTTCACCGACATGGTCACACTCTCCTGTCTCTCTCCTCTAAGACGCCGGGCGCCCCATAGCAACCCAGACCCCTGGGACGCAAACGACCCATGTATCCCACCGGCCCCCTTTCGCCCGGTGGGCCCGTCGTATGGGCCACAACTGGACGTCTGGGTGTAGAGCCCGATGCGGAGATCGGTGTATGACCCCATTACTTAAGGACTTCTCCTATGGAGCCGAAGCTTCCCGCCCGCCCTTCCGCCGAGCCCCGCGCCCTGCCCCGCATCCCGGTCAGTGTGATGGAGGGTCTCTTCCTGCGCGGCCTCAAGGCCGAGGGCCGGCTGGCCGAGCGCCTGCTCTCCTACGGGTATGACATCAAGAAGCCCGAGGTCAGCTACTCGGTGCTCACCTACCAGCGCTGCGTGAACGCCGCCCGCGCCGAGGCCTTTGGCCACCTGAGCGACGAGGAGGCCTACCGGCTGCTCGGCCGGAAGATGGTGGACGGCTTCCTGGAGACGCTGGTGGGCAAGGTGGTGGCCGTGGCCATGCCCATGATTGGCCCGGCGCGCGTGGTGGAGCGCCTGCCCCGCTACTGCGCGATGATGGGCCGCGGCGAGATGGAGGTGCGCATCACCCCCGCCGGAGAGACGGCGCGCCGCATCTACTTCGGCGACATCTACAACCGCCCGGAGTTCTTGGCGGGAGCACTCGAGGTGGGCCTGGAGCGCGCGCACGTCAAGCCCACCGTCACCGTGGAAGAGCGCACCGCCGAGGGCTACCGGCTCTTCCTGCGCTGGTAGTTGCCCCGGGCGCTTCCTGGCGAGCCCCTCCCCTGGCCGTTATAGGCTCGCGCTACCTCCTGCGTGCCGATGTCCAGCTCCCTCCCGCTCACCTTGCGCGTCCACCGTGCCATCACCGAGCTCCCTCGCGGGGCGTGGGATGGGCTGCTCGACGACGAGGCCGTGCCCTTCCTGGAGTGGGCCTTCCTGGCTGCGCTGGAAGAGGGCGGCTGCGCCACGCCGGAGCGAGGTTGGCACCCGAGGCACCTGACGCTGTGGCGAGGCTCGCGCCTGGTGGCCGCCGCACCCGCGTACCTCCGGGATGACAGTGACGGCGAGTTCGTCTTCGACGGGGCCTGGGCTACCGCCGCCGGGCGCCTGGGCCTGCGCTACTACCCGAAGCTGGTGCTCACCGTGCCCTTCACCCCCGCCACGGGCCGCCGGGTGCTGGTGGCTCCCGGAGAGGACCGGGCCGCCCGGGAGGCGGAGCTATACGGCGCCGCGCAGGAGTACGCCCGCGCCGAGCGGCTGTCCGGGCTCCACGTCCTCTTCCACACCGAGGCAGAGGCCGCAGGCCTGGAGGCTGCGGGCTTCGCGCTGCGCCTGGGGGTGCAGTACCAGTGGACGAACGCGGGCTACTCCACGCTGGAGGACTTCCTCGGCCGCTTCCACTCCAAGCGGCGGACCCAGCTCAAGCGCGAGCTGCGCGCCCCCGAGAGCCAAGGCATCACCCTGCGCACCTTGCGTGGCGAGGAGCTGGCCGAGCTGACGCCGGACGCGCTGTTCCGCCTGTACGCCTCCACGGTGGACAAGTACCCGTGGGGGCGGCGGTTCCTCACCCCGGACTTCTTCGCCCGGCTGCTCGCCACCTTCCGGCACCGCTGCGAATTCGTGGAGGCCCTCCGGGGAGGACAACGCATCGCTGGAGCGTTCAACTTCGTCAGCCCGGGCGTCCTCTATGGCCGATACTGGGGCTGCTTCGAGGAGCATCCCTTCCTGCACTTCAACGTCTGCCTCTACCACCCCGTCCAGGAGGCCATCCGCCTCGGCCTGCGCCGCTTCGAGCCCGGGGCTGGCGGGGAGCACAAGCTCACCCGAGGTTTCGAGCCCCACATCACCTACAGCGCGCACCTGCTCCTTCACCCTGGACTCGACCGGGCGGTGCGTGCCTTCCTGCTCCAGGAGCAGGCTGCCGTCCGAGCGGGCCTGCCCAGGTGGCAGGCGGAGACGGGTTTCAAGGAGGAGGGCTGAAGCGCGGCGAGCGCCTCAGCGTCTGAGGAAAGAGCTTATGGCCCAGAAGTTCGAAAACGACGAGAACGTCGTTACAGAGACCCAGCACGAGAAGAAGCTCAAGAAGCCCAAGCTCTACAAGGTCCTCCTGCACAACGACAACTACACCACGCGCGAGTTCGTGGTGGCGGTGCTCAAGGAGGTCTTCCACAAATCCGAGACGGATGCCGTGCAGATCATGCTCCACGTTCATTACAACGGCATCGGCGTGGCGGGCGTTTATACGTATGAAGTCGCAGAGACGAAGATCAAGATTGTGGAGGCCGCAGCGCAGGACAATGGGTTCCCGCTGCGCCTCTCGATGGAACCAGAGGAAGGTTGAACCGTGGCTGGACCGCTGATTGCCAAGGAGTTGCAGACGAGCTTCCGCAATGCGCTGGAAGAGGCGCGGAAGATGCGGCACGAGTACCTCACGCTCGAGCACCTGCTGCTCGCGCTGACCAAGGACGCGCGCACCCGCGAGGTCCTCAAGGCGTGCGGCGCCAACCTCAAGCGCCTGCAGGAGCGCCTGGAGACCTTCCTGGAGGAGACGGTCGAGCGCCTGCCCGAGGACGCGGACGCCGAGCCGCAGCAGACGATTGGCGTGGAGCGCGTGCTGCACCGCGCCGCCATGCACGCGCTGTCGGCCGAGCAGAAGGTGATTGATGGGGGGGACATCCTGGTGGCCATGTTCCGCGAGGAGGAGAGCCACGCGCTCTACGTCCTGCAGCAGGAGGGCGTCACCCGGTTGGACTTGCTGAACTACATCTCCCACGGCGTCTCCAAGGACGGCTCCCCGTCCGAGGGCGGCGGTGAGCCGCGCAATGTGCCCGCGGGGGAGGACGAGGACGGTGAGTCCTCGAAGAAGAGCCCGCTGGAGGCGTACACCACGGAGCTCAACAAGGAGGCCGCGGCGGGCCGGATTGATCCGCTGATTGGCCGCGAGAAGGAGCTGGAGCGCACCATCCAGGTGCTGTGCCGGCGCCGGAAGAACAACCCGCTCTACGTGGGCGAGACGGGCGTGGGCAAGACGGCCATCGCCGAGGGCCTGGCGCTGCACATCCACGAGGGCAAGGTGCCGGAGGTGCTCAAGGGCGCCACCGTGTACTCGCTGGACATGGGCGCGCTGCTTGCGGGCACGAAGTTCCGCGGCCAGTTCGAGGAGCGGCTCAAGGGCGTGCTCAAGGAGCTGCAGGAGCACCCCAACGCCATCCTCTTCATCGACGAGATTCACACCATCGTCGGCGCGGGAGCCACGAGCGGCGGCTCCATGGATGCATCCAACATCCTGAAGCCGGCGCTGGCCAACGGGCGGCTGCGGTGCATCGGCTCGACGACGTACCAGGAGTTCAAGGCGTCGTTCGAGCGCGACAGGGCGCTGTCTCGGCGCTTCCAGAAGATTGAGGTGCCGGAGCCCTCGGTGGAGGACACCATCAAGATCCTCGAGGGGCTCAAGAGCCGCTACGAGGACCACCACGGGGTGAAGTACGACACGGATGCCATCCGTGCGGCGGCGGAGCTGTCGGCCAAGCACATCAATGACCGGTTCCTGCCGGACAAGGCCATTGACGTCATCGACGAGACGGGCGCGGCGGAGAAGCTGAAGCCCGAGGGCGTGCGCACCGGCAAGGTGACGATGGCGGACGTGGAGAACGTGGTGGCGAAGATGGCGCGGATTCCTGCCAAGAGCGTGTCGGCGCAGGAGGGCGTGCAGCTGCAGAACCTGGAGAAGGAGCTGCAGGGCGTCATCTTCGGCCAGGACGAGGCCATCCGGAACCTGACGAGCACCATCAAGCTGGCGCGCTCGGGCCTGCGGTCCCCGGAGAAGCCGATTGGCAGCTTCCTGTTCTCGGGCCCCACGGGCGTGGGCAAGACGGAGCTGGCCAAGCAGCTGGCGAAAGTGCTGGGGGTGGAGTTCCTGCGCTTCGACATGAGCGAGTACTCGGAAAAGCACACGGTGAGCCGGCTCATCGGTGCGCCTCCGGGGTACGTGGGCTTCGACCAGGGCGGCCTGCTGACGGACGCCATTCGCAAGCACCCCTACGCGGTGCTGGTGCTGGATGAGATTGAGAAGGCGCACCCGGACCTGTTCAACATCCTGCTCCAGGTGATGGACCACGCGACGCTGACGGACAACAACGGCCGGAAGGCGGACTTCCGGAACATCATCCTGATCCTGACAACGAACGCGGGAGCGCGGGAGATGAGCACCAAGTCCATCGGCTTCGGGGACGTGCAGGCGCCGGCGGATGCGAAGCGGGCGAAGAAGGCCATCGAGCACACGTTCACGCCGGAGTTCCGCAACCGCCTGGATGGATGGATCCTGTTCAGCGGCCTGTCGCCGGAGGTCATCCTCAAGGTGGTGGACAAGGAAGTGGGCCTGCTCCAGGCGATGCTCACGGAGAAGAACGTGAAGCTGGAGCTGACGGCGCGGGCAAAGGCGTGGCTGGCCGAGCACGGGTACGATCCGGCGTTCGGCGCGCGGCCGATGGCGCGGATGGTAGACAACACGCTGAAGAAGCCGCTGGCCGAGGCGCTGCTGTTCGGCGAGCTGAAGAAGGGTGGCGTGGCCCGGTTCGATGTGGAGGGCGATCAGCTCAAGCTGAAGACCGAGCCCGTCGAGGCGGCCACGGCGTAGCAGCGCCGGTCCCCCGGGAGGAGAGCGCCTCTCCTCCTGGGTACTGGCCCCCTCCAAGGGGGCCAGTAGAATCATTGGGATGCGCTGGCCGAAGAAGTCCGCGATGGCCATTCCCGCATGTGCACTGCTCCCAGCACTCCTCATGGGACTTGCCTCTGCCTGCGCGGCCAGCAGGCCGCCGAAGTTCTGGCGTGATGCTCAGAACCGGCTCGTCGTGGAGGGCCCACTCCTCGGCCCCATCGACACTTTGGAGGCCCTTGGGCTTCAACTCTGCGGCGCGCTGCACGAGCGACCCGGAGTCGCTGCAGGTAACCGGCGTGGAGGCCAGGAGTATTGCGGCGTCATCTATCAACACCCGGGGGATGAGCGCTTCTACGCGAGCCACCCCTCGACGTTGGGGCCACCCCTGGAGGCTCCAGGTGGACGGAAGCAGTGCTACGTTCCGGATGCGGTGAGCGATCCCAGCGCCCCGGACTCGCGCATCTACGCGGACTACCACAGCCACCCTTCCATCACCCGCTTCTCCCCCGAAGATCTCCAGGCCCGGCGGCAGCGCTTCTACTTCCGCGTGATGTTCAACCCCATCTGCGAAGTGTATGTGTACGACTTTCAAGCCCGGACAGTGCTTCAACTGACGGACGGGAAGCTCGTCCCCATCAAGTACGTGACGGATGACCTGCGGGGCGAATGATGCGGCTTGCGGCTCGTGAAGGTGACTGGATGAAGAACTTCTCTCTTGGAGTGCTCCTCCTCGCGTGCACGGGCTGCTTCCATCTCCATCGGAAGCCGGTGATTGCTCCAGAGGAGGTCGCCGCCCAGATCCAGTTTCCCGAGTGGAGCCAGGATGCGACGACGACCCTCACGGGCTCCCAGCTCAAAGCGCTCCAAATTGCACTGGACGACTTCCGGCCCATCGGCACAGCGCCATCCACGACCGGGGACGCGTACACGAACTGCCTGTTGAAGCTCGAGACCTACGATGCGTGGGTTCGCCGTGGCGAGGGAATGACCTTCATCCACTTCACTCCCAAGGAGGACGAGAGGTGCGGGCTCCAGCCCACCCTCATGGATGCCGGTGCGAGCTATGCCGTCAGCGACGACGGCGTCATCCTCAAGCGCGAATGACCGGGAAGAGCTCCCAGCTTCGGGCTACTCCACCCGGTAGCTCTGCACGGCGCTGCTGAGCTGCTCGGAGATGATCTGCAGCGTGGTGGCGGCCTCGCCCGCCGAGCCGATGCGCGCCACCGTCTCATCCATCATCTTCGACAGCTCGTTCACCGCCTGGGTGATCTGGCTGATGCCCACGTTCTGCTGGTTCACCGCCGCCGCGATCTGCCGCACCGCCGAGGCGTTGTCCTGGACGATGTTCGCCAGCTCCTTCAGGTTCTGCCCCGACGTACGCACCTGCGTCAGCCCGGACTCCATGCGCTCCGCTCCGCGCTCCGTGATCCGCACCGCCGCCGACACCGAGGAGCCAATATCGTCCAGCAGCTCGCGCACCCGGCTCGTCGCCTGGATGGACTGGTCCGCCAAGGCGCGAATCTCTCGCGCCACCACCGAGAAGCCCTTGCCGTGCTCGCCGCTGCGCACCGCCTCGATGGCCGCGTTCAGCGCCAGCATGTTCGACTGGTCCGCCAGATCCTTCACCGTCTGCGTAATGCCGCCGATCTGCTGCGTGCGTTCGCCCAGCTCGACGATCTTCTGCGCAATCTCCCCCACCTGCTGGCGGATGTCGTTCAGCCCCGCCATCGTCAGCTCGATGGCCGCCTCACCCGAGCGGGCCAGCTCGTCCGCACGCTCGGCCACCGCCAGCACGCTCGCGGCCTTCTGCGCGGCCAGCAAGGACGTCTGCTTGATCTCCTGCGCCGTCACCTGCGTCTCCTGCAGCGCCGCCGCCTGCCGGGACACCGTCTGCGCCTGCTCGCCCGCGGACTGGTTCAGGTGCTCGGTGGACTGCTTCAGCGCGTCCGCCGCCTGCTGCAGGTTGATGGTCACCTCGCGCAGCTTCTCCACCATCTGGCTGAAGCTCTTCGCCAACCGCCCCACCTCGTCCCCACTCGTCACGTGGATGGGGCGCGTGAGGTCTCCGGACTCCACGATGTGGGCCGCCACGTCTGTCAGGTTCCGCAGCGGCCGGACAATGGTCCGCACGAACACTGCCGCCACTGCCACGCTCAGCGCCACCAGCACCAGTGCCAGCAGGAGCATCTCTCGAGGCAGCTCCGACGCCCGCTTCTCGATGTGTTCGCGCGAGATGCCCACGTGCACCACGCCGCGCCCGCCCACCAGCGGCACCGCCACATCAATGGCGCGCGCCTGCCCCTCCTGCAGGGTCGGCACCTGCACGGGCAGGATGCGGCGCGCCTCCGGCTCACTGGCCAGCCCCGTGGGAGAGATGCGCGCCTCGTTGAGCAGCCCGGGCGGCGGAGCCCCCTTGAAGGTGTGGGCCAGGACGCGCCCAGAAGGATCCTCCACGTAGATGTATTTGACGCCCTCCTGCACGCGGAACGCGCTCACCAGCAGCTGTAGGGTGACTTCGTTGGAGCCCTCGGTGTGCTCGACGGCGCGGGTGAACCCCAGGGCGAGCGCGGCGCCCTCGCCAGCGTGAGCACTCAGGAGGTTCTCCTCCAGGCGCTTCGTGGCGACCGTCGTCAGGATGAGCGCCAGGACGGCGCTGATACCTCCGGTCACCAGGATGAACTTGACGGACAGGCCCAGCGAGGGCCGAAACCGGAGGGACAGTCTCACGAGAACACCGCAGTCACACCGAGCCAGAGAGAAGACGCATCACGCCGCGCCCAGGAGTTCATGCCCCATCCCCCCGAGGCCGATCGTAGGAGGGTTTCAGACAGCAATTCCGGATGAAGTCGGGCATGGCGGACAGAGGCAGGGCCTGCTCGGTGGCGCCAATGTCCAGCGCCGCTTTGGGCATGCCGAAGACCACCGAGGACGCCTCGTCCTGCGCCATCGTCACACCGCCGCTCCGGCGGATGTCGAGCAGCCCCCGTGCCCCATCATCTCCCATGCCGGTGAGCACCCCGCCCCCGGCCCGCCCCCCGTACACGCGCGACAGCGACGACAGCAGCAGATCCCCCGAGGGGCAAGGCCCGCCGCGCGTCGGACTGAGCCGGGCGAGCCCTCGGTCGATGGTCAGGTCATGCCCGTCCAGAGGGAAGTACACCTTGCCCGGCTCCAGCCGCTCGCCGTCGCGGGCGATGCTTACCCCCAGCGGCGTCACCTGGCTGAGCCAGCGCACCATGCCCGGAGTGAAGCCCTCGGTGATGTGCTGAGCGACCACGATGGGCACCGGCAAGTCCTTGGGCAGCCGGGACAGAATCTCCGCCAGCGCCGGAGGCCCGCCCGTGGAGGCCGCCAGCCCGAAGATGTCCACCCGCGCTCCCTTGGAGAGCAGAGGCGGAACCACCTCGCGGATCTTCCGGCGGGAGATGACGGGCACCTCCGCCATGAGGCAGATGGAGTTGGTCAGTTCCCGGCCCCACTTGCGCAGTTCCTCGCCCGAGGTGACGTTCGGCTTGGCGATGAGCTCGAGCGCCCCCGCCCGGATGGCCTGGAAGCCCAGGTCCGCGCCGCGGTCCGCCACGGCGCTGACGACCAAGATGCGCGCGGGCGCGTCCGACATGATGGCGGCGATGGCGGCGGGCCCGTCCAGCCCTGGGAGCAGCAGGTCCATGGTGATGACGTCCGGCCGCAGCAGACGGGCCAGCGACACCGCGCGGTTGCCATCTCCGGCGCGCCCGACAATCTCGATGCGGGGCTCCTGGGACAGGAGCGTCGCCATCGTATTGACCATGGTGGGGGAGTCATCCACCACCAGCACGCGAATGGGGCGATTCGTGTTCATGAGCGCCCTCCCCGCCGGCTCATGACGTCGAGTACGACCTTCAGCAACTGGCCCTCGGCGCAGTCGCGCTTGCTCAAGAAGTCGTCCGCGCCCGCAGCGCGGCCCCGCTCCCGCCCGGACTCATAGGTGGACACCAGGATGACGGGCAGATCTCGCGTCTCCGGCCGCTCTCTCACCGTGCGGATGAACTGCTCGCCATCCATCTCCTCCATCTCCAAGTCGCAGATGACGACGTCGTAGCTGTCCGTCTGCAGCCGCTCCAGCGCACGTGCGCCACTGGAGGCCAGATGCACGGTGAAGCCACCCGCCTCGAGCATGGCCCGGTGCAGGGCCCGCGCGGTGAGCGAATCATCCACCACCAGGGCCCGGCGGTGTTGCGGCGTGGAGGGCGCCAAGGTCGCCGGCTCGGACACCAGCCAGCTCGGGCGGAGGATGAGCATCAGCTCGCCCCGGCTCAAGGTGGCGGCGCCTTGGTAGGCAGGCACGTCGCGCACCTCGGCGGGCAGCGGGCGGATAACGAGATCCCGGTCGCCCACCACCGCGTCCACCGCGAGCGCTACGCGCTTGCCGCCAGCGCTGATGACCATGAGGGGCTGTCCCTCGGAGGGCATGTGGGCGGCGCGCAGGCCCAAGCGGGAGCCCAGGTCCACCACCGGGAGCATCTGCCCCTGGTACTCAAGCTGGGCGCGACGGCGCGTGACGCGCAGGGCGCTCATCTTCGTGAGCTGGGTGGCCTCCACCGCCAGCATGGGCAGGCCCATCATCTGATCGAACACCCGCACCACCAGCACGGGCGAGCTGCCCAGCTCCACCGGCAGGGTGAGCATGAAGCGCGTGCCCTGTCCCAGCGTGCTGGCCACCTCGATGCGGCCCTGGAGCGTCTCCACCGCCGCACGCACCGCATCCAGCCCCACCCCGCGGCCCGAGGTGTCCGTCACGTCCGTGCGCGTGCTGAAGCCCGGCCGGAAGATGAGGTCGCGGATCTGGTTGTCATTCATCCGCGCCAGCTCTTCGGGGTTGGCCACGCCGCGGTTCTCGGCAGCCTGGCGCACGCCCTTCACGTCAATGCCGCGGCCGTCGTCGCTGGACTCGAGGAAGAGCAGGTTGCCCTGCTGCTCGATGCGCAGTGTGAGCGCGCCCTCGTGGTGCTTGCCCGTCTTCTCGCGCTCGGAGGGGGTCTCCAGGCCGTGGTCCACGGCATTGCGCAGCAGGTGCACCAGCGCGCCGTTGAGCTTCTCCAGCAGCCGCCGGTCCAGGGACACCTCGGCGCCCACCACGGAGAGCCGGGCCTCCTTGCCCAGCTGGCGGGACAAGTCACGCGCCATGCGCTGCAGCGGCTCGAGGATGGTGCGCACCGGGCGCGTGGTGATGGCCTTGAGGCCCTCCTCCAGCGCGTCCACGACATCCGCCGTCTCCTCACCATCCGAGCGCATCGCGCGGCCCACGCCCGAGAGCAGTGTGCGCGCCTCGGCTGTCTCAGCCAGCAGGCCTTGCCGGGCCAGCAGCGTCACCACGCGCTCAAGCTCGCGGGAGCGCTCCTCCATGCGCAAGCGCACCTCGCGCAGGCGCTCCACCTCGCGCATGAGCGTGGTCACCTGCCGCGAGCTCACGCGCCAGCCCGCACCCTCGGACTCACTCACGTGGGTCTCGTCGCGCGACCCGTCCAGGGAGGACGTCATCGTCGCGGCGGCCGTGACGGTGGCGGGCGATGGGGGCTTGGTGGCGGGCTTCACGACGGCAGGAGCCGCAGGGGCCGCCGAAGCAGCGGGAGCCGCCGGAGCAGGGGGAGCGAGGGCAGCGGGCTGCTCCGGAGGCGGGGCCTCGGTGACGAGCTGGGCGAGCGCGACGGTGTAATCCGGCAGCGAGTCCCCGCGCCCATCCGCGTGCGCGTGGACGCGCAGCATGAAGATGTCCAGGCCGTGCAGCAGCACGTCCACCACCTGCCGGGGCATCTGCTGGACAGTGGCGCGCAGCGGGGCGAGCGCGTCCTCCAGCTTGTGGGCAATCTCGCTCAGGTCCTGGAGCCCGAGGCTGGCGGCGCTGCCCTTGAGCGTGTGCAGGTAGCGGCCCAGACGCTGGTAGGCCTTGGTGAGCCCGTCGGTATCGAGCACCCCGCGCTCGAGGTCCAGCAGGTCCATGGTGACCTTCTGGCAGACCTCCTGGGCCTCGGCGGCGAAGCCCGCGACGAGCCCTTGCAGGAGCGGATCAACGGCCATGACGCGCCCCCGTTCCGCCGCGGATGAAGAGGCGCGCGGGATCAATCAAGTGGACGAGCTGCTGCTGGCTCTGCTGCGGTCCGAAGAGCACTTCGATGATGGGGCCCTCGGCGCGGGCGCGGGCAGCTTCCACCGCGCCCACGGGGATGCCGATGGGGCGCGGAATGGCCTCGCAGTCCACGGCGCACAGCTCACCGTCTCCGCGGTCCACCACCAGGAGCACGGCGGGGTCCTGCCGCCATCCATGGCCGCCCAGCAGCGAGGCCAGGCTGAGGGCCGCGAGCACCTGGCCCTGGAAGCGCAGCACGCCGATGACGTGGGGCGCGGACAGCGGCACGGGCGTCACCATGCGCAGCGGGAGCGCGGCGCGCAGGGCCTCGAGCGGCAGGGCATAGCGCTCCTCGCCCAGGGGGAACTCGGCCACCAGGAGCACGGCCTCCTCGCGGTTGGCCTCGGCCTGGTCCAGCCCACGCAAGCGCTTGGCGCGCTCCTCCAGCAGATCGCGGACCTCCTGCTCCTGCGCCTCATCCGGGAGCCGGGGCAGCAAGTCGCGCAGCTCGCCCTCCTGGGCTTCATCCGGAATCCGGGGCGGCGAGGTTTTCATTCAGCGGCTCCCAGGTTGAGGTAGGCGTCCGCCGACGCCTTGTAGAAGCGGGCCGGGAGGGACTCGGGCCCTTCGACGATCTGATCCGGAGGCAGCACCGCGGCGCGGTCATGGACGGCGCGCATGAGGGGGTAGGCCGCCGAACGGGAGCCAGAGCGCTCGCGCAGAAGCGCCAGCTCCAGCAGGCCGGGGAGGTAGTCTGGGTATTGCTTCACCAGTGACTCCAGCACGAGCGTGGCCTGGATCATCTGCCCCTGCTCGATGTGCTCCAGGGCCACCAGGTGCAGTTGCGAGGGCGCACGCGTGGGGGACTCGGGAGGCTTGGGCGACGCCGGGGCCACCGTGGGCAGTCCCGTGCTCGAAGGCCTCGAGGGGAGCTGGGCACCGGGAGGCACGGGAGCGGGAGTCACCACGGGCAGTCCCGTGCGCGACGGCGGCCGATGGCCGGACAGCGCGCCAGGAGGCAGCGGAACGGGGGTGATGGCGGGCAACCCTGAACGGGACGGAGGACGGTAGGAAGGCGGGGGCGCCAGCTCCGGGTGCAGCGGGCGGTGGAAGGCCTGCAGTTCGGGAGGCCCCACGCGCACCATGCCGTCCGGGTGGCGATCCACCTCCACCGTGCCCAGGAAGAGGTAGCCCCCGGGCGCGAGCGCGCGGAAGAGATTCTGGATGGCCAGCTCCCGGGCGGACGGAGAGAAGTACGTGAGGACGTTGCGGCAGAGGATGAAGTGGAACTGGCCGAGCACCGCATCCAGGGGCGACAGCAGGTTGCCCGACATGAAGGTGGTGACGTTGCGCACGCTGTCGAAGATGATCACCTGCTTCTCATCGAGCGGGCGGTAGAGCGGGAACAGGTGCGGCGCGGAGTCTCGGCGGGACCAGGCGCCGTAGGTGGCCCGCCGCGCCACCGCGAGGCTCGCCTCATTCAGATCCGTCCCAATCACCTCGATGGCGAGGCCCGAGGGCGCGGAGGCCAGCAGGCAGGCGGCCAGCGAGTAGGCCTCCTCTCCAGTGGCACAGCCCGCGCTCCAGCCGCGCAGGCGAATGGCCCCGGCGCGCAGCACCCGGGGAACGCCCTCGCGGGCAATGAAGCGGAAGTGCTCCGGGTGGCGGAAGAAGTACGTCTCTCCCACGAGCGAGGCGCGGAGGACGGCGACGGAGAACTCGCTCTCGGGGCGCTCCAGCTCCGCGAAGAGCTCGGACACGGAGCGTCCGCGCCCCACCTCCGCGCGCACCAAGCGCTCCAGGGCCTCGGGGGCGATGGCGTCATCGCGAAAGCCCGTTCGCTCGGAGATCAGCTGCCGCGCCCGGGCGTACAGCAGCGGATCGACTCCCCCCGTCATGCGTCCAGCCTCACACCCCCCTGCCGCAGCAGCTCAGGCAGCTCCCGTAGCAGTCCGCGGGAGAGGAAGACTTTCGGGTCCAGCAGCGGCAGCGCCCCGCCTCCAGAGACGTGGAGCATGCCGATGAGCCCCTCGCGCAGCAGCCCGTGATCGGCGCCCCCCACGTTCCGGTCGATCTCCGCCGCGCCGAACTCCTCGGGGTCCTGCACACGGTCCACGCAGAGCGCCAGCGGCATGTCCTCCACCTGGATGATGACCAGCATGCGCTCGCGCAGCGAGACGCGGTGCTCCTGGCCCAGGCGGCGCGCCACGTCCAGCACGCACACCGCCGCGCCGCGCAGCTCCACATACATGCACAGGAAGGGAGGCCCGCCGGGCAGCGGCCTCAGGGCCGGCTGCAGCAGCACCTCGCGCACCGAGTCCAGCGGCAAAGCAAACTCCTGCTCGCCCGCGGACATGCGCAGCACCAGCATGGAGCCGGCGCGTGCGCGGCGCCGGGCGTTCTCCAGCGTGGTGGCCACCGTGGACAGCAAGTCCTCGGCGCGGAAGGGCTTGGGCAGGAAGGCCTCTGCTCCCAAGCCCAGACACGCCTCCGCGCGGCCCTTCTCCGAGGAGATGATGATGACGGGGATGTTGGCCAACCGCTCCTTGTCCGCCTTCATCTTCTGGAGCACCTCGTCCCCGTCCATCTCCGGCATCGACAAGTCGAGCAGCACGGCGGCTGGCTGCAGCCGCTCGAGCTTCTCCAGCGCCTCGCGGCCATTGCTCGCGGTGTGCAGCGCGTAATGACCGGAGAGGATCGCCTTCTCGAGAGCGAGAATGGCGTCGCTGTCGTCGACGAGGAGGAGGGACGGGAGGCTCACGGGGCGGCGAGAGGCAGGAACTGGCGGACCGTCTCGGTCAGGTCCGCATGGGACACCGGCTTCTGAATGAAGGCATTGGCGCCCGCCTCGGCTCCCCGCTGCCGCAAGTCTCCGCCCTTCTCCGCGGTGAGCAGAATGACGGGGATACCGCGCAGCTGGGCCTCCTTGCTGGCTCGAAGCTCCTTGACGAAGGTGATGCCGTCCATCCCCGGCATGTTGATGTCCGCAATCACCACACTCACTGGCACCAGCCTCAAGAGCTGCAAGGCCCGGGTCGCATCCTCCGCCTCGAGGATGCTGAGCCGGAGATTCATCAAGTAGATCTTGATGATGTTGCGGACAGTCGGGCTGTCATCCACCACCAGGATGTTGTCGCTCACACCCACGGCTCCTCACGCGGGGGCCCAGCACGGGCCCCTGCCACAAACGATGAGACTTTAGCGTGTCCGCTCCGCTGGGAGAAAGGTGGCCCGTCCGTTCTTCCGCGCTCGGGCGGTTGGCGGACGGGCTCACGCTCCCCTGGGCTATTCGCCCGCGGGCGGTACTTCTCCCTCTGACTGCTCAGCGCGCGGATCCACGGGGGGCGCGCCAATCGCATGGTAACCCCCGTCCACGTGCACCAACTCCCCTGTCGTGGAGGGCAGCCAGTCCGACAACAAGGCACAGGCTGTCCGAGCCACCGCATCGTGGCTGTTCTTGGAACTCCACCCCAGTGGGGCCTGCTTTCCCCATCCTTGCTCCAAGGACTTGAAACCCGGAATTCCCTTGGCGGCCATGGTGGCCAACGGGCCAGCGGCCAGGGAGTTCACCCGGATGTTCTTGGGACCCAAATCCCGGGCGAGGTAGCGCACCGTGGCCTCCAGCGCCGCCTTGCACACACCCATCCAGTCGTAGATGGGCCAGGCCGTCGTGCTGTTGTCGAAGTCCAGCGCCACGATGGAGCCGCCGTTCGTCATCAGCGGGGCCACCGCCACGGCCAGCTCCTTGAGCGAGTACGTGGAGACGCGGAACGCCGTCTGCACGCTCTCCCACGGGGTGTTGAGGAAGTTGCCGCCCAGCGCGTCCTCGGGAGCGAACGCCACGGCATGAAGGGCGCCGTCCACCCGCCCCCACTTCTGGCGGAGGGACTCGGTGAGCGCGGTGAAGTGGGCGGGCTGGGCGACGTCCAGCTCGAGCACCTCGGTGCCCGGCTTGAGCCGCTTGGCGCTCCGCTCGGTCAGAGAGCGGGCCCGGCCAAAGCCCGTGAGGATGATCTCCGCCCCCTGTGCCAGGGCGTGCTCGGCAATACCAAAGGCCAGCGACTGCGGGGTCAGCACCCCGGTGATCAGGATCTTCTTGCCCTGCAACAGCATGGGGAGCCTTTCGCGAGAAGAAGAAGGAGGCCGGGCGGTTTACCACTCCTGACGGCAGGTGGGGCGTGAAACAGGAGACGCCGCAGTGCGGCATTGCCACGCCCGCTCACCTACCGAGGCGTACCTCCCAGTGAAGTTGCGCTCACGTGGCGCATGACTCCTCCTGTTGGCCTCCACCGTTCTAGGCCGCTAGAAGTCCCGGAAGAATCAACAATTGGCCGCGAAAACACCCCAACTGGCCCCCCATCCAGTAAAAGACACCCCGCCATGCCGAATTTCCAGGATACGTACCTCTCGGGCGCCAACATCGACTTCATCGAAGGGCTCTACGCCCGCTACCTCCAGGATCCCTCCAGTGTGGATCCGAGCTGGCGGGAGATTTTCGAGCGCAACAACGGCGCCGGGCGCCCCATCTTCAACAAGAACCTGCTGGAGGTTCCCGCCCCGGCCGCCCCCGCCAAGGGCAATGGCAAGGCCAACGGAGCCACCGCCGCCGCTGTGGCCGCCGCTCCGGCTCCGGCTGCGGCCCCCACGCAGGACATGCGCCTGCAGGCCCGGGTGGATCAGACGATTACCGCCTTCCGGCTGCGCGGGCACCTGCGCGCCACGCTGGACCCGCTCGGCCGCTCGCGCCCGCCGCTGGAGCACGTGGCGGACATGCCCATGGTGGATGAGAAGCACTTCTCCTCCGTGGAGCTGGAGCAGCCGGTGGAGAGCGGCAGCGTCTTCGTCGAGCCCCGCGTGAAGCTGGCGGAGCTGCTCGGCCGGCTGCGCCGTACGTACGCGGGCTCCATCGGCGTCGAGTTCATGCAGATGCTCGACAGCGAGCGCCGGCGCTGGCTCATGCGCCGCATGGAGCTGACGGAGAACCGGACGAGCTTCTCGGTGGACGAGCAGCGCCACCTGCTCACCCTGCTCTCCAAGGCCGAGGGCTTCGAGCACTTCCTCCACACCAAGTACGTGGGCGTGAAGCGCTTCAGCCTGGATGGCGGCGAGAGCCTCATCCCCATGCTGGACACCATCCTCGAGGTGGGCGGCGGCATGGATCTGAAGGAGGTCGTCATCGGCATGGCCCACCGCGGCCGCCTCAACGTGCTGACGAACATCCTCCACAAGAGCCCGGATCAGATCTTCAGCGAGTTCGAGGGCCCCGCCGACCCGAAGGCCTACATGGGCCGCGGCGACGTGAAGTACCACATGGGCTTCTCCTCGGACCACACCACGCGCGCCGGCGCGTCCATTCACCTGTCGCTGGCCTTCAACCCCAGCCACCTGGAGGCGGTGGACCCGGTAGTGGAGGGCCGCGTGCGCGCCAAGCAGGAGCGCAGCGGCGACAAGGAGCGCACCAAGGTGATGCCGCTCCTCATCCACGGGGACGCGGCCTTCATGGGCCAGGGCGTCATCTCCGAGACGCTGAACCTGGCGCGCCTGAACGGCTACGAGACGGGCGGCACCGTCCACATCGTGATCAACAACCAGGTGGGCTTCACCACGGATCCGCACGACTCGCGCTCCTCCATCTACGCCACTGCCATCGCGCAGATGCTGGACGTGCCCGTCTTCCACGTGAACGGGGATGACCCGGAGGCCTGCGTCCACGTGGCGCGCCTGGCCGCCGAGTTCCGGCAGACCTTCAAGAGCGACGTGGTCATCGACCTCATCTGCTACCGGCGCTACGGGCACAACGAGGGCGATGACCCGTCCTTCACCCAGCCGCACATGTACGAGCTCATCCGCAAGCAGCAGACGGTGCGGACGGTGTACGCCAAGGCGCTGGCCGACAAGAACCGCATCTCCGCCGAGGAGTCCGAGACCATCAAGCAGGCTTGCCTCAAGGAGTTCGACGACGCGCTCACCCGCATCAAGCAGGAGCGCCAGTTCAAGGAGCCCAGCGCCCTGGAGGGCCTGTGGAAGCCTTACAAGGGTGGTTCGCAGAAGAACGCCCCCGAAGTGCAGACCGCGGTGGACAAGGCGAAGCTGCGTGACGCGCTGAAGAAGCTGTCCGAGGCCCCCGAGGGCTTCAACGTGCACCCGGTGGTGGAGCGCACGGTGCTCAAGAAGCGCCAGTCCATGCTGGAGAGCGAGGAGCTGCTCTGGTCCGAGGGCGAGGCGCTGGCCTACGCCACCCTGCTCGCCGAGGGCTACGCGGTGCGCCTGTCCGGCCAGGACAGCGAGCGCGGAACCTTCAGCCACCGCCACGCGGTGCTGCATGACGTGAAGACGGGTACCCGGTTCACTCCGCTGCAGCAGTTCTCCACGGGCCGCGCCTCCTTCCAGGTCTACAACAGCCCGCTCTCGGAGATGGCCGTCATGGGCTTCGAGTACGGCTACAGCCTGGACGTGCCGGACGGCCTCACCCTGTGGGAGGCCCAGTTCGGCGACTTCGCCAACGGCGCGCAGATCATCATCGACCAGTTCATCGCGGCCGGTGAGAGCAAGTGGCGCCGCCTGTCGGGCCTCTCGCTGCTGCTGCCCCACGGCTACGAGGGCCAGGGCCCCGAGCACTCCAGCGCCCGCCTCGAGCGCTTCCTCAGCCTGTGCGCCGAGGACAACATCCAGGTGTGCTACCCCACCACGCCCGCGCAGATCTTCCACCTGCTGCGCCGCCAGGTGGTGCGCCCCTACCGCAAGCCGCTGGTCATCATGTCGCCCAAGAGCCTGCTGCGCCGCCCCGAGGCGTTTAGCAAGCTGGACGAGCTGGCCACGGGCCGCTTCCAGGAGGTGATTGCCGACCGGAAGGAAGCCGAGCCCGCTGGCGTCACCCGGCTGCTGCTGTGCTCGGGCAAGGTCTACTACGACCTGGTGAAGGCCCGGGACGACCAGAAGGCGTGGAACATCTCCATCGTCCGCCTGGAGCAGCTCTATCCCTTCCCCTTCGACACGCTGGCGCAGCTCGTCGCCAGCATGCCGAAGCTCACCGAGCTCTTCTGGGTGCAGGAAGAGCCGCGCAACGCGGGCGGGTGGTATTTCATGTTCCCCCGCCTCCATGACGTGGCATCCTCCCGCGCCACCGGTCCTGTGAAGATCGGCTACATCGGGCGGGCAGATGCCGCCAGCCCTGCCACCGGCTTCACGAAGACCCACGACTACGAGCAGCACCTGATCGTCGAGGAAGCCATCCTCCGAGGAACCAAGAATGGCCGTTGAACTGAAAGTCCCGCCCCTGGGCGAGTCCATCACCGAAGCCGTCGTTGGCAAGTGGAACAAGAAGAAGGGTGACACCGTCTCCGCCGACGAGCCCGTCGTCATGCTCGAGACGGACAAGGTCACCATCGACGTGCCCGCTCCGGCGGCCGGCGCGCTGGCGCAGATCTCCTTCAAGGAGGGAGACAAGGTCCGCGTCGGTGAGGTGCTCGGGCTGATCGACGCCGCCGGCGCCACCGCCGCCGCGTCCGCGCCCCAGGCCGCCCCGCCTCCGCCCAAGGCTGCCGAGCCGGCTCCGGCCCGCGAGAAGCCCATCACGCCCACGGCGCAGAACATCGCCACGGCCAACAACGTGGACGTCAGCCAGCTCCAGGGCGCGGGTCACCGCATCACCAAGGACGACGTGCTCGGCCAGCTGAGCAAGGGCCCCCAGGCTCCGGCGCCCTCGGCTCCGGCTGTGCCCGCCGGTCCGCGCCCCAACGCGGCCCGCGAGGAGCGCGTGCGGATGACGCCGCTGCGCAAGCGCGTGGCGGAGCGGCTCATCCAGGCGCAGTCCACCGCCGCCATCCTCACCACCTTCAACGAGGTGGACATGGGCGACGTGATGGCGCTGCGCAAGAAGTACAACGACAAGTTCCAGGCCAAGCACGGAGTGAAGCTCGGCTTCATGAGCTTCTTCGTCCGCGCCTCCATCGAGGCCCTCAAGGCCTTCCCGCAGATCAACGCCGAGATTGAAGGCGACGACGTCGTCTTCAAGCACTACTACGACATCGGCGTGGCGGTATCGGGCTCGCGTGGCCTGGTGGTGCCGGTGGTGCGGGATGCGGACAAGCTGTCGCTGGCGGAGCTGGAGAAGCAGATCGGCGAGCTCGGCGTGCGCGCGCGCAACGACAAGCTGACGATGGCCGACCTGCAGGGCGGCACGTTCACCATCTCCAACGGCGGCATCTTCGGCTCCATGCTGTCCACGCCCATCCTGAACCCGCCGCAGACGGGCATCCTGGGCATGCACAACATCGTGGAGCGCGCGGTGGTGAAGGACGGGCAGATCGTCATCCGGCCCATCATGTACGTGGCGCTCTCGTACGATCACCGGCTGGTGGACGGCCGCGAGGCGGTGCAGTTCCTGGTGCGTGTCAAGGAATGCATTGAGGATCCAGAGCGGCTGCTGCTCGAAGTGTGAGGCGCTCAACGCGTCAATTGCACACGGGTCTCTAGACTTGAAGGACAGAGGCCCACTAAGACTGCAATGCCTTCCGGTAGTCGGGGGGCTGAAGAACCCGGGGGGCTCCGGCGCCGCCCGTCAAGTAAGGACGCAAAATGGCAACTGGTACCGTGAAGTGGTTCAACGATGCGAAGGGGTTCGGCTTCATCACGCAGGACGGAGGTGGCGAGGACGTGTTCTGCCACCACACCGCCATCAACATGGATGGCTTCCGCACCCTGCAGGAGGGGCAGAAGGTTCAGTTCGAGGTGACCCGCGGCCCCAAGGGCCTGCAGGCCCAGAACGTGCGCGCGGTCTGAGTCTCACCGCGAACCCCAGCCACTCCTCACGGACTGGCTGATCGAGGCCCGGACCCCCTTGGCGGGAGCCGGGCCTCTCCTTTTGCGGGCACCGGCTACAGGTGCTTGCGGAAGTAGTCGAGCACCCGCTCGTACTGGCGCTGGGTGACGAGCGGATCCGGCACCATGTGCGTCAGCCCGCTGAGCGGCAGCAGCTCGTGCGGCTTGCCCGCGAGGAAGAGCGCGTGGCTGAGCTTGAGCGTGTGGAAGAAGTAGACGTTGTCGTCCGCGGTGCCGTGAATGAGGAGCAGCGGGGCCACGGGCGTGTTCGGGTCCCTGGCGTAGGTGAGCAGGGAGCTCTTCTCGTAGGCCTCGGGGTGCTCCTGGGGGAGCCCGAGGTAGCGCTCGGTGTAGTGGGTGTCGTAGTCGAGCCAGTCCACCACGGGCGCACCGGCCACGGCGGCCTTGAAGAAGTCCGGGCGCTTGAGCGCGGCCAGGGCGGACATGTAGCCGCCGAAGCTCCAGCCGTAGATGCCCACGCGAGAGAGGTCCAGCTCGGGCACCTTCTCGGCGAGGGCCTTGAGGCCGGCGATCTGGTCATCCAGGGTGATGGTGGCGAAGTCGTACTTCACCACGCGCTCCCAGGAGGAGGTACGCAGCGGGGTGCCGCGCCCGTCGATCTTCACGATGAGGAAGCCCTGGTCCGCGAGCCACTGGTTGAGCAGGTTCTCGGCCATGCCGTGGCGCACCACGGTGGTGGTGGGGCCCGCGTACACGTAGAGGATGACGGGCAGCTTCACACCGGGCTTGGCGTTCCGAGGGCGGGTGACGGAGGCGTGGAAGCCCTCCTTGCCCACCTGAAAGAGCTGGGTGTTGGGGGTGAAGGGCGGCTCGGCGGCGACCGAGGGCAGCTCGCCCACGCGGGTACCATCCGGCCTCAGCACCTGGAAGCTCGGCATGGTGGTGGGGGTGGAGGACAGGGTGACGAGCAGCCCGCCGTTCTTGGAGAGGGTGACAGGCATCTCGAACGCGGGAGCGGGGGTGCCGGTGGCAACCTTCTCGGGGGCGCCGCCGTCCTTCACGCGCCAGAGGTAGCTCTCGGTGGGATTGGACGAGCCGTGGAAGTAGAGCGTGCGGTCCTTGTCGATGAAGCGGGCCAGTCCACGGAAACCCGCCTCCGGCTTCACAAGGGTGCGCGCGAGGCTGCCGTCCGGGTTGCGCAGCTCTACCTCGGGGCCGTCATTGCGCTCGGAGTACCAGAGGAAGCCGCTGCCATCCTCGAGCCAGCGAGGGAAGTCCTGGTCCAGGTTGACCCACGCGGCATCCTTCTCCGTGAGCAGCAGTCGCGTCTTGCCGGTGCTGGGGTCCACGGCGAGGAGCTGCTCCTCCGTCTGGGTGCGGTTCTGCACGAGCACCGTGAGCGGCCCGCCCTTCTGCCACGTGACGGTGGCCAGGTACGGATAGGCCTTGGCGTCCCAGTCCACCCACACGGTCTTGCCACCGGTGACAGGGGTGATGCCGAGGCGGACCACCGCGTTGGCCTTACCGGGGCGGGGGTACGGGAAGGCGGTGCCACCCTGCTCGGGGTGCATCACGTCCACGATGGTGAGCTTCTCCACGCCGGAGGTGTCAGACTCCGTGTAGGCGATGGACTTGGCGTCCGGGCTCCACCAAAAGCCGGAGAAGCGGTGCATCTCCTCCTGGGCGACGAACTCGGCCAGGCCGTGAGTCTTCTGCTCGGTGCCACCCTTCGTGACTGGCTGTTCCTTGTTGGCGGCGAGGTCGATGCGGAACACGTCGTTGTTCCGCACGTAGGCGATCTGCTTGCCGTCCGGAGAGAAGTGCGGGTCGATGACGCCGGGACCCGTCTTCAGCTCGGTGACCTTTCCGGTGGAGCGCTCGACGATGTAGAGCTTGCCGGAGAGGCTCACGAGGATGCGCTCGCCGTCCTCGGAGAGCTCATAGGTGGTGAAGCCGCGGGAGCTGACGCGCATGCGCTCACGGCGGGCCTTCTCCTCGACGGAGAGCTGCTCCTCGGCGCCCTTGAGGATGGCGTCGGGGGTGAGCAGCTCCTTCGTGGTGCCGGTGGCCACGTCGAAGGCATAGAGCATCTGCGTGGCGGAGGTGGGCTGGGTGCGGAGGAAGAGGAGGGTCTTCTCGTCCGGGGTGATGCGCGCCTTTCCGGGACGGCCGCTCATGAAGCGGCGGGTCTCGGAGTACTGGCGGAGGAAGGAGTCTGTCTTCCGTTCGGTCATGGGCTTGGAGGGAGAAGTCTGGGCGAAGGCCGAGAGGCTCACGAGGAGCACGGCGGCGGAAAGGTGGCGCATGCGATGCTGGGGCCCTATGGGCCCGCTCTCCTTTCACGGCAGAGGGGCGCGCAGCCTACACTTCCGACTGCACGCAGCCGGTGGGAAAGCACAGACCCGGGAGGTTATTCCCCACATGGAGCAAGACGCGCCGCAGCACCTGCGCCTCGCCGGCGTCATCCGCCTGTCGCTGGCGGGGGGCCGAGGGCCCTCGGATGCCTATGTGTTCGATCCGCACCGGCTCGCCCTGCCCTCCTGGGCGTGCGCACTCGGGGACGGTGGAGGGCCCGCACTGTTGGTGAGCCTGGACCGGCACCTGGATGTGGTGCCGCCGCGCCAGCCCGAGGCCGTGCCGGACCGGAGCGCGGGACTGCGGGCACTGGACGAGCACGCACGGTGGGCGCTGGACGTGCGCAACTACGATCACATCCTTGCAGCGATGGAGGCGGGTCTGGTGGGGGACGCGCTGCTCATCGCGCGGGCACGGCCTCGGGGAGCGTTCGAGCGGGACACGTACCGGGACACGCGGGGCCGGGAACACCGGTTGGTGGCAGTGCCCACGGTGGACCGGGCGGCGGAGGCCTTCCGGGCACCGGCGCCGGGGGATGCGGTGCGCGAAGTGCTGGAGCGCGCGGAGCGGGTGTTGCTGGACGTGGACCTGGACTGCTTCACCACGCCGAGTGACGCGGATCCGACGACAGTGCTGCCGTGGCCCTGGAGCATCATCCGCGAGTTCTTGCTGCCGGACGGCTCGGAGCCGTTCTGGGAGGCGGTGTTGGAGAAGGCCGTGGCGCTTACGCTGGCCCGGGAGCCGCACCACTGTGGCGGGCTGCTGGCCTCGGGAGAGCTGTTCCGCGAGGTGGCCGAGGTGCTCTTCCGCGAGCTGCTCCACGCCGAGCCACCGTGAGCCCACGGCCCACACATCCCGAGCCTTGCTGCGGGTTCGGTTCCCGCCGTCTCCGAGGAAGGCAGCCCGCCGCTCTAAGCCGTGCCCGCTTCCAGCAAGCAGGCGTTGATCGCCTTAGGGAAGCCGGGCTGGCTTGACTGGGACGGCATGGCCTTCTTCAGTCCTCTTGAACAATCCAGCGAGTCTGGCTGAACTCCGGTCCGTCTACAACACGCAGGGGGATCGACATCTCCTCGCACGACGCCGACAACCGGTCCCACAGCAATGCAGCCACCTCGGTGCGAACAGCGAAGTGCGCGAAATCGCCGTCAGGGCCAGGGCGCATCAACGCGAGCAATGTGTCTTTCGTGGCCCCAAAGACCTCCTCCACTCGGCTCGGGTCAAATGCCGCGTCGACAAACGAGTACTCAGGGTCTATCGGCACTCCTTCATGAGGAGTGACCAACGCGAGTTGTCCTCCCTGGAGCCAGGGGAACGCTGCATCATCGAAGAGCTGCCGTGTCACTTCGGGATCGCGGGTGCACCGAAGCGGAAACACGGGGCGTCGTATGAGCGCCTGGAATCGAGCCGGTGCCAGCACCCGTGCAGAGCCCCCTGGCACGGCACTCCACGGCGTGCCCGGAGCAAGATCCACCGTGGAGTCCAGAAACGTCACTCGGCCCGCGCGGCACAAAGTGGTAGCGAGAATTCGTTGGACGTCTCCGGGCACGGCAGCGTCAACGCTGTCGTGGCTCATGACCCATCCCAAGATCGCCTTTTCCAGAGAGGGCCTACGGCCAGCACCGGATCCGGTAAGAGATGACGGGAGTATGTGCGTCAGGATCAACGCCACGACATGCGGCACCCGTTGTCTGGTGTTGGTTTGGTGGCCACCTGTCATCCGCCCTCCGGCACCTTCTCGAAGTACGTCTCTTCAATGTAGTCGTACGCTTTCTCCGCCGCCCACGAGGCTCCGAAATAGCCCCCGGCTCCGCCGACCACTCCGCCCACAACCCCTCCTACCACGGTTCCGCCACCGGGCTCGATCACCGTTCCCACCCCTGCTCCGACCGCGCCTCCCCCCTTCGCTCCCGCGACAGCGCCAGCCCAACCTGAGGCAACCTTGATCACCTGCCGTAGGCGCTTCTTGGCGACCACGACCGAGTACACATCCGTCACCGCGCCGACGATCACAACCGTCCGTCCGGCATACTTGAAAACCTTGGCGGCGTTATAGAGAGTCTGGCCCGCGCTTCCGGCAGGCGAATGATTCGTGACGCCGAACACCTGGGCAGTCCCCTGCTGATTCCAATGGTAGTTGTAGGAGTTCGTGGTCTTGTTGTACCCGTAGTCGAGCCGCAGGTGGCGCTTGCCGGTCACGTCTTGAATAAACACGGTGCTTGTCGACCCGGTTTTGGGCACATGTCCACGAGGCGAGAACTCAATGAAGAGTCCCTGCGTCCCTGGAACTGGGATCCTGACAATCGAGGGCATGCCCAATCCCACGAAGAAGGTGCCCGACGGTGCTGTACCGTCACCGGAATCTGGCTGGGGTTGCTGATCAGAAGACATATGAGCGCGTCGCAGGCAATCAATGGATAAAAGCGCCGTACCACGGCAGGGGCCCTTCCCCTGCATGGCGAGAACTGCTGGCCGCCACCTGAATACGGCAAGGACGCGCGTAGGGCGATACCACTCAGGTGGTACGCTCATTGTGATCAGGCCTCCCGTCGCTCAGCGTCACGACTTTGCTGAACCGGGTTGGGATGTATGTGCCCCCAGTGTACCCCTCCAGCTGGGAACTGAACGGGACAAGACGGTGCTGAGTGTCCCAACGCTGCTGCGGATGTGTCTACCCTCGGCTGCGGGCCGCAAGAACTGATGGGGCTCTCCCTGTTGGAACCACCGCAGAACTCCCCCAGGGCGAGCACGCTGCCACCCGGTCTCAATGACACACCCGAGAAGCGGCGCCTTCTGCGCCGCCTCGCTTGCCTGGACAGCCCGCACCAGAACCACTGCCCCACGGCGACGAGCGCCGCCATGTTGCACGTATGTCGCAGGAGCCTGCGGAATGGGATGGGACAGGACGGGACGACGCGGGACGCGGCGGGATATCGACTCCTAAGCATTCCGGACGGTTACGAGGTAAGGGCGCAATTCTGCTAGAGGTTTCGCACCGCCCGGCGCGGGTTCCATTCCCGCCGACTCCATTATCCGCGCACAGAGAGGCGCATTCCCATCAAGGCCCTCGCCCCACCGACTCAGGCTCCCTTAGAGCCCGATGGAAGAGAAGGCCATGACAGTGCCGAAGAGGAGACGCCACACTGTAGGGGATGCTCCACCCCGCGCGATCCTTTCGGTCTCCCTGGTTTCTCCTGCTGGCCCTCCTCGCCGCCTGTGCCGCCCCGCATGAGGATCCAGAGATCGCCTTCCTCATGCCTGAAGGTCTGGGGCGTTGGCGAGCGGTGTGGCAAGTGGATGAGTTTCTGGGAAAGACCCTCGTGTGGCATGTCCCCAGTGGTCCCCTGCCATTGCTCCACCCTGATGGAGGCGAGGCCTCGATCCCGGAGCCCTTCGCAGGATGGCAGGAACTGCGGCCTGGATTGAACCCCTCTGTGCCGTACCTAGAGCTGGGATGGCCCTCGACGCTGCTGCTCAAACTCTATACGCGGGGGTGGAGAGGCCTCCCACGGCCAGAGGTCATTCCGCTCTCCGGCATCACCTGGTACGGAGCCAGACCCTACGCCCTGCCCGCTCTGGCCACACGGCAGTGGTGGAGCCAGTTTCGCCGTTGGTTCCAGAATCGAGCTGTCCGGATCAGCCGGAGTGACGGCGCCATCCAAGGCGGGATGAGTCGAGATGCCTATCCCCTCGTCCGCATCTCACCACCCCAGCTGGGAGCGTCGGTCACAGATCCTCGCGCGAGTGGGTAACGCACCCCTGGCGAGAAGGCCTCAGGGAACTGGGACGAATCGGTAGAGGGCGCTCTCGATGTCGGACGTCACGTAGATGGTTCCCGAGCCGCCCACCGCAATCCCCGTGGGGAGGTAGCCAGGCGGCAGGCCCGCGCTCTCGGGCAGACCGATGCGCAGGTTGCTCGCGAGCACGGTTAGCCGACCCGTGGCCGGTTCGATGCGCACCAGCCGCTTGCGGCCCACCTCGGCGACGATCAGCCCTCCATCTGGATGCCGGGCGATGCCCTCTGGAGCCTTGAGGCCCTTGGCCACCGTGCTCTTGGCGCCATCCGACAGGCGCACCCGGGTCACCTTCCCCGAGCGCACCTCCGTGACGTACACCCCGGGCTCCTGCGCCTCCGTGTCAGCGGCGAGGCCCATGGGCCCCTCCAAGCCCTCGGCGAGCACTGTGGTCACCGCGGGCTCGGCAGTACTCACGCGTACCAGCTTGCCCGTGGCCGCTTCGGCGACGAGCAGCGACCCATCCGCGAGCTCAAGCGCGCCCTGGATGCCGTTGGTGTTGGGAATCGTCCGCAGGACCTCTCCCGAGGCCCGATCCAGCACCTGCAGGCTGCCCAGATAGGCACTGCTCAGCACCACGTGCTTCGCGCTCAGACTCACGTTCATGGGGAACGTCATCCGGGTGGAGAGCACGCGGGTCGTCTGCTGGATCTTCCCCTCGCGCCCGCCCACGCGGCGCAGGGCATATACATCCGCCACGTACAGCTGCTCGTCCGGGTCATCCGGCGCAACGGCGAGACCGGAAGGCACGGCCAGGCGCGACTCGACCAAAACCCGGATCGAACCATCTGCGGGATTGACCACGCGGATGTCGTTGTCGACCATGTTGGACACGTACACTTGGTCATCCGGACCCACGGCCAGGTTGTCGAGCCCAGTGGGCAGCTTCGCGACGACCTCCTTGGCGCCCGAGGGCAGCCGAACACGGACCAGCTCGCCCCGTACCGAGTCGACCACATAGAGGTTCTCGCGGCGTGCGTCGAAGTTGACGGCGGTGGGCATCCCAAAGCCATCCGCCACGGTCTCGATGCTGCCCGTGTCCACGTCCACGCGGACGATCTGCCCCTTCATCAGAAGTGGACCGTACAGCCGGTCATCCGGTCCGAACTCGAAGCCGTTGAGGAATCCGGGCCCCGAGAGGATCTTCCGAGGTGGCTTCTTCCCGTTCGGGTCCACTTCCCACAGCGCATCGCCTCGGCCAACCTGGGTGACGTAGAAGCGGCCATCGCGGCGGAAGGCCAACGAGTTGAGGCCCGGCAGCTCCTTGGCGATGACGCGCGTCTTTCCATCCGGGGTGCGCCGCATCAGCTGGCCGGTGAAGTAGCCGGTCCAGTAGACCGAGCCGTCGGGCCCCAGCGTCACATCATCCGCGCCACCCAGCGGAGGCCCCACCAGGGTGCTCACCGCGCCCGTGCTCAGGTCGACGGAGTGGACCGTCTGGCCGAGCAGATTGCTGGCCAGCAGGTGTCCCTTGCCATCGACGACGAGCCCGTGGACGCCCTGGAAGTGAGAGCCGGCCACCACCACCTCCTGGCGGTAGGCCTTCGGAGGAGCAGCCAGAACCTGGGCACCCGCCAGCAACACACAGGCGGCCAGAGACTTGGAGAGGAATCGGGACATGGAAGGACTCATGGGTGGGAAGACGCCTCGCCGCGCGTGAGCTCCAGTCCCGCGAGTTCCCCGCTCTGGCGCCATGCGCGCAGGATATCGATGAACGCGAGCGTGTCCCCTCCGAAGGTGGCGAAGCGAACCGCTTCCGGGCCCGACTTGATACCTTCGTTGTTGTAGTAGCCGGGCGTGCAATCGGGTCCCCCGAAGGTGACGCCCTTCTGGAGGTGACCGAGAATCACCTCCCACCACAGCTGCTGCGCCTGCTCCGTGGGCTCGACCCTCTCGACGCCTCGCTGGAGGCACTGCGCGATGATGTAGGCGGCGTGCTGCGACTGCTCGTCGAGGATGTGCACGAAGTTGATCGCCCAGCCGCTCTGGGTCGTGGTGAACGGCATCAGGTTCGGAAACCCGCGGCTGTGCATGCCATGCAGCGTCGCCGGGCCCTTGGCCCAGCTGTCGCGCAGGGACTTGCCGCCACGCCCGCGGATGTCGAAGCCCAGCTTCTGGGTGTACTCACCCGAGACCTCGAAGCCCGAGGCGTAGACCAGACAATCGACCGGGTACTCCTTACCCTTGACCACCACTCCGGTGGGAGTGATCCGCTCCACGCCCTTGCCCTCGGTGTCGACGAGCTGGACGTTGGGCTGGTTGAACGTCTCCAGGTATTCATCGTGGAAGCAGGGCCGCTTGCACAGCGGGTGGTAGTAGGGCTTGAGCGCCTCGGCCGTCACCGGATCCTGGATGATGGCGGCCACCCGCGCGCGGACCTCCTCCATCTTGCGGAAGTCGGCCAGCTGGCGCAGCTCGGCCTTCTCCTCGGGCGTCCGGGCCTGCTGGGTGACGGTGTCCTGGAAAATGGAAGTCCAGCCGTCCTGGACCATGTCGACGTCTTGCTGCAAGCCGGAGACGATCGCGGAGAAGTTCTGGATGCGCTCCTGCTGCCAGCCGGGCTTGAGCGTCTTCACCCAGGCCTCGTCCGTCGGCTGGTTGTTGCGCGCGCCCACGCTCGAGGGCGTGCGTTGAAAGACATACAGCTGCTGGGCCGCAGCACCCAGGTGGGGGATGGCCTGGACCGCTGTCGCGCCCGTGCCGATGATGCCCACGCGCTTGTCGGCCAGCCGGGTCATGCGGCTCGTGGGGCTGCCGCCGGTATAGGAATAGTCCCAGCGGCTCGTGTGGAAGCAGTGGCCCCGGAAGGTCTCGATCCCTGGGATGCCGGGCAGCTTCGCCTTGTGGAGGACGCCGCCCGCGATGATCACGAACCGCGCCGCGAGCCGGTCGCCCCGATCGGTCGTGATGTTCCAGCGCCGGGCGCCCTCGTCCCAGTCCATCGTCTGGACCAAGGTCTGGAACAGCGCCGCCTTGTAGAGATCGAAGTGCCGGCCAATGCGCTGGCAGTGGGCGAAGATCTCCGGCGCCTTGGCGTACTTCTCCTTGGGCATGTAGCCGGTCTCTTCGAGCAGCGGCAGGTAGATGTACGACTCCACGTCACAGGCGGCGCCCGGGTAGCGATTCCAGTACCAAGTGCCGCCGAAGTCGCCGCCCTTCTCGATGATGCGGAAGGAGTTCACTCCCGCCTGGCGCAGCCGCACTCCGGCCAGCATGCCGCCAAAGCCACCGCCGACGATCAGCACGTCGAGCTTCTCGGTCAGCGCCGGACGGGTGAAGCCGGGCTCGACATAGCGGTCCTTGTCGAAGTCCTCGAAGACGCCCTGGAGGGGGATGTACTGGGTGTTGCCGTCGGGGCGCAGCCGCTTCTCGCGCTCGATCCGGTACTTCTCCCGCAGCGCCTCTGGGGAGAAAGTGAACTCGCCCTTCTTCGTCGCAGTCATCCGCACACGTCCTTTCGGCTCGACAGCCGCGCGATGTACACGGCTGTGTACATCGCCGGACATAGTGCAGCCCTTGCCGCATGTAAACAGCCGTGTACAAATCTCGATCCGATGGAGCCCAAGACGTCGACCCGTCAACGAGACGCCGAGCGCACGCGCGCCGCCCTGCTCACCGCCGCCCGGACGCTGTTCTCCACACGAGGCTTCGCCAACACGGGTGTGCGCGACGTGGCGGAGCTGGCCGGGGTGAATTCCTCGCTCGTCGGCCGCTACTTCGGCTCGAAGCAGGGGCTGTACCGGGCGACGCTGGAGCTAGTGCTCGACATCACCCCGATGCTCCAGGGAGATCGGCGCCGCTTCGGGAAGACGGTGGTGTCCCTCTTCCTCGGGGCGGAGGACGCCCCGGGCCCGCTGGCGATGCTGATCCTCTCGGCAGCTGACCCCGAGGCCTATGCGACGAGTGTCGAGTTGCTCCGGAAGAAGGCGATCGAACCCCTGGCTCGCTGGTTGGGCCCTCCAGATGGCGAGGGGCGCGCGGCGCGGCTCAACATCCTCTGGAGCGGGTTTCTCATCAGTTGGAAGCTGCTGCCCATCCAGCAGCTCACAGAGGTGCGCCACTCCTCCACCCGCCGCTGGCTGGAGGCCGAGATCCAAGCGATCGTAGACGAAGGCGAGACCTGATGATGAGCCCTCCGGGCGAGGCCCAGTGACGAGAAGTCGAGCATCGTCCCGTGGGGAGGGGCAAAGGTCCGTTCCGGGGCATGCCGCAGCCGGTTGACGTTCTGCCGCCGTGGCGGGCCCTCTCTACGGCCCTCTCCGATCTCTTGTGAAGTTCGCTCTCCCTCTCCAGCTTGTGGAGCGCCATTCCGGCCAGAGGGAGGACAAGACCATGAAGCTGAAACACTGTCTGCTGGGCGTGGGGCTGTTGGGAGTCCTGGGGATGGGGGGCGCCTGTGCCCATGGGCGGCAGGAGTCCGCGAGAAAGGCGCAGGAGAAGGTCCAAGAGACCGTTGCCAAAAAGGCCGCGTTCGTTGATCAGTTGGGACTGATCGATCAGAAGGAGATCGCTCTCGCTGATCTGGCGCTGGAGAAGTCCACTGACATCCAAGTGCGTGCCCTGGCGCACCAGCTGAGAGAGCACCATCAACAGCAGCTGGCCACCCTGGAGAGATATGCCCGCACCCAAGCGCTGAGCCTCGCCCTGGTAGACCTCTCCTATCAGACCGGTGTCGGAGGCGCGGGGGGCGCGGGGATGGAGGGGCGTCCGCAAGGTGCGCCGCAGACCTCCGCGAGCAGTGACCGCCAGGTGGAGAAGCAGATCCACCAGTTCTCCAAGTCGCTCCGCGAGATCTCGGGCAAGCACGGCCGGGACTTCGACAAGGCCTTCCTGGAAGAGGTGCGGAAGGACCAGCAGCAAGCGTTGGAACTCACCGAGAAGGGCCTGAAGCAGTACGAGGGCGATCCGGCGCTTGTCCTGCTGCTGAGCAGGAACCGCCCGCTCTTCGAGCAGCAGGAGGCACACGCCCGGAGGCTCCGGGAGGCCATCGGCTGACAGGCCCGGGACCGATGTAGAAGAGCCGCGAAGAGACGCAGCATCAGGACGCACGTGTGGGGGCCCCACCGGCTGGCGGCAGCCGGTGCTGGGCCTTTGATCGACGAGGCGAAGTCGAACCTCCTCCGCGACGCCCGTCGGCGTCCGTAAGCCCAGCCATCTCGTCACACGGCCTTCTGGAGCGGGAGCTCGAGCGTAGCCGTGGCGCCCTTGCCGGGCCCTTCGCTCTCCAGCAGGAGGCGGCCTCCCATCGCCTGCGCCGCCAGCGCGCTCGAGTGCAGGCCAAAGCCATGCCCCTCCTTGCGCGTGGTGAAGCCGTGCGAGAAGAGCCGCTTGCGGATCTCCGGCGTGAAGCCCTTGCCGCTGTCCACCACCTGGATCCGCGCCATATGCCCCTGGGCCCCCAGCTTCACACACACGTGACGGTGCTCCTCGGGCACCTCTGCCATGGCGTCCTTGGCGTTGCGCAGGAGGTTGATGAGGATCTGCAGCACCTTGTGCTTGTCCACTCGCACCCGGGGCACGTTGGCGAGCTCGCACGTCACCGAGACACCGTGGCGCTGCAGCGTGGGCAGCTGGAAGCGCAGGCTGTCCTCAATGAGCTGCGCGAGGTCCCACTTATCGAGCATGAGGGAACTCTTCGCGTAGTCCTGCTGCACCCGGATGATGGCGTGGATGTGCTCGATGTGCAGGCCCATCTCATGAATGTTCGCCCGGAGCTGGGTCCGCTCGTGACGGAGCTCCTCGGTGAGCGCAGAGAGGTAGTCCGGGAGGACGCGGCCCCGCGGGTGGTGCGTCAGGAACTCCACCAGGTTCTCCCGGTGCTCCTTGAGCATGGCGGAGAGCTGCGCCGCCCGCTCCAGGCGCGAGGCCGCGACCGCGGAGCGCATCTGGTCCAGGTTGATGACGGCGCTGGTGAGCACGTTGCCAACGTTGTGCAGCACATCCGAGGCGACCTCGGCCATGCCCGCCGCTCGCGCCGTGTCCACCAGCTGGGCCTGCGCCTGCTTGAGCTCGCGCGTGCGCTCGTCCACCCTCCGCTCCAGCTCGTCGTTGGCGCTGCGCAGCGCAGCCTCGGTGTGCTGGAGCTCGGCGTACAGCCGTGCGTTCTCGATCGAGATGGCGGCCTGCGAGGCCAGCTGCCCCAGCAGCATGATGCGGCCCGGTGTGAACGCCCCGGAGGCGAGCCGGTTCTCCAGGTACATCACTCCCGACAGGGACTCCTGGCGCATCAGTGGCAGGCAGAGCACGGACCAGGCTCCGCTGCGCGCGAGGTAGGGATCAGACGAGAACGGGTGAGGCGCCGACGCGTCGCCGATGAGCACATGCTCGCGCGTCCGCCGGACGTAAGAGAGGATCGTCCAAGGCAGCGAGGCCTCTGCCTCCTCGGGCGGGAGGGACTGCGCGCCGCCTGCGGTGCTCACCGTCACGGCCACGGCCACGAGCTTGTCACCCCGCGGGAGCAGCAACGCTCCACGCTGGGCCCCCGCGTTCTCGGTGGCGACCCGCATGAGTGTGGACACCAGCCGCTCGAGGACGATCTCGCTGGAGACGGCCTGCTGAGCCTTGACCACAGCGAGCGCGTCGATCTCCCGGCCCTCCGAGGTGGTGGTGTTGGTGGCGCTCGCAGGTGCAGCCAACGTCACGAGAGAAGGCCACAGGGCATCCAGCTGCTTGACCTTGCCGTGGGCGCCCCACTGCGCGTACGCCTCGCGGGCCTGGCGCGCGTAGGCCTCCGCGATGAACGGGGCCTGCCGCCTGCGGTAGAAGTTCGCCGCCAGCTCGCACGCGAGCGCCACGTGCTGGATGAAGCCATTCTCGCGGGCCATGCGAAGAGCCTCCTCGTACGCGGGGAGCGCTTCGTCCAGGCGGCCCCGGAGGCGGGACAGCTCCGCGAAGACCAGCCGCTCGAGCGCGCGAAAGGTCCCCGGGCAGGTGTCTGCCCACTCTTCGAGCTGCCGCCAGTGGGCCTCGGCGTCCTTGAGATACCGCTGCCGCTCCTCCTCCGCCGCGCCCTCGCAACACGCGACCAGGGTCAGGGCTCGGAAGAGGTGGAAGTCCAGGAGCGGAATGATGCCAATGAAGGCCCAGATGAACGCCGCGGCCTGGTCTCCCGCGGCACGGGCCTCTCCATAGGAGCCGCACATGAAGCGCGCCTGCATCTTGGAGAGCCAGTACTGGCACACCATGCCGCTCATGTGAGCCGGCGACAGCGCGGCCTCGAGGGACTTCTCGTCGAAGCCATCCCCGTCCAGCGTGCCGAACGTGGGCGCAAGGCCCCGGAGCTGCTGCACGTAGCGCAGGACGATGAGGGTGGTCTCCTCCACCCCCACGAAGCCAGTCTTGCGCATGAAGTCCATCCGGGCGACGCCGTCCTGGTAGACGTCGTCCAGGTTGTGCCCCAGGGCCATCCGGTTCCAGACGAGATGGCCGACGATGTAGCAGGCGAACAGGTAGTTGTTGGTCTGGAGCGCGTGCTGGAAGCCGCTCAAGGCGTGCTCGTGCGCGACGGCCAGGGGCCGGCACCAGTAGCTGATCATCTCCAGGTTGAAGAGCGCCCGGGCCCGCTCGTTGGCCAGGTTGTAACGATCGATGAGCGCGCAGGCGAGCAGGCCATAGGCGTGGCCCTCCTGATAGCTCTTGAAGAACGGACCCAGCAGCACGCCCAGCGAGCTGTATCCGATGACGGACTCGTTGGTGTTGCCGTAGCGGAGGCTCAGGGCGACCATCCGGCAGACGTGGAGGACGAGCAGGTTGTTGTCGGTGAGGTAGGCCGACGGGAAGAGGCGGGCCAGGACGCTCATCACCGGCTTCATGTCCGCGTCCGTCATCAGCGGCAGATCGACGAGGCTCTCGATGGAGCGGCCCCCCAGCAGCGCCAGGACCTCCTCCCGGGCGGCCGCGGCCTCCTCCCAAGAGGGATGCGGGTCCATCGGCATGCCCAGCAGGGACAGGCTCTCCAGGAGGCAGGTGACGGAGGCCTGAAGCTCTCCGGCGATGAGGTGCACCTCATGCATCAGGCCGTAGGCAGCGGCGATCTCCCCCCGGCTCCGGACCCGGGTTCGCAGCCCCTGCAACAGGCGGCGAGCCTCGGCGGCGTTGCCGCTCATGAGCTCGCTGCTCGCTTGCTCGAGCTGCACCTTGAAAGCCAGCGCGTGGTCCGTCGCCCAGGGATCACCTGGGATGAGCGCGAAGGCCATCGAGAGATAGGCGGCGGCCGAGCCGTGCGCGCTCGAAGCCCGGGCCTTCCAACCTGCCTCGGCGTTCAGGCGCGCGAGACGGTGGCGCTCCTCGGGGCTGCTGATCAGTTCCACCCCGGTGTTGAGCTGGCTGACGATCTCGAAGAGCTTCTCGCGGACCTCCTCGGGAGACAGGCCCTCCAGCAGCAGTCGCCCGATGCGCAGGTGGATCGCCTTGCGCTCTCTCTCGAGGATGAAGGCATGCGCCGCCTGCTGGATGCGATCGTGCAGGAACCGGTATTCCTCCAGGGCGCTGCGCACCACCAGGCCCTCCTGGAGCGCCGGCTCGAGGCCCCGCTCCGCCTCGTCCGCCTCCATGCCGGAGATGACGGCCAGCATCCCCAGGGAAAAGCTGTTGCCCACGCACGCCGCCAGGGGGAGCAGGTGCTGGGTGCTCGCGGGAAGCTGGTGCAGGCTGCGAGCCATGAAGTCGACGATGTTGTCCGAGTAGCCCTTGGCCCGGACGCCCTCGGCCTCCCAGCGCCATCCGCCCCCGGGAGCGCGGCTGAGGAGGCCATCGTGGTGCAGCGCCAGCATCAACTGAAGGAGGAAGAACGGGTTGCCGCCGGTCTTCTGTTGGACTTGCTCCGAGAGCGGCACGATGAGCTCCGCCCCCGCGCCGGGGAGCGCATCGCCGACGAGCTGCTGGACCTGCTCCAGGCTCAGCGGCTCGAGCTGGAGATCGGTGACCGGGGTCTTCGCCTTGCGCACCTCCCCGAGCGTCATCATCAGCGGGTGGGAGAGGCTGACCTCGTTGTCCCGGTAGGCCCCGATCCACAGCACCGGTGGCGCGTTCTCTTCGATGAGGAGAAACTGGAGGAGCCGGAGGCTGGCCAGGTCCGCCCACTGCAGATCATCCAGGAACATGACGAGCGGGTGCTCGACAGTGGCGAAGGCTCCGAGGAACTGGAGGAACACCTGGTTGAAGCGGTGCTGCGCCTCGGCGGGCGGAAGCTCCGGAACCACGGCCTGCGGGCCCATGACGAGCGCGAGCTGAGGAACCAGCTCCACGATGACCTGGCCGTTGCCCTGGAGGGCCTCGCGCAAGCGCTCACGCCACTGGGCAACCTCCGCGTCGGTGCCTGCCAACAACTGCTGCACCAGCCCCCGGATGGCTTGGGCCAGGGTGGCATAGGGAACATCCCGCTGGAGCTGATCGAACTTGCCGCTGAGGAAGAACCCTCGCCGCTGGACCACGGGCTTGTGCAGCTCGTGGACCACCGACGACTTGCCAATGCCGGAGTAGCCGCGGACCAGGATGAGCTCGGGCTTACCCCCACTCACGATTCGCTCGAAGCCTCGCAGCAACGTGGCGACGTGAGCGTCTCGCCCGTAGAGCCGCTGGGGAAGCTGGAAGCGGCTGGGGATGTCCCGCTTGCCCAGCACGAAGTCCTCGATGGCGCCCCGGCGCAGGCCCTCCACGCACTCCGCGAGGTCATGCATCAACCCCTCGGCGCTCTGGTAGCGCTCCTCGGCCACCTTGGCCAGGCACCGCATCACGATCGCGGACACCACGGGCGGGATGCCGGAGATGAGCTCATGTGGCGGCCTCGGCAGCAGCGCCATGTGGGCATGGAACCACGCGAGCGCGTCACCCCCCTGGAACGGCCGGGCTCCCGTGAGGAGTTCGTAGAACGTCACGCCCAGGGAATAGAAGTCGGTCCGGTAGTCCAGCGCGCGGTTCATGCGCCCGGTCTGCTCCGGGGACATGTAGGCCAGCGTTCCCTCGATCAGGTGGGTCGGAGCCGCATCCACATGCTCGGTCCGCTGGAGGGTGGCGGCGCCAAAATCGATGATGTGCGGCTCGCCCGTGGGAGTGACGATGATGTTGGAGGGCTTGATGTCCTTGTGGATGACGCCCTGGAGGTGGATCTCCGCGAGGGTCGAAGTCAGCGAGACGGCCAGCTCCAGGAAGCGGGCGAGCTCGAAGGGCCTGCCCACCGCCTCGGAGAGGGGCACGCCTTGCACCTCCTCCAAGACCAGAATGGGACGGTCATTGACCCGCTCGCAGCCATAAGGCCGGGTGACGCCGCGCACGCCCCGGAGCCGCTGAAGGATGCCGTACTCCCGGCGGTACCGCTCGTCCTCGCGCGGGCCGATGGCGGGGCCCACCGGCGTCTTGATGATGACCGGTGCGCCATCCACCTCCCGCACCGCCTGAAACAGCATGTTCGAGCCGGTGGCGCGGACAGGACGGCGGAACGTGTACCCCTGAAGGTTCAGCATTAAGTGGAGTCCACCGTCAGGCCCGCGCTCACGCAAGCCCCCCTGACCACCCCTTCATTAGAAGAGAACGCGCTGGAGTCCCGCCGCCTGGAGCAGGTAGTCCCGGGACTCCTCGAGGGACGCGCGGAGGCGAGGCCAGTTCACGTCAACCAGGGCGCCTCGCCACTTCCGGATCCTTCCCGCGACGATGACCGTGTCCACGTTGCTGCGCTCCATCAACGTCACGACAGCCCCCGGCACATTGTTGAGCGGGGCCACATTGATGGCGTCCGCTCGCAGCAGGAGGATGTCTGCCTCCTTGCCCGGAGTCAGCGAGCCGACCTTCTGGGAGAGGCGGGCCACCCGGGCGCCCTCGACCGTGGCGAAGCGAATCACATCGCGGCACGTGAGGAGCTCGGGCAGGTTCGTCTCTCCGTTGATCGCGCGCTCGTTGATGAGCGCCCGCTGAAGGGTGAAGACGGTCCGCATCTGGGTGAAGAAGTCCGCGGTCATCGTGCACTCGACATCGACGCTGAGCGCGGGCTGGACGCCATGATTGAGCGCGGCCTGGATCGGCGGCATGCCGTGCCGCATGGCCATCTCGATGGGCGCCGCGATCGACACGGTCACTCCCGACGCGGCGATCGCCTGCCAGGAGGCCTCCGAGAGGTGGGTGGCGTGGATGAACTCGATGTCCGGGCCGAGCAGGCCTTCGCTCGCGAGCTGCTCCACGAGCGTCTGCTGGCCGAGCGGGCCAACGAGGTGAGACACGATGTGCAGGCCATTCTGGCGCGCGATCGCCCAGTAGGTCCGGAACGCGGCATCGAACACCTCCCCGCCCATGGCCAGGGTCAGGAGCTGATCGGTCGAAGAGAAGTACCGGCTGCGGATCCGCTGGAGATCATTCGGGAAGATGTTGCGGGGGCCCACGCCCGGTGAGTACACGAAGACCGAGCGGCGGCCGGCCTCCTGGAGCCCCTCGATGGCGGCATCGGTGTGCTCCGGAGAATGGCCCGCCTGCGACGTGTCGACGACCGTGGTCACTCCCGCGTCCAACTGGCTGAGCGAAGCGACGAGCTCGCCGATGAAGACGTCCTTCGGCCTGTAGAACGGCGTGATCCGGGTGTGGATGTAGTCGAGGTAGTTCTTCTGGCCGTGCGGCAGCCCATCGTTGGACAGCAGGCCGTCTGACAGGAAGCTCCGCAGCGCGGTCTGGTACTGGTGGTGGTGGGTGTCGACAAACCCCGGCATGACGATCATGCCCGCGGCGTCGATGACGGTCGCCCCCGGGGCATGCAGGTGGGCCCCTACCGCGACGATCTTCTTGCCCTCGATGAGCACGTCACCCTGAGCGAAGTTTCCAACGCTCGGGTCCATGCTGAGGACCGCGCCCCCTTTCAGCAGGTAGCGCCGGTGCGAAGCACCGGTCTCCCGGGGCATGTCGCGGTCCTTGTCGCCCATCTCCGGGAGCAGGTCCCCCGGCGAAGGCGCTGCCATCGCAGGCGCGGGAGCCGAAGAGACCGCCACGGCTCCGAGGGCGGAAGCCCCTGCCGCGAGAAGCTCGCGACGGGAGGCGCTCGCCTTCACGGGCTCGCTGTCATGAATCGAGTGGTCTCCACAGAGCATCTGGCACATGTCACATCCCCCTCGGGTTTCACCAGAGCCCTTGGCCGTGCCACCTCTCGGGGCAGCAAGGCCGACTTCCAGTGATTTCTTGTAAACAATAGCCTGCGGCGGAAGACAGCGTCGAGCGGTGACCTCGGCGCAGGCTGGGGGTGTCACCCCCCAGTTGCCTGGGCACGGTATGCCTACCTCCACCGACTCAGTGCTCGCTCGTGGAGCGTGCGGTCAGACGCTCCGCTCTGCATGTGCGGCTTCCGACCCACACGTTCCGTCATGAAGCACCATGTACCTGCCCACGGGGGGAGAGACCCATGAAGTTCCTGAAGGTGCGGTGGCTCGCTGCCGGAGTGCTGGCCGGCGGACTGATGCTCACAGGCTGCTCGGCCAGCAATTCAACCGTGCGCGTGAGCCCTTATACGGACAACACAGGCATGGGCTTCGGCTACATCAGCAAGACCAAGCAATCGGATTACAACCTCTGGATGCCCCTGGAGGATCCGCTGCGCACCCGGCAGCAAGAGAACATCTTTGCCGCGGCGGCCGAACCCACCGTTGAACCGACACCCAAGGGGATCGGTGGTTCGGGGCAATGCCCACCGCCAGAGCCCCCGCGCTCGGCGCAGTAGTCCAGCCAGAAACAGGCGTATCAGCCCACCCGCAAGCTTCTTGCTGGGTGGGCCGCGCCACCCTTGCCTCTGCAGAGTGGAGCACTTGGGGCTGGAGTGAAGCGCGCCCCCTTCGCGCCCCGGTCCCGAGAGCTTTGACGCGTCAATTGACGTTCGTTGACGCGCAAATGATGGCCCTTCCGAAGGGGCAGCAGCGGCGCCCGGCCTGGAGGCCTCCGTGGTCCCTGGCTTGCAGCCCGTCTGCGCGGAAAGCCCCCTAACGCATCACGACTTCCTCACCACGCCCCGCGAGCCCCCCATCCCAGCGCGGGGAGATACACCTATGACGAATGTATCCTGGAAGCACATCCCCCGCAGTGCTCTGCTGGCTGTCGCCCTGTGCGCACTTCCAGTGCAGGCCGGGCCCGACAACGTAGGACTGGGCACCGGCCGTGATGGCGAGCTCACGGTGACCGCGCTGAACACCGTCATCAACAGCTACGCCCAGGTCACCGCGCCGCTGGCGCCGGGGGACACGACCCTCACGGTGTCGTCCTCCACGGGCTTCACCGCGAGCAAGCTGGTGCTGGTGCATCAGACGACCGGCATCGTGCCCACGCCGCCCACGGGAGGCACGGGCCCGATCGATCTCACCAACGACCCGGTGGGCCGGTGGGAGTTCGCGCGGCTGAGCGGCGTCACGGGGACCACGCTCACCCTGACCGCGCCGCTGCTCTACTCGTACGCGGCCAGCGTCACCCAGGTCATCTCGGTGCCGGAGTACACCCACCTCACGGTGGACGCGGCCGGCAGCCTCACCGCACAGGCCTGGAACGGCACCACGGGCGGCGTCCTCATCTTCCTGGCCGCAGGCACCGTGCAACTGGAGGGTGAGCTCAACGTAGACGGCAAGGGATTGCGGGGGGGCCTGTACGTCCAGGATACCCTCACCACCCGTACCGGCTGCTCGGGAGTGGATGAGGCGGCCCTGGGCGGTGCGCAGAAGGGCGAGGGCCTCGCCGTCACGCGGTATGGGACCGGGAATACGGGGCGTGGCCATGTGGCCAACGGCGGCGGCGGCGGTGTGTGCGCGCGCGCGGGCGGTGGCGGCGGTGGCAACGGCGGCGCGGGCGGCGTGGGCGGCAACACGGACTCCTCGCTGGATCCCATGACGGGCCGGCCCGTGGGTGGCACGGGCGGTGTGGCTTTGACGTACCCCTCGGTCAGCCGCCTGACGCTCGGCGGTGGGGGCGGCGCGGGCCATGGCACCACGACGGGCACCCGCAGAGGCGGCGCGGGTGGCGGCATCATCTTCGTCCGTGCCGACGCGCTCCAGGGCGACGGCAGCATCAACGCGAGCGGCGCTCAGGGTGACACCGTCACGGGGCTCAGCGCGGCCCATGGCGGTGGCGCGGGCGGCACCGTCTACCTGCGACTCAGGACGAGCGCCGACTGTGCGGCGCTGGTGCAGGGCGGTTCGGGTGGCAACACGAACGCCTCCATGCGCTTCGTGGGTCCTGGCGGTGGTGGCGGCGGTGGCCGTGCGCTGCTCCAGGCCGTCTCGGGCTCCTGTACGATTGATACTGCAGGAGGGAACCCGGGTCAGACGGCCACGCTTCCTCCAAGCGGAGACTGGGGCTACGGCGCGCAGGGCGGCGCCAACGGCGTCTTCGTCCAGCTGCCGGAAGGGTTCCCGGTGCTCGCGGCGCCTGTGGTGGTGACGCCCGCCAACGGCTCCTCGACCCATGACACGACGCCTACCTACTCGGGCACGCTCCCCCCCCCGATCCCCGCGGGGACAACGGTGTCCGTGATTGTGGACGGGGGAGTGGTGGGCACGGCAACGCCGGATGCCGCTGGCAACTGGTCCTTCACCCCCACGACGCCGCTGGCGCCCGGCTCGCATACGGCGAACGCCTTGGCCATCAACCTGGCCGAGGCGGTGGAGAGCATTCCAAGCCCCCCACACACGTTCACGGTGGCCACCACGCCACCCGTGGCCCCTGTGGTGAACACCCCAGCCAATGGATCGCGCACCAATGACAACACGCCAACCTACACGGGTACGGCGGAGCTGGGCAGCACGGTGACGGTCATTGTGAACAGCTCACCGATGGGTACTACCCCGGCGGACGCGGCGGGCAACTGGGTGTTCACGCCTACCCCGCCCCTGGCGGAGGGCTCGCATACGGTGAGCGCCACGGCGACGGACGCGGCGGGCAACGTCAGCCCCATGTCCAACACCAACGCCTTCACGATCGACATCACCACGCCCGAGGCGCCAGTGGTGGTGACGCCGGCCAACGGCTCACGGACCGAGGACAGCACGCCGACGTATGCGGGTACAGCGGAGCCGGGCAGCACCGTCATCATCATCGTGGACGGCCCCCCAGTGGGCATCGCCACGGCGGACGTGGCGGGCAACTGGGCGTTCACGCCCACCCCACCCCTGGCGGAGGGCTCGCACACGGTGAAAGCCACGGCGACGGATGCGGCGGGCAACGTCAGCCCCGTGTCCAACACCAACACCTTCATGGTGGACGCCACGCCTCCGACGGTGGTGGTGACGACGCCAGCCGAGGGCTCGATCACCCACGACAACACGCCGACCTACAGCGGCACGGTAGAGGCGGGCAGCACCGTCACCCTCAGCATGGACGGCACGGTGGTGGGCACTGCGACGGTGACGGGCACGACGTGGACATTCACGCAGACCCCTCCGCTGCCGGATGGCCCGCACACGGTGACGGCCTCGGCGACGAATGCGGCGGGCACTGCCACCGACAGCACCACCTTCACAGTCGACACCGCGAGCCCGGCCGTGGCGGTGACGGCACCCGCCGAGGGCTCCTCGACCCACGACACCACGCCGACCTACAGCGGCCTGGTATCGGACAATGGACCGGGCCCGTACATGGTGCTCGTCACGGTGGACGGAACCCCGCTCGGCAACGCGGCGGTGACGGACGGTACCTGGACCTTCGACCCGGCCGTTCCGCTGGCCGATGGGCCGCACACGGTGACGGCCACGGCCACGGACCTGGCGGGCAACACCGCCGCCGACAGCAACATCTTCACTGTGGACACCTTTGCTCCCGCAGTCTCGGTGACGACGCCGGCCGACGGCTCGACGACCCATGACTCCACGCCGCTCTACGCCGGTACGGTGGAGGCGGGCGCCACGGTGGTCATCTCCGTGGATGGCACGGAGGCAGGCCCTGCGCTGGTGACGGACACTGCGTGGACGTTCACGCAGCTCACGGCCCTGTCCGAGGGCTCTCACACGGTGACGGCCACGGCCACCGACCCGGGCGGCAACACTGCCACCGACAGCAACAGCTTCACGGTGGACCTGACGCCTCCGACGGTGACGGTGACGACTCCAGGCGAGGGTTCGGGAACCAACGACCCCACTCTGGTCTACAGCGGCACGGTGGAGGCGGGCGCCGCGGTGATCATCTCCGTAGACGGCACGGTGGTGGGCGATGCCACGGTGATGGGCACCCGTTGGACGTTCACCCCATCGACACCGCTGTCAGAGGGTTCGCACACGGTGACCGCCCTGGCCATGGATGCTGCAGGCAACACTGCCAGCGATAGCAATGACTTCACCGTGGACCTGACCGCTCCGGCAGCGGCGATGGTGGGCATGCCGGCCAATGGCTCGACCATCACCGACTCCACATTGACCTTCAGCGGCATGGCGGAGCCTGGCAGCACCCTCACTCTCATTGTGGACGGTACGGTCGTGACTACCTCCTCGGTGGAGCCCAGCGGCAGTTGGAGCTTCACGCCCCTCATCGACCTGTCGAACGGCTCGCACACGGTGACAACCACGGTCACGGATGCCGCAGGCAACACCAGCCCCCACTCCGACACCACCACCTTCATCGTCGAGTTGAATCAGGCCACCGGGGGCTGGCGCGCCATCGGGACTCTGCTCACCGCCCGCACGGGCCACAAGGCGACGGTGCTGCCCTCCGGCAAGGTGCTGGTCATCGGCGGCGAGGGCCTCCGCAGCGATGGCACCCGCGGCCCGCTGGCCAGCACCGAGGTGTACGATCCGGCCACGGGGACTTGGAGCCCCACAGGCGCACTGACCACAGCTCGCCAGAACCACCTGGTGACGACGCTGCTCTCGGGTCAGGTGCTCGTCACCGGCGGCGAAGGCATCCGCAGCGATGGCTCCCGCGGTCCGCTGGCCAGCACCGAGGTGTACGATCCGGCCACGGGGATTTGGAGCCCCACAGGCGCTCTGACCACGGCCCGCCAGAACCACTCCGCGGTGCTATTGCCCTCGGGTCAGGTACTCGTCACCGGCGGCGAAGGCATCGACAGCGAGGGCACCCTCGGCCCGCTGGCCAGCACCGAGGTGTACGATCCGGCCACGGGGACCTGGAGCCCCACAGGCGCCCTGACCACGGCTCGCCAGAGCCACTCGGCGACGGTGCTGTTCTCGGGTCAGGTACTCGTCACCGGCGGCGAAGGCATCGACAGCGAGGGCACCCTCGGCCCGCTGGCCAGCACCGAGGTGTACGATCCGGCCACGAAGACCTGGAGCTCCACAGGCGCTCTGGCCACGGCCCGCAGGAACCACTCGGCGACGATGCTGCTCTCGGGCGAGGTGCTCGTCGCCGGCGGCGAGGGCCTCCGCAGCAATGGCACCCGCGTCCTGCTGGCCAGCACCGAGGTGTACGATCCGGCCACGAAGACCTGGAGCCCCACAGGCGCTCTGGTCACAGCCCGCAGGAACCACTCAGCGGTGCAACTGCCCTCGGGCAGGGTGCTGATCAGCGGAAGCGAGGGCCCCAGCGGAGCCCTCACCAGCACAGAGGTGTATGCCCCGGGAACGGGGGTGTGGAGCCCGACACGTGACCTGCTCACGGCCCGCTCGGGTCATGCGGTGACGCTGTTGCCCTCCGGCCACGTGATCATCACTGGAGGCCAGGCCTCAGGCCGTCCCCTGGGCAGCGTGGAGGTGTACAAGACGGTGGGGGCTTCCTCTCCGACGGCGCCGCTGACCGAGGCCCGCTCGGGTTTCTCGACGGTGCTGCTGCCCAACGGGCAGGTGCTGGTGGTGGGAGGCTCAGACTCCGACGGCCGTCCCCTGGCCAGCGCACGGCTCTACAACCCTTTCACCGGGCAGTGGAGCGAAGCAGCGAACATGGGCATGCCCCGTGCCTCCGCCACGGCCACGCTCTTGCGCACCGGCCAGGTCTTGGTCACCGGAGGCAGAGCCGTGGCCCACCGTGGACTGCAAGGCCCCAGCGCGGATGGCGGAGAGGTCCTCTCCACCGCCGAGCTGTTCGACCCGGTCACGAACACCTGGAGGTCCACCGGCTCGCTCCAAGAGGCCCGCTACGCCCACTCGGCGATCCTGTTGTCCACAGGGAACGTTCTGGTGACAGGAGGCCTGGATGCCAATGACACCCTCTGCACGACCGCCGAGGTATACGACGTGGCGGCGGGAGCCTGGAGCAAGACGGACTCGATGAACTTCCCTCGCCGGCAGCACATGGTGGCTCAACTGCCCACGGGCGAGGTGCTGGCCGCCGGCGGCCGGGACTCGCATGACATCCCTCTCGCCAGCGCCGAGGTGTATCACCCGGTGCAGAAGACCTGGACGAACACGGCTTCCATGAGCACGGCTCGCGCCACCTCGACGGCGGCGCTCTTGCCCACGGGCCAAGTGCTGGTGGTCGGAGGTGCCAACGACAGCGGTACGCTCTCCACCGCCGAGGTCTACGACCCCACGGGAAGAAAGTGGATTCGCGCATCCTCTCTGAATGCGCCTCGCAAATCCCACACCGCGCTGCTGCTGCCCACGGGCCGGGTGCTGATCCTGGGCGGCTCGGATGACCGCCATTTCCTGGACGACGTGGAGGTGTATGACACGAAGCAGAACACGTGGGAGACCTTGAGCCGACTGGTCGACGCTCGCGAGAACTCCATGACCCTGTTGCTGCCCTCGGGCAAGGTGCTGGTGCTTGGAGGCCAGAATGCCATGGGCCCTCTGGCGAACTCGGAGTTGTATGACGAGTTCGGGGCTCCTGACTCACGGCGCCCTGTGGTCGAGCAGCCCTCCCCCCAGAAGCCCGATGCCCACTTCAGAGTGAAGGGCCAGGGCTTCACGGATCCTACCGGAGACAGCTCGAGGGTCCGCATGCAGCTTGCCCCCCTGGGAGCGCTGCGAGACGTGTCCGCGACAGGATTCTCGGACACTTCCGTGCAAGTCACCCTGCCTGGCGTACCGGAGGGCTTTCACCTGCTCTTCGTGATGGTCCATGACGTTGCCGGGGGGCAGGTCTTGCCGGTGGATGCAACGCCGCCGGCAGCGCCCTCGGTGAAAGGCTGGACCCACGGTGCCCAGCCTCAGCTCTCGGGCACCGCGGAGCCGTACAGCACGGTTCAGGTGTCTCTGAACGGCAGCCCTCAGGAGGGCTCGGCGGAGGCGAATGCCTCAGGAGCCTGGAGTCTGTCACTGACGACCCTGCTGGTGGATGGGAGCTACCAGGTCTCGGCGACTGCGCTGGATGCCGCGGGCAACCTCAGCCAGCCTTCCGTGCCGATCACCTTGATCGTGGACACGGAGGCACCGCCACCACCCGAGGTGAGCTCCCCGGGCGCACTCATCAAGAACCCCAAGCCTACCCTGGGTGGCACTGCGGAGGCCCATAGTACGGTGACGGTGTCGCTGGATGGGCACCTGCTCGGCAGGGCCATGACGGACTCGGAGGAACGCTGGAGCTTGCCTCTGCAAACGGTGCTGGAGGACGGAGTGCACACTGTCTCCGCGACTGCCACGGATCCGCATGAGAACACGAGCCGGGACTCCGCGAAGGTCACCTTCACCGTGGACACCCAAGCTCCTGCCGCGCCCGAGGTGCTGACGCCGCAAGAGGGAACCACGATGTCCTCCCGAACGGTCACCGCCAGCGGAACAGCGGAGGCGGACAGCACCGTGACGGTGTCCGTGGAGGGAGCGGAGAAGGGCACGGCCAAGGCCCACCCCAGCACGGGGGCCTGGAGCCTCACCTTCGAGTTGGGGCCTGAAAACGGGGGACGAACCCTCGTGGTGACCGCCACGGATGCGGCGCTCAATGTCAGCCCTCCCGCGAAACGCACGTTCGCCGTGGATACGGGCGGTGGCTGCTCGGGCTGTGCATCAAGCCCCAGAGAGCCTTCGCTGGTTCTGCTGGGCCTGGCCGCACTGTGGCGCCTGCTCTCCCGCCGCCGCTCCACCCGAGCGTGCGCATCAAGGCCTCCCTGAGAGGTAGGGGCGAGGTGACCTGACGCCTCCTATGAAGCAGCTTGCCTCCCTGCGCACAATCCCGGGCACGCGGCGGACTCATGTCCCGCCGCGCGCCCGGCCATGGCACTCCCTTCTTCCGCCTCACCCACCCAGACAGCCCCTCCGCCCCCAGTCTCACGCTCCTGGCTCCTGGCGCGGCTGGACTCCTTGCTCTCGGAGCCTCTGCGCAAGGCGCTTCCAGCGGATCTCGTCCGCTACCGGCTCCTGGTGGGCGTCGCCTGCTTCTTCGTCTTGTTCAATACGCTCTACGCGCTGGGAGCCCTCTGGGCGGGCCTGCCCCCTGCCCCCAGCCTCGTGGCCAGCCTGCTCTACATGAGCGTCCTGGTCCTCGCGCGCCGAGCCAGCACGATCCAGCCGCCCTCGGCCCTCCTGTTGGCGTGCATGGCGATAGCCATCATCGGGGCCACCTTCGAGGGCCGCGTCCCCTTTGTCAGCACCCACGCCATCAGCACGCTGATCCCTGTGTTCGCTGTGTACTTGGCCGGTGCTCGCGTGGGCTTCTTCGTCACCCTGACCCTGCTGATCGCCCTCTGCGTGGGCTACCCGCTCTACTTCACCCTCGCCGGACTTTCCCTGCCCCACCTCTCCCCTTCCCTGTTCTGGCTCATGCACCTGTTCTCCGGCTTGTCCTTGCTGGGAGCCTGGGGCATCGGGGCGCTGCACAACACCGCGAGGGATGCCGCCCAGGGCTCGCGCGAGCAGACGCTGAAGGCCCTGCAGCAGAGTGAGAACAAGCTCAGCAGCCTCTTGGAGAGCACCGATGATCCGGCGCTCTCGATGGACAAGGAAGGCCGGCTGATCACCGCCAACGCCGCGGCGAAGCAGGTGCACTTCCAGCAGTTCGGCAAGGAGGCGGTGGTAGGTCAGCCCTTCTGGGTCGAGGAGCCCGAGCGCGCGCGACGCTGGGCGCCTTACATGGCCCAGGCGTTCTCCGGCCAGCGCGTGCGGTTCGAAGACGAATTCGAGCTGCGGGGTTCCCTCCGCCTCATGGACATCAGCCTCAGCCCCTTGCTGGGCGAGGACGGCCAGGTGGTGGGACTGACGCTCTTCGCGCGGGACATCACCCTCCGCAAGGAGGCCGAGTCCCGGCTGGGGGAAATGCACCGGGCCCTGCTGGATGTGTCCCGGCAGGCGGGCATGGCGGAGGTGGCCACCGGCGTGCTCCACAACGTGGGCAATACCCTCAACAGCGTCAACATCTCCACCGGCCTGGTGACGGACCGGCTCCGCGCGTCCCGAGTCTCCAGCCTGGTCCGAGCCGCCCAGCTCCTGCACAAGCACACCGCGGACCTCCCTACCTTCTTCACGCAGGATCCAAAGGGCCAGATGTTTCCGGCCTTCCTCCTGACCCTGTCCCGGCAGTTGCAGGAGGAGCGAGACGCCCTGCTCCAGGAGATGCGCTCCCTCAGCGAAGGGGTAGACCACATCAAGTCCATCGTCAGCATGCAGCAGCGGCACGCGAGCACCGCAGGCGTCCAGGAGCAGGTGGAGCTGCCCCAGCTCATCGACGAAGCCCTGCGCCTGCACGCCGCCTCCTTCGAGCAGCTCGGCATCCGCATCGAGCGCGACTACGCCCCGGTGCCACCCCTCTCCGTGGATCGGCACAAGCTGCTGCAGATCCTCGTCAACCTGATGAGCAACGCGCGCCACGCCTTGATGGAGAGCCCGCGCCAGGACAAGCGGCTGATCATTGGGATCCGGCCAGAGCCTGACGGCAACCAGGTGCGCATCCAGGTGACGGACACGGGTGTGGGCATCGCCCCGGAGAACCTGCCGCGCCTGTTCATGCAGGGATTCACCACCAAGAGGACAGGCCACGGCTTCGGCCTGCACATCAGCGCGTTGGCTGCCGAGGAACTCCGCGGACGGCTCTCCAGCGAAAGCCCTGGCCTTGGCCAGGGTGCCACCTTCACGCTCGAGCTGCCGCTGGAGCCCTCGTGAGTAGCTACCGCAGGGGCGTCTCCAGGATGCTGGGGCGGTACTCGGTGATCTGCCCGCCGGTGAAGGTGATGCGCTGCCCCACCGCCGGCCGGGCGTCGTTGAGCACGTAGCCGAAGTCCAGCCGGAACACGTTCACGTTGAACTGCGGGAAGAGAAAGCGGATGCCCACGCCCACCGAGTGCACCAGGTTGGGCCGCCGCTCGAATGCCGAGCCCGCGTCATAGAAGAGCACCCCGCCCAGGTGCAGCGTGTGGAATACCCACGGCGCCGTGCGGTACTCCAGGTTCACCAGAAGCAGCCGCTTCCCCGAATACGCATCCAGCGCCGAGCCTCTCAGCCCGTTGGCGCCGCCCAGCAGGCTCACCCGGTCGAACAGATCATCGATGTTCACATCCAGCAACCCGCGCGCCACGAAGCGGCCGCCCAGCACCTTCGGCGACACCTGGTGCACCTCCGCCGCCCACCGCCGGTTCGTCCACCCAGCCCCTTCGCCCAGCGCGCGGCGAATCGCACCTCCCGCCGACACGGTCGTCAGCGCATCTCCCCACCGCCAGCGGTAGCGCAGCGCAGCGCCCAGCTCCGCGTAGTGCGCCGCAGCCGCGTACACCGGCGGCGCGTACCGCACCGTCGTTACCACCGAGTGGCCGATCTGGAAGTCCTCCGAGAGCGCGTACGCGTCCACATCGCGCAGCACCTCGTAGCGGGCGTCATAGGCGGACAGCGACAGCGAGGCATAGATGGCCTCCTCGCTGCGCGGCAGGTGGTTCACCCGGAGCCACTCCCGCTGCGCGTCATCCAGCGGAGCGCTCGCGGGGGCCTCGTACTTGCGACGGTAGGCCGTCACCCCGCCCGACACGTTCTTCTTCGAGGCCTCTCCGTAAGAGCGCGTGTAGCCGGCACCCACAGACACATCGCGCGTCTCATAGACGTAGGGCACCGGCTCGCCGTCCGGGTACGGGAGCTGCCAGATCTCCGTCCCCTTGAACACCCGCGTCGTCGAGATGTTCCAGTCCACCGAAGTGCTGAAGCTCCACGGCGTGGACAGCGAGTACAGCGGGCGCTGCAGCACCACCGTGCCGCTGCTTCCCTCCAGCTCCCCGCTCTCCCGGCCGATGATGAGCGAGGCCGTCTCGCCCAGGTACCAGCGGCTGCCGCCCACCCGCCGGTTGATGTACGTCTGCCCGAAGCTCATCGTGTCCGGCCGCAGCAGGAAGTCCACCGCAAGCTGCTGGTTACGGCCCAGGAAGTTCTTCTCGGTGCCTTGCAGCCGCAGGGCGCGCAGGAACGAGCCCACCACATCCCAGGTCTGATTGAGCCGCAGCGACCAGAGATCCTTGGTGATGACCAGCAGTGCCACGCCTCCTGGCTCCCGCCCCTTCACCGGTACCACGCGCACCACCGAGAAGATGCCCAGCTTGCGCAGGTTGCGTGCCGTCTCCTCGGCCAGCTCTGCCGAGTAAGGGGCCCCGAGTTCCAGCAGCACCTCACGCCGGATGACCTGCTCTCGGGTCCGCACATGAAAGATGTTCAGGAAGTCCGGGTACGGATCGCTCTCGGCGATCACCTCTTCGGGGGCGACGAGCACCGCCTCCAGCCGCTTGCCTTCGGGCTCGGGATCCAGCTCGCTCGCTTGCTGGGCGAGCCCCCACGCGAGCAGCGTCTCCTCATACCCACCCACCGAGGTTCCCGCGTCGGGCACTGTCGCCATCAGCGGCGCGACCACCAGGGTGAGCAACACGAGCGGCACATGCCCATCTTGTCACGCGCCCGGGTTTGCCCGGGGGGACAATTGCAGGGCCAGGGAGTGAGGCCCCGCGCAAGGCAGAGTTTCATCTGGTCAACAGTCCCGGGTGAGTGGGGCTCCGTCAGTTGCCCGGAGCGCTCGGCAACCCCACAGTAGGTCCCTCATCTCGGAGAATCACCTTGGGATCCAAGCCCGCAGCCAGCATCCTCCTCGTCGAGGACAACGAAGACATCCGCGAGGGGCTGAGCATCCTGCTGGAGTCCGAGGGCTATGACATCACCGCCGTTGGCTCTGCGGAGGAGGGGCTCGCCCTGCTGAAGGCGCGCGGCTTCCACGTGGTGGTCACCGACTACATGCTGACGGGAGAGAGCGGCGGGTGGATGGTGGAGCAGGCCTCCCAGGCAGGCTGCCTGAACCACGCCCGGGTGCTGATGATCACCGCCCACCCGCGCGTCGTTCCGCCCCAAGGCGTGCGCATCCTCCACAAGCCGCTGGACATCGACTTCTTCCTGCGTGTGGTGGAGGAGGAGCGTGCCGCCTCGCTCCAGCGTGAGGCCAAGGCGGGTTGAGCTGCCGTCCCGTGTTGGGGCTCATGCCGCGCGGAGATCTCCCGGACGCGGGGGCGGCAGCTTCTCTCCCCGGGCCACGGCAGCCACAATGCGCGCCAGCTGCTCCACGCCATCCGTCAGCGCCGCGGGTCCTGGCTGGAGGATGAAGCTGCTCTTCACCTCATAGAGCTGGTCGTCCACCACCGCCCGGACCGCCGCCCAACCCGGCCGCGAGACGATCTTCTCCCGCTTCGCCTTGCGGCCGCACCAGCTCGCGATGACCGCCTCAGGGTCCCGCTGGGCCACGGCCTCGGGGGTGAAGATGCGGCCCTTGGCCTCCGGGTGCTCCCGGGACTCACGGCACACGTCCTCACCGCCCACCAGCTCCACCAGCTCCGAGCACCAGCGAATGCCGGAGATCAGCGGCTCGTGCCACTCCTCGAAGAAGACCCGGGGCCGCCGAGGCAGCTTCTCCGCCGCCTCCGCGTGCCGCTCCAGGTTCGCCGTCAGCTCGTCCGCGAGCTTCTCCGAGGCCTCCGCCCGGCCCACCAGCGCCCCCACCACGCGCACCGTCTGGAGGATCTCCGCGATGGAGCGCTGGTTGAACAGGTACACGGGCACACCGCGCTTGCACAGCTCGCGCCCCAGGTCCGCCTGCAGGTCCGAGAACCCCAGCACCAGGTCCGGCTTCAGCTCCAAGATGCGCTCGAAGTTGGCATCCAGGAACGAGCTCACCCGTGGCTTCTTGCGCGCCTCGGGCGGCCGCACCGTGAAGCCGGACACCCCCACCACCAGGTCCCCCGCGCCAATGCGGTACAGTGTCTCCGTCGTCTCCTCCGTCATACAGACGATGCGCTGAGGATGACGCGGCGCGGAGGACAGCAAGCTCGCGAGTCGGGCATTCATGGGTGAGGGCGAGGTCTAGCGCAGGTTCCTGGCGGAACGGAGACCTCCTCCGCGCTCTCGAAGGGGCTCGCCGAGCCCTACCTGTTGGATGGGAGGGACGTGCCCTCGCTCACGGATGTGCGCACGGTGCTGGCCGAGGCGCTCTTGACGCACTGCGGCCTTGCCACAATCGAGGCCATCTTTCCAGGGGTTGGCCGGGGACCCGCCCTCCCTGGTCTCTTGGGTGGCTGAGGGTCATTTGCTACCATACCCCCCGGATTGGCCTTGATGCCGCCTGTAGGGCGGCGGGGAAGCACATGATCGAAAGCGACGCCTCAGCCGGGGGCGCGCCACCAGCCGTGATGGATCCCCTGCTGGGCAGGGTCCTCAACGAGCGCTTCAAGATCCTGGAGGCGCTCGGCGCTGGCGGCATGGGCCGCGTGTACAAAGCCATCCAGGCCCCCCTGGATCGCCCCGTCGCGCTCAAGGTCCTCAACCCTCAATACGGTCAGGAGAAGGATCCCGGGTTCCAGCGCCGCTTCTTCTTCGAAGCCAGCGTCACCGCCAAGCTGCGCCACCCCAACACCGTCACCGTCATCGACTACGGGAAGACGGACGACGGCATCTTCTTCATCGCCATGGAGTACCTGGAGGGCCAGACGCTCTCCCAGCTGCTCACGCAGGTCGGCCCTCTGCCCTGGCCCCGGGCGCTCACCATTGCCCAGCAGATCGCCCGCTCGCTGCGCGAGGCCCACAAGATCGGCCTCATCCACCGGGACTTGAAGCCCGCCAACGTGATGATCCTCACCCAGGAGACGGATCATGACGTGGTGAAGGTGCTGGACTTCGGGCTGGTGAAGTCCTTCATGCCTGACAGCGGCCAGTTCCCCGCGGACGTGTCGCTGACCCAGGCCGGCGTCATCCTCGGCTCGCCGCAGTACATGGCGCCCGAGCAGGCGCGCAACATCTCGGATCCCCGCAGCGACGTGTACTCGCTGGGCGTGGTGCTCTACCAGATGCTCCTGGGGCGCCCGCCGTTCCACGCCGAGCAGGGCATCGACATCATCGTCAAGCACATCAACGAGCCGCCCCCGGCCTTCGCAGCCGTGTGGCCCGACCACACCATCCCTCCCGAGGTGGAGGCGATCGTGATGAAGTGCCTGGCCAAGCGCCCCCCGGATCGCTTCGACTCCATGGACGCGGTGCTCGAGAGCATCCGCCGCGCCATGGCCGCCGGCAACTTGAGCGGCGTCTACTCCGGCCCGATCAGCTCCCTCACGTACATCGGCACCGGCCCCATCACCGGCCCCATCGGAGGGCCGCATCACTCGCCCTCAGGCGCCTCGACGATGTCGCTCGATATCGCCGTGGATGAGCCGGACAAGCGCAAGCGCCGCAACTCGCTGCCCATGGCCCTGTTCGGCGGCGCGGTGCTCATCGGTGTGTCCGTGGCCCTGGTGTTCGCGCTGCGCACGCCGACGCCCAAGCCCGTGACGGACCTGCCTCCGCTGCCGGTGCAGCAGCCCACCGCCACCGCTCCCACGCCCGCGGTCACGCCTCCCTCCGCCGAGGAGAGCCCGCCCGCCCCGGAGGCCGAGGCCGAGGCCGAAGAGCTCCTCATCCCTCCGGTGGAGGCCGCCGAGCCCGAGGCGAAGCCCGAGCGCGTGCGCTTCGTCATCAACAGCGAGCCGAGCGGCGCGCGGGTGACGTACGCGGGCAAGAGCCTGGGCACCACGCCGGTGGAGCTGGACGTCGCCCTGGGGAGCAAGGGGCTCGCTCGCGCCGAGCTGACGTTTGATCTCAACGGGTACTCGCGCCAGACGGTCACGGCCGAGGGCAAGGGCCCAACGGTCCGCTTTACCCAGAAGCTGAAGAAGAAGGGCTCGTCGCGGCCGGCCAGGCCGTCGGGCTCGAATGGCTACAAGGACGATCCCTACCAGTGAACATGCCCGGAGTTTTCAAGCGAGCGGGCGTCCTCGCGATCTGTCTGTGCGCGGGGACGGCCCTGGCCGACGAGCGCCTCGAGGCGCGCCGCCACTTCCGCAACGGTATGAGCCTCATCGCCCAGGGGCAGTTCGACCAGGGCATCGCCGAGCTGCAAGAGGCCTACACCATCAAGCCGCACCCCAACGTCCTCTATAACATCGCCCGCGCGTACCTGGACGCGGGCCGCTCCGTGGAGGCGCTGGACTGGTACCGGAAGTATCTGGCCGCCAATCCGCCCGACTCGGACTCGGTGCGCGCCACCATCGCCAAGCTGGAGGCCACGGTGAAGGCCTCCGAGGCGGCCAACCCCAACGCGCCCACCGCACCGGCTCCGGCACCACAGGCCGCGTCCCCCGCGGATGCGCAGGCCCTGGCGGCGCTCGTGGACCGGCTGGAGAAGGCCATTGCCCGCGCGGAGGCGATCCCCTCTGGAGGCACTCCCGGCCCCGTGGTGCCAGGCATTCCCCTCGTCCCGGGGGCTTCGGTGCCCGCGGCCACCGGGGAGGCCGGAGCCGCGGATGTGGGAGCAGTGCCATACGAGGAGCGCGTGGTGACGGCCAGCCGCCGCGCCCAGTCCTCGCTCGAGGCGCCCAACGCCACCACCGTCATCACTGCCGAGGACATCCGCCTGTCGGGCGCCACCAGCCTGGTGGAGTTGCTGCGCCGGGTGCCGGGCGCGGATGTGATGGAGCTGGGCGTGGGCAGCGCCAACCTGTCGCTGCGCGGCTTCAACCAGCGCATCGCCAACAAGGTGCTCGTGCTGGTGGACGGCCGCAGCGAGTACCAAGACTTCCTCGGCTTGACGCTCTGGTCCAGCCTCCCCATCGAGCTGGAGGAGATCGACCGCATCGAGGTGATCCGCGGGCCGGGCAGCGCCCTGTACGGCGCCAACGCGATGCTGGGCGTGGTCAACATCATCACCCGTGCGCCGGGCTACGGGCAGCGGCAGATCCACGCCCTGGTGGGCGGCGGCAACACGGTGAGCGGCTCGTTCGTCAGCTACGGCGCCGCGAGCGCCCTGCGCTACCGCCTGTCCGTGGGCTACGGGCAGATGGACAAGTGGAGCCAGGACTTCGCGGGCAACCGGCCGGACATGGCCTTGCGCGGCCCCAGCGCGGAGCGCGGCTACCAGGGCGCCCGCGGCAACCTGGCCACCGAGTACACCTTCAAGCCCGGGTTCGACCTGGGCCTGTCGGCCGGCGTGCACCGCTTCAGCACGGAGGCCTATCCGCTGGGCACGCTGCGCAACTTCTACATGGATGGCCTCACCGCCTACGGCAAGGGGGACGCCAGCCTGGGGCCCGTGAAGTTCAAGGCCTTCTGGAACCACGTGAACGTGGACACGGGCCCGCAGTACGAGCCCATCGGCCAGCGCTCGCTGGCCACGCACGTCACCTCCAACGTCTTCAACGGCGAGGCCCTCTTCAGCAAGGGCTTCGAGCTGGGCGGTGAGCACCTGCTCAACGTGGGCGCCGAGGGCCGCCTCAAGCGCGTGAGCTGGGACTACATGGGAGGGACGAAGGAGGAGTTCCACGCCGCGGCCTTCGTGCAGGACGAGTGGCGCCCTGTGCAGCCGCTGCGCCTGCTGGCCTCGTACCGCGCGGACCGGCACCCGCTGCTCAACAAGGGCTCGCCCGGCCTGGCGCACTCGCCGCGCGTGTCCGCCATCCTCCTTCCCGTGGAGGGCCACGCGTTCCGCGCCAGCGCCGCGTCCGCCTTCCGCGAGCCGACGTTCCTGGAGAGCTACACGAGCCTGCTGGTGCCCGCCCCCGGCGTGCCCGGCGCCAGTGCGCTCACGGAGGGCAACCGGGAGCTGAAGCCGGAGCGAATGGTGGCCTTCGAGTTCGGCTACCGCGGCGAGGCCCCGCGCCTGGGCATCGACTGGGACGTGGCCCTCTACCAGAACACGGTGAAGAACCTGATCGCCCTGTCCGAGGTGCAGCGCCTGCCCGCGGGCGACTCGTTCGACGAGGCGAGCAACACCTATGTGGTGGGCCGCTCCTTCTTCCAGAACGAATCGGAGACGTACACCTCGCGCGGCGTGGAGCTGGGCCTCTCGCTGGCCCCGGTGGACGGCCTGGGCATCAAGATCAGCTCCGCCCTGCAGAAGGTGACGACGGACGGAGAGGACGCCACCACGTGCGGCCCCTGCAGCCAGGCGCCCCAGGTGAAGCTCTTCGGCGGGCTGACGTACCGGACGCGCTCGGACCTGGAGTTCGGCGTGGACGCGACCTACACCTCGGGCACCACCTGGATCGAGCGTGAGCCCGCGTCCGCGGACCCCACGCGCATCGAGTTCATCGCCAACCCGCTGGCCGCTTACACCGTCCTCAACGCCCGCGTGGGCTACGAAGTCATCCAGGACAAGCTCACGGTGGCGGTGGTGGGCTCGAACCTGGCTGCCGGCCACACGCAGCATCCCTTCGGCAACCGCATCGAGCGCCGCGTCTACGCGAGCATGACGGTGATTCCATGACCTTCCTCCGCTCCCAGGGCCCGGCCCTCGCGGGCCTGCTCCTCTCCTCCGCCCTCGCCAGCTCGTGCGAGGCGCCTCCCGTGGTGGCCACCCAGGACCGCCAGCAACAGACGCGCTACGGCCGCATCGAGGGCAGCGTCGTCGTCCAGGGGCCCGCGCGCGGCAACGCCGTGGTGTTCCTCTACGACGCCACGCGTCCCCCGCCGCCGCAGGGCACGGGGCGCCCCGTGGCCTTCAGCATCACCGCGCTCGAGGACTTGTACGGGACGGACGTGAACACGTTCACGTCCGGGCCCTTCACCGCGCCCTTCACCTTCCCGCTGGTGCGCCCAGGCAACTACCTGCTGCGGGGCTTCATCGACACGGACACGTGCCGCACACCGAGCTGCCAGCAGGGCTCGTGCGCCCCCGAGGTGACGCCCTGCCACGGCCCGGACTTCATCCCCTGGTACAACGTCACCGCCGAGCCGAACATGTTCGACGTGGGCGGCGCCGCGGTGGACGCGGCCAACCGCGTCCCGCGCGTGTTCACCGTGGGCGAGACAGAGGATGGGACGCCTGTGCCGGTAACAGGTGTCACCGTGAGCTTCTCCTCGGACACCGCCACCGTGAGGGCAGACCGCCCCGTCTTCAACGTGGTCGGCTCCGCGACGATTGATCCGAGCGGCATCCAGACCTTCAAGCTGCGCTCGCGCCCTATCAGTGATGGCGTGGTGACCCTGCGCGCTCCCGTGTTCATCGTGCGCTTCGTGGACGAGAACCAGGACGGCGTGCCGGATGATGCCAACAAGGACGGCGTGCCGGACCTCTGGCCACGTATCGTGGTGCGCAAGCTGTCGGACAGCGGCACCGGCCTGGCCGACGAGAACGATCTGGACGGCAACGGTGTGCTTGACACGGAAGGCGTGGACTACCCGCACCTCGACGGCACCCAGGACGGCAAGCCGGATGCCGTGATTCTCGGCACCACCCTCCTGGCGGACTCGCTCCAGAGCGCGCTCTATGACGCCGATGGCCACCCGAAGATGGACGCCGTGGTGCCGGTGACGGAGCTGAACGTAGCCCTGCGGCCCATGGCGATCGACGTGCGCGACCCCGCCGCCCCGGCCATCCTCAAGACCATGCCGGCCGGCCGGTACGGCATCACCGTGCTCCAGTACACAGGGCAGGTGTGGAAGCTGCCCAACGAGCTGTCTCCGCAGCTCGCTCCGGCGCTCGGCCTGCCCCCCGTCGAGGGCCAGGGCTTCTCCTTCCAGGTCCGCTAAGCCTTCGGTCTTGCAGGAGGTAGCACGTCACCCCCGGGTTCCCTACCTGGGGACTGCCATTGTTCCGACTTTTCGGCTTTCACGCCTTTCACTTCGTTTTGACATCAGACCGGGTTTCCTGCATTATTCCAGTTGTGCAGTTCAGGGGATTTCCTGAACGAGGGAAGGATCCGTATGAAGGCTGGAACGCTCTCCTCTGTTGCTGCTATCTCCATTCCTCGTCCTGCTCTGGAGCAAGTTCGTCCTGTGCTGAAGGCCGCTGCTACCGGGACGCCCCAGCGCGTCCTGCTCGTCGATGACAGCCGCTCCATCCGGACGCTGCTGAAGATCTACCTGATGGCTCGCAACTTCGAGTACGTCGAGGCCGAGTCCGGTGAGGAAGCCCTCAAGATGCTGGAGGAGGGCAACGTGGATCTGGTGCTGACCGACTTCCGGATGGAGGGCATGAGCGGGGCGGAGTTCGCCATGCAGGTGCGCGCCAACCCGGACTCGAAGATTGCCCGCACGCCCATCATGATGATGACGGGCGACCCGAACGTGGCCGAGGTCCGCACGCAGGGCCAGAAGGCGGGCATCAACGCCTTCGTGCGCAAGCCGGTGAGCTGCGCGCAGCTGATGACGCTCGTGGACACCATCCTGCCGCGCAACAACTGAGCGGCGCCTCTTCTCAACTGACGCTGTCCCCCAGCCCCACCCTCTCCTCCCCGGGAGACGGTGGGGTTTTCATTCCATGAACTCCCCGCTCGCCATCCGCGTGTCGCTCCTCGGAGCGCTGCTGCTCTCCCCCGTGGCCCTGGCCAAGGAGAAGGTCATCGTCAGTCCCGGGGTGCTGTTCAGCGTGTCGAAGCGGCCCGAGCGCACCGCGCTGGGGCTCGGGGCCGAGGTGAGCGCCTGGACCTACCCTGACTCCGAGGGCCGCTCCGGCGGCGGCTTCGTCCAGTGGCAGTCGATGGAGTTCGACCACCAGCGCTTCTGCGCCGGCATTCAGGGTTCGTGGGAGGTGGTAGGGATGGAGTTCGGCGCCACCTACGAGACGGCGAACGCGGATCGCGCCTCGACGCTCAGCTTCCACGCCGCGCCCTACCTGAGCATCGCCGTCTTCTCGGTGGCCCTGCGCGTGGGCATTCCGCTCAAGCGGGGCGACGACTCCCTGCCGAGCCATGGGTATGATGTGGGGCTGGCCTTCGGGCTGAAGTATCCGATCGGGCTGCTGCGCTGAGGGCGGGAGCGGCCGGGTGCGCCGGGCTCAGGCGGGGCGCGGAGCCTCGCGCGTGCGGCGGCGCTTGCGCAGGGCCTCCACTGCGCGGATGGCGAACAGCAGCGCAAGCACGGCGCCGTAGATGGCCGGCTCGGTCACGTCCTTCTTCACCCGCCACACGAAGTGGATGACGCCCAACACCGCGGCCACATAGGCCAGCCGGTGCAGGCGCTTCCAGGCGGGGAAGCCCATGCGCCGCACGGCCGCGTTCGTGGAAGTCAGGGCCAGCGGCACCAGGAGCACCAGGGCGATGAAGCCCACGGCGATGAACTTCCGCTTCGTGATGTCCTCGAGGATGGGGCGCAGCTTGAGGCCCTGATCCGCCACCGCGTAGGTGAGGAAGTGCAGCACCGCGTAGCCGAACGCCATGAGCCCCACGAGCTTGCGGATGCGGATGGGCCACGTCCACCCGAACACGAGCTTGAGCGGCGTGCACGCCAGCGAGGCCAAGAGGAACACGAGCGCGAGCAGCCCAGTCTGGTTGAGCACGGCCTCGATGACGTTGGGCCCCAGCTCGCCCTGCGCGCCCTGAATGAGCATGAGCACCAGCGGAGCGAGACCGCCTACAAGGACTGCGGGGTTGAGCCAGGGAAGCGGCGGGGAGGCCATGGGATAACTCAGTAGTTCTCGCGCAGATCCATGCCGGTGTAGAGGGAGGCGACCTGCTCGGCGTAGCCGTTGAAGGGCAGCGTGGGACGGCGGCTGTACTCACCCACGCGCCGCTCGGTGGCCTGGCTCCAGCGGGGGTGATCCACCGCGGGGTTCACGTTGGCGTAGAAGCCGTACTCGTGCGGCGAGGCCAGGTTCCAGGTGGTGGGCGGCTCCTGCTCCGTGAGGGTGATCTTCACGATCGACTTGATGCCCTTGAAGCCGTACTTCCACGGCACCACCAGCCGCAGGGGCGCGCCGTTCTGGTTGGGCAGCGTCTTGCCGTAGAGGCCCACGGCCAGCAGCGTGAGCGGGTGCACGGCCTCGTCGATGCGCAGGCCCTCCACGTAGGGCCAGTCCAGCACCGGGCGCTTCTGGCCGGGCATCTGCTCGGGGTCCATCAGCGTGGTGAAGGCCACGTACTTGGCGCGGCTGGTGGGCTCCACGCGCTTGATGAGCTCGCCCAGTGGGAAGCCGTTCCAGGGGATGACCATGGACCAGGCCTCCACGCAGCGCATCCGGTAGACGCGCTCCTCGGTGGGGAACCACTTGAGCAGCTGGTCGATGTCCACCGTCTGTGGCTTGTTCACCTCGCCGTCGATGGTGACGGTCCACGGGCGCGTCTTGAGGACGTGCGCGTTGCGAGCAGGGTCGTTCTTGTCGAGCCCGAACTCGTAGAAGTTGTTGTAGGTGGTGACGTCCGCAAAGGGCGTCTTGGCCTCGTCCGTGTCATAGGGGCTGGAGCCCTGCGCGGGAGCCAGGGAGGGCAGCACGCCCGCGTCCGGGACGAACGAGTCCATGGGCTGGGTGCGCTTCAGGCCCAGCAGGTAGAGCCCGCCGCCTACGACACCCGCCGTGCCCACGAAGAGGCCGGCGTTCTTGATGAACTCCCGGCGACGCAGGTACAGCTTCTCGGGGGTGATCTCGGAGCTGGGGGGCTCGGGCGCCTTCTTGTCGGACATGACTCCTCTTACTACGCGGCAGCCCGCGAACGGTTACCGCGCTCTCGGCAGGAGGTACTCCCCTGCCCTACCGGGTGGCGGCCTCGCCCTGGGAGGACAGGGAAGAGGCACGCGCCCGACCATCCTTCATCCGCCACAGGGCCCACCATGGGGTCGAGGGCGACTCGTGGTGCTCCCAGTGGTAGCCGAAGAAGTAGCAGGAGAGCAGGGCCCACAGGTGGTTGCGCGGCAGGGTGCGCGCATGGTGGGGCGCCATGTCGGGAGTATCCGGGCGGCGGTGAGGCAGGTAGGTGCCGAAGTAGAAGAGCTGGAGTGTGCCCAGGGCGGCGGGAATCACCCAGAAGGCCCAGAGGCGCCACTCGGCCACCCCGAGCCATTTCAGCAGGTTGAACTGCGCCGCCATGAAAACGAGCTGCGGCACGGTGGTGTAGCGGACCATGAAGGTGCCCAGCCACGGCCAGAAGGAGCGGAAGCGGGTGGAGAAGTCCGGATCGCTCTCGCCGGTGGGGTCCGCGTGGTGGGCCCGGTGGTTCACCACGAGCCGCCGGTAGGAGAGGCCCGCGAAGAGGAAGCAGGCCACCGTGCCCACGGCCGTGTTCACCCACCGGCGGCGGTTCACCGTGCCATGCATTGCGTCATGGCCGGTGATGAAGAGGCCGGTGCACAGGTGGGCCTGGAGCACGGTGTGCAGCCAGGTGACCGGGGAAGCCCACGAGAGGCCGTCCGCCGTGAGCACCCACGCGAGGTGCCCGGCCCACGCGCCGATGATGATCAGCGCCAGGGGGACTCCCCAGGGACCGTGGTGGGCGCGGGTGCTCATGCCAAGAGGGTTGTGACTCCGAGCGGCCCGCCGCGCATGGAAAAACGCCGGGCGGCGGACCGGAGGGCGGGCGGCCGGGCTACTTCTTCGGGGCCTCGGCGGTGCCGTACTGGCGCACGAGCTGGTCAGCGGTGACGAAGCGGGGCTCGATGTCCACGGGGACGTTCTTGAGCTTGTCGAGCACCTTCCGCACCTCGGGGCGGACCACGCCCAGCTTCGAGAGCAGGGCCTCGGCCTGGGCCCGGTCGCCACGGCCCTGGAGCTCCATGAGCTCCTTCGTCAGCGCGGTGACGGACGCCTGGATCTTGTCGGGGACGACGGCGAAGGTGCCATCCGGGTTCACCACCACCGCGCCGGTGTCGAGGAAGTGGTTGAGCTGGAGAGCCACGCCCTTGCCGTGAGCCTCGTCCGTGCCGAAGCGGATGGAGCGGAACATCGAGGCCAGATAGGTGGTGTACATGGTGCGCTCCATCGCCTTGTCGAGCACGCCTTTGCTCACCAGCTGCTGCAGCGCCCAGAGGCCGGAGATGTCCGCCTTGGCCTCCTCAATGGCGCTGGAGGACACCTGGAGCGCCTGGCGCACGGTGGTCTCCTTGCCGCCCACCGTGATGTTGTGGGGCCCCAGCCCGTGCATCAACTCGTGCATGAGGATGTGGGTGAAGAAGGCATCGAAGGCCACGTTCGACCGGTCCTTCGCGGCGAGCGCCACCTGGGCGATGGGCTGCAGCACGCGCTGGAACTTGGCCTCCTGCACGTTCTTGAGCATCACGCGCTTGCTGCCCTTCTCCGCGGTGACGCGCTCGTCATTGGGCAAGTTGTAGGCGGCCGTCTGCACGCCCCGGTTGGCATCGCCCGAGGAGAAGATGCTGTTCACGACACGGATGGGCGCCAGCGCTCCAAGCTTCGGGTTGCGCATCTTCGGCTCGATGGGGAGCGCGTTCTCCAGGCCCTGGAGCTCGCTGCCGAAGCGCGCCAGCTTCTGCGTCTCCACGTCATCGCGCACGGTGATGAAGGCCTCGAAGGCGGCCTTGTAGTTGAACCAGTTGTCCTCGTAGACCTCGTAAGGCCCGATGGTCGGCTCCACGCTGGCGTCCAGCTCCATCCACGCCACCTCGCTGGCGTAGTAATCGTTGGAGAGGAACGCGTCCGCGCGAGAGTTGAGGAACGCCTTGAGCGTGGGCTGCTGGGTGAGCGCCGCGGCCTCGCGCAGCAGCTGGGAGGCCAGGACCAGCTCGCCCTGGTACTCTACGCTGTAGGGCACCGTGATGAACTTGCTGTCCGGGCCCCGGCGGATGGTGGTGTAGAAGCCCGTGGCCTGGCGCTGCTGGGGCTCGGGCAGCGTCTTGATCCACTGATCCACCGCCTCCTTGGTCGCGCCCGCCGGGTAGAAGTTGCCAGAAGCGAGCGGCCCCGCCGGAACACCCGGGATGAAGGCATGGCCCTCGTCCAGGCGCGACCACGGGCCCTTGTTGAGGAGGAACGCGTGGAGCCGCTCGCGGCCCAGCGGGGTGGTGTCCTCGATCAGCTCCAGCAAGAGCGTCTCGTTGCCCGCCCAGGACTGGCGCATGAAGAGCGTGTCCATGAGCTGGGCGGCTTGCACCATCTTCGCCAGCGCCCGCTTCTCGGTGTCGGGGAGCTTGGAGACGTCGACCTTGAGGTCCACGGGCGCGAAGCGCGCGGTCATGCTCCGGAGTTGGTTCGCATCGGGCAGCGCGGCGGGCTCCGCAGCCCAGGCTGTGCCCACCAGGAGCACGGAGGTCAGCAGGGACAGGAGGTAGCGGGTCATGGGCCGGGCTTCTTAGCGCCTTCCCTGCCGGGTGGGGAGCACTGCCAACCGCCAGGACCCCAGGCATGCAGCCTTTCTAACTCGACAAGTCCTCTGGAATGGTTATGGGGATCAGGTCACGCCCGTGTCCAGGCGTCCGGAGGAACCATGTCCGTCGAATCCCAGCGGGAGACCCATTCTTTCCAGGCTGAAATCAATCAGTTGCTCAACCTGGTCATCAACTCCCTCTATAGCCACAAGGAGATCTTCCTGCGCGAGCTGGTGTCCAACGCGTCCGACGCGCTGGACAAGCTTCGCTTCCGCACCATCACCGAGCCCGAGCTGCTCGGAGACCAGACCGCGCTGGAGATCCGCATCATCCCCAACGCCGACGCGGGCACCCTCACCATCGAGGACACCGGCATCGGCATGACGCACGACGAGCTGGTGAAGAACCTGGGCACCATCGCCCACTCCGGCTCGCGAGAGTTCCTGGAGCTGCTCTCCCAGCGCGGCCAGAAGGATGTGAACCTGATTGGCCAGTTCGGCGTGGGCTTCTACAGCGCCTACCTCGTCGCGGACCGGGTGGAGGTGGTGAGCCGCCCCGCCGGCAAGGACGCGCAGGCCTTCCGCTGGATCTCCGAGGCGAAGGGCACCTTCACCATAGAGCCCGCCGAGCGCACCACGCGCGGCACCGCTGTCACCTTGCACCTCAAGGCGGACCAGAAGGAGTTCCTGGACGAGTGGCGGCTGCGCTCGCTCATCACCCAGTACTCGGACTACGTGGGCCACCCCATCCAGCTCCAGGTGAAGAAGCCCTCGGAGGTGATTGACGCGTCGACGGGCCAGAAGGGCACCACCTCCTCCTTCGAGACCGTCAACAAGGCCAGCGCCCTCTGGCAGCGCTCCAAGTCGGACATCACCGACGAGCAGTACCAAGAGTTCTACAAGCACCTCACCCACGACTTCGAGCCGCCTCTGGCGTGGACGCACTTCCGCACGGACGGCAACCAGCAGTTCACCAGCCTCCTCTTCGTACCCAAGCACAAGCCGTTCGACATGGATGGCACGGCGCGGCGCCGGGGCGTGCGCCTGTTCGTCAAGCGCGTCTTCATCATGGACGACTGCGAGGAGCTGCTACCGCCGTGGCTGCGCTTCGTGCGCGGCGTGGTGGACTCGGATGACCTGCCGCTCAACGTGTCGCGCGAGCTGCTGCAGGACTCGGCGGTGGTGCGCTCCATCCGCAAGCACGTGGTGAAGAAGACGCTGGACCTGCTGGAGAAGCTCTCCAAGGACAAGCCCGAGGACTACCTCACGCTGTGGAAGAACTTCGGCCCCATCCTCAAGGAGGGGCTGGCCTCGGACAACGAGCAGAAAGAGAAGCTGGGCGCGCTGGTGCGCTACGAGAGCAGCCACCAGGACGGGCTCACCTCGCTGGCGGACTACGTGTCGCGCATGAAGGAGGGCCAGCAGGCCATCTATTACGTGTTCGGCGAGTCCCGGAAGGCGCTGGAGGGCTCGCCGCACCTCGAGGCGCTGCGCAAGCGCGGCTACGAGGTGCTCTACCTGACCGACCCCGTGGACGAGTGGGCCGCCCAGGGGCTGCGCGAGTTCAACGGCAAGCCGCTCGTCTCCGCGCTCCAGGCGGACCTCAAGCTCCAGGAGACGGACGAAGAGAAGAAGGAGAAGGAGCAGCACGCCGAGGGACTCAAGTCCCTCACCGAGCGGATGAAGGAGGTACTCAAGAACGCGGTGAGCGAGGTGCGCGTCACCCACCGCCTCACGGACTCGCCGGTGTGCCTGGTGCTGCCCGAGGGCGGCTCGCCCGCCTTCCTGGAGCGCCTGCTGCGCGAGCATGGGCGAGACATGCCCCGGGCCCGGCGCATCCTCGAGGTGAACCCCTCGCACCCCATCGTCGAGCACCTGCGCAAGCTCCACGAGCGGGACGCGACATCCGAGAAGGTCACCGAGTGGATCGAGCTGCTGCATGACCAGGCGCTGCTCACCGAGGGCAGCCCCCTGGAGGACCCGAACCGCTTCGCCAGGCGGATGACGGCGCTGCTCACGCAGGTGGCGGCCCAGACGGTGGAGCCCTCCAGCAATGGGGCGGCCTCGGCCACTCAGGCCTCGGAGACGGCGGCCACGACTGGCGGCTCCTCGCCCCAGGCCTGAAGCCTCGGGCGCTGATCAGTGGGGCGCGACGGCCACCTGCGTGCGCGCCTTCACCACCCGGAGCAGGAGACCGGGCGCATCGGGAGCGGGGTGCGGGGGCATGAGCTCCTCGACTTGGAGGATCTCCTCCTCGTAGGGCCACGTCTGAGCCAGTTCCCGCGCCTGGGCGCTCGGCGCCCGCTGGCGCCCGGGGGAACACGGCTCCTGGGTCCGCGAGACGATCTCCCCGAGTTCCCAGGGCTCTCCTGGGCGCCCATTGCCATCCGCAGTCGCCTCGAGAATGGCCTGGCTCACGTAGCAGCCCGGAGCCAGCAGGGATGGGGCTCCCAGTTCGTCATCCGTGCCAGGCTCCGGCGCGGGCTGGACCGCACCATAGGCGACCTGTCCCGGCGGAGCTGTGAGCTGCATGTTGAAGTGCGCGTCCTCCTCTTCGTCGTGCGGGTCGCTGCCCATCCCAAACAGGGAGCCGAGCAAGGTGAGCCCCAAGCACCCACCGATAAAGACGACCGCGACGATGAGACAGCCCTTCAGCAAGCCCGAGTTCGGCGAGCCCTTGGCCTGGGCGGGAGCCTCAGGAGACGGCATCGGCATCGGCGTGGGAGCGGGCACCGGCACGGGAGCGGGCACCGTCGCCCCCTGAATGGACATCGGCGTGACATGGTCTCGATCCGTGATGGGCCGCGCAGGAAGCGGGTTCCCTGGGGTGATCGCGGTCCCGCTGGCGCCGGACTCCGGCCGATGCAGGGTGGCCGAGAAGCCTCCGAGGTCCGCGGCGGCGTCCGGCCTGTTCACCGGCTGGGGCCGCTGCATGGGCCCTGCCGCCCCGGGGTTCACGGCCGCCGAGCGAAGCGCCTCGTCACAGGCGACGAGCGACCGGTCGGCCTCGGCCGCATCCTGGAAGCGATCCTCCGGGCGCTTCGCGTAGAACTTCTCGAGCGTCTGGCGCAGCACGTCCGGCACCGGCAGGCCCAGCGGCGGAGGCGGCTCGCTCATCTGCGCGTGGAGGATGCGCGCGATCGTGTCGCCCTTGAAGGCGCGCACGCCGCTGAGCAGCTCGTAGAAGATGAGGCCCGCGGCGTACAGGTCCGTGCGCCCATCGATGGGCTTCGCGGCGATCTGCTCCGGCGCCATGTACGCCGGCGTGCCCACCATCATGCCCTCGCTGGTGAGCTGCCCGGCGATGTCTCCCACCACCTTGGCGATGCCGAAGTCGAGCACCTTCACGAACAGCTGCCCGTCATCCGGCCCGGCCTTGACGACCTTGATGTTCGAGGGCTTCAAGTCCCGGTGGACGATGCCCAGCGCGTGCGCCGCGTGGAGCAGCGAGACGATCTGCCGCATCACCGCCACGGCCTGGCGCGGAGGCATGGCGCCCCGGCGCTCGATGACGTCCGCCAGCTCCTCGCCGTCCACGTACTCCATGACGATGTACGGAGTGCCCTGCTCCACGCCGAAGTCGATGACCGCCGTCATCGCCGGGTGGTTCACCTTTCCCGCGACCCGGGCCTCCCGCGTGAAGCGCGCGAGGCTCTCGGGCGAGGCGATGGCGCGAGGCGAGAGCACCTTCACCGCCATGGTCTTCTCGAGCCCCAGGTGGGTGGCCAGGAAGACCGTGCCCATGCCGCCGCTGCCCAGCTCGGACTCGATGCGGTAGGTGTCCTTGAGCACCACCCCCGGCTCGACCCGCAGCGCGGAGGGAGGCTTGCCTTGCGGTGCGCCCGTCGAGGGCGGATACGTCCTGTCGTCTTCGCTCATGCGGCCCGCTCCCTCAGGGAGCCCCTCCGGAGACCCGCGTGTGGACCCTCACCACCGTGCGCCGGGTGTTCGGCGCGCCCTTCTTCTGGGGCTGAAAGGAGAGCGGCCTGTAGGTGTAGAGCACCTGCTCCGAGGGCGAGTCCGGCCAGTGGTCGAAGACTCCCTCGGGGGGAGTGCCACGCCCCTTCGGCACGGCGTCACAGTTCACAGGCGCCCGGGAGTCCTCGGACACAGCCTCCCAGGGCCCGAACGCGCCCGTGGGGCCTCGGCTCGACTCGAAGGCCACCACGACGGTGTAACAGCCCGGGGCCAACTGGTCCTCCTCGGGCGGAGGCGTCTGCTCGGGGTTCTGAGTCTCGCCAGGGCTCCCTTCCTCCGGAGTGTTGTCCTCGGTGGATGGCTCACTGCCCTGCGCCCCTTCCGCCTCCGCCACGGGAGGATTTGCCTCCGTACCGGGCTCCGTGGGCGACGTACCGTTCTGCGGCTCCGGCTCCGTGGGTGCTGTCCCCTGCTCTGCCACAGGCTCGGACGGGGTTCCTGGCCCCGTGGCCACGGGGGAGCCTGTCTGCGTGGACGGAGCTAGATCCTTCGCAGGCTCCGCCACCGCTCCTCCAAACAACCGTCCGCTCTTCCACGCCCAAACCCCTCCCGCGACTCCCACCAACACGAGCAGGACCGCCACGCCCAGCAACGGCAAGGCCTTGTTGGACCCCGACGCCTTCCGCGGCTCGACCATCGGGGGAGGCGCAGGAGTACGAACTGGAGCCGGAACGGGTGGAGTGGCCACCGGCGCGGAAACAGAGGCCGGCCCCGGCGTGGAAACGGGGGCAGGCTCCTCCCGAATCAGCGTCCCCTCCGTCACCAGTGAAGGTGAGACAGACACGCCCGAGGAAGGCTTGCGCTCGGCGGACTGCGGCTCGGCCACGCCGGAGGTCCCCGCCCCCTCGGTCTTCTTCGGTTGGTAGGTGATCGTCTTGCCACCGGTGTCCTGCTCGGACGGAGTGGGCAGCACGGCGTTCGCGGCCAGGTTCACCGACGGCGGCCGCAGCACGTCCTCACAGGCCATGAGCGCGCGATCCGCCTCGCCCGCATCCTGGAAGCGATCCTCCGGGCGCTTCTCACAGAACTTCTGCAGCGTCTGACGGACGATGTCCGGCACCGGCACCGTGAGCGCCGGCGGCGGGTCATTCATCTGTGCATGGAGAATGCGAGCGATCGTCTCTCCCTTGAACGCTCGCACGCCGCTGAGCATCTCGTGGAACATGAGACCCGCGGAGTACAGGTCCGTGCGCCCGTCGATGGGATGCCCGGTGATCTGCTCGGGCGCCATGTACGCGGGCGTGCCCACGAGCATGCCCTCGCTGGTGAGCTGGCCGGAGATGTCTCCCACCACCTTCGCCACGCCGAAGTCGAGCACCTTCACGAAGATCTGACTGTCCTCGGGCGTCTCCTGGAGGACCTTGACGTTGGCCGGCTTGAGGTCGCGGTGGACGATGCCCAGCGCGTGCGCCGCGCGCAGCAGCGAGACGATCTGCCGCATCACCGCCACGGCCCGCCGCGGAGACATGGGCCCCCCGCGCTCGATGAGGTCCGCCAGCTCCACCCCGCTCACGTACTCCATGACGATGTACGGGGTGCCCTGCTCCACGCCGAAGTCGATGACGTCCGTCATCGCCGGGTGGCTCACCTTGCCGGCGACCTTCGCCTCGCGCTCGAAGCGCGCCAGGCTGTCCGGCGTGGAGATGGCGCGGCGCGCCAGGACCTTCACCGCCATCGTCTTGTCGAGCCCGATATGCGTGGCACGAAAGACCGTGCCCATGCCGCCGCTGCCCAGCTCGGCCTCGATGCGGTACGTGCCCTTCAGCACCGTGCCGGGCCGTATCTCCAGTGGGCCCGTGGGCTTGCTCGCGGCCGCTTGCTCACCGGACAAATACGTCTTGTCGTCTTCACTCATGAGTGGGCTCGGATGCTACTTCAACCTCCGACCATTCCTCCTACCGTCGACATGGCAGGTGGGCGGCTCACCCACCCGAAGGAGCACGCAACTCGGCCACGGCTTTCCTGACCTCCCGGCCTCAGTGCAGCGACGAAAGAAGCATTCAGCGTCGCTTGATTTGGCTCGGGGGCACAAGGGACACTCTGGCTCCACCGTGAGCGTTCGAGCGGACGGGCCAGCCTCTTCCGCACGGGCTTCGCGGTGGTTTTGCCCTCACCGCGGGTTTTCCCCAGCGGATCACAGCTTGGAGACAGGTGCCCCATGTTGATCGTGATGAAGCCGGATGCGACGTCCCAGGACATCGAGCGGGTCAACGAGGAGATCCGCCGCCGGGGCTGGCAGCCGAACGCGATCCCGGGTGGCACGCGCACGGCGATCGGCATCACGGGCAACAAGGGCGCAGTGGAGGCCGAGCCCTTCCGGGTGCTGCCGGGCGTGGCGGACGCGATCCCCATCTCTCAGCCCTTCAAGCTGGTCAGCCGCGAGGTGAAGCCCGAGGACACCGTGATGCAGGTGGGCAACCTCCATCTGGGCGGCAACGCGATCCACGTCATGGCGGGTCCATGCTCGGTGGAGACGCGTGAGCAGATCGTCGGCACGGCGCAGGCGGTGAAGAAGTCGGGCGCCACCATGCTGCGCGGCGGCGCGTTCAAGCCGCGCACCAGCCCCTACGAGTTTCAGGGCCTGAAGAACGACGGCCTGTCGCTGCTGGCCGAGGCGCGCAAGGAGACGGGCCTGCTGGTCGTCACCGAGGTGAAGGACACGGCGACGCTGCCGCAGGTGGCCGAGGTCGCGGACATCCTCCAGGTGGGCGCGCGCAACATGCAGAATTTCTCGCTGCTGGAGGCAGTAGGCGAGACGCGCAAGCCGGTGCTGCTCAAGCGCGGCCTGAGCGCCACCATCAAGGAGCTGCTGATGGCGGCCGAGTACATCGTTGCCAAGGGCAACACCCGGGTCATCCTCTGTGAGCGCGGCATCCGCACCTTCGAGACGATGACGCGCAACACGCTCGACCTGAACGCGGTGCCAATGCTCAAGTCGTTGAGCCACCTGCCGGTGTGGGTGGATCCGTCTCACGGCATCGGCGTGCGCAAGGCGGTGCCGGCGATGATGCGCGCGGCCATCGCCGTGGGCGCGGACGGCCTCATCGTCGAGGTGCACCCGGATCCGCCGCGGGCGCTGTCGGACGGGCACCAGTCGCTGGAGTTCTCCGAGTTCGACAAGGCGATGAGCGAGGTGCGCGCCATCGCCGGGGCGCTGGGCCGTGACGTGGCGAGGCTGGGGTAACGGGCCATGACGCTCAAGGAAGCGCTGGGCAAGGTGCTGAGCCGGCGCGATCTCACCCGCGAGGAGATGGCCACCATCATGGGGCTGATGCTCACGGGCGAGGTGACGGCGGCGCAGGTGGGCGCGCTGGCGGCGGCCTTGCGGATGAAGGGCGAGACGGAGGACGAGCTGCTCGGCGCGGCCGAGGCCTTGCAGACGCGGGCGGCGAAGCTGTCGCCCAAGGCCCAGGTGGTGCTGGACACGTGTGGCACCGGCGGCGACGGGGCGCACACGTTCAACATCTCCACGGCGGTGGCGTTCGTGGCCGCGGGGGCGGGAGCGACGGTGGCCAAGCACGGCAACCGCGCCGTCTCCAGCCGCTGCGGCAGCGCGGACGTGCTGGCGGCGCTCGGGCTGCCGATGGAGCGCTCGCACGAGGCCGTGTCGCGGGACATCGATGAGCACGGCGTGGGCTTCCTCTTCGCGCCGTCGCACCACAGCGCCCTGAAGCACGTGGCGCAGGCGCGGCGGGAGATGGGGTTCTACAGCTTCTTCAACCTGCTGGGACCGCTGACGAACCCGGCGGGGGCGCGCTACCAGTTGCTGGGCACCTTCGCCGGAGAGCGGCTGGAGCAGACGGCGCGGGTGCTGGGGCGGCTCGGCAGCAAGCGCGCGTGGGTGGTGCACGGGCAGGACGGGCTGGACGAAGTCACACCGTGCGCCCCCACCCATGTGGCGGAGCTGCGCGAGGACGGCACGGTGCACACGTTCATCGTCACTCCGGAGGACGCGGGGCTGGAGCGGGTGCCTCGGGAGGCCATCGCCGGGGGCGACGCGGAGCACAACTCCCGGCTGCTGAAGTCCCTGCTGGAGGGCGAGCGCTCGGGAGTCCGCACAGCGGTGCTGCTCAACGCGGCGGCGGCGCTGGTGGTGGTGGGCTTGGTGGCGAACCTGCGTGAAGGTGTGAAGCGGGCGTCCGAGGCCATCGACTCGGGGGCTGCGGCACGCAAGCTGGCGGCGCTCCTTCAAGGGGCGGCCTCGTGAGCGGTGGCTCCGCGGAAAGTCCCCGCTTTCTGCCGGAGAGGCGGCTAGGGTGAGGGTGTGTCTCCTCAGCCGCCGCTGCCACTCGGGGCTCCGCCGCGGAGCCCAGACATCGGAGAGCCCTGAATGAACCTCCTCGCGGACATCTTCGACCGCAAGCGCCGGCAGCTTGCCGCGCGTGCGCCCTTCCCACCGAGGCAGCGCCCACCGGCCCGGGACTTCACAGCGGCCCTGCTCCAGCGCAAGCCCGGCGCGGGGGTGAACGTCATCGCCGAGGTGAAGCGCCGCAGTCCCTCGGGTGGGCTCTTCCCGCATCAGGACCTGGTCCAGGTGGCCAAGGGCTACGAGGCCGGCGGCGCGAGCGCCATCAGCATCCTCACGGATGACGTGGACTTCGGCGGCAGCCTCGCGGACCTGGAGCAGGTGCGCGCGGCGATCTCGCTGCCCGTGCTCCGCAAGGACTTCCTGGTGGCGCCTCAAGAGGTGGAGGAGAGCGCGGCGCTCGGGGCGGACGCGGTGCTGCTGATCGCCGACGCGCTGCGGGACGGGATGATGCAGGAGATGATCGCGACCGCGAAGGCCTGTGGCATCGCCGCGCTGGTCGAGGCCCACACCGAGGAGCACGCCGAGCGGGCGCTGGCGGCCGGAGCGGAGCTGGTGGGCATCAACAACCGGGACCTGGCCACGCTGCGCACGGACGTGCACACGGCGCTGCGGGTGATGCCGCATCTGCGCTCGCGGGCCCGGGTGCTGGTGGCCGAGAGCGGCCTGAAGACCTCGGCGGACTTCGCGGCGGCGCGGGCAGCGGGAGCGGACGCGGTGCTGGTGGGTGAGTCCCTGCTGCGCGACGCGAATCCGGGCGAGGCGCTGGCGCGGCTGCTGGCCGCGAAGGACGGGCCGGCGTGAGCGTCCACGTGAAGATCTGCGGGGTGACGCGCGTGGAGGATGCGCGGGCGGTGTGGGCGGCCGGTGCGGACGCGCTGGGGCTGAACTTCTATCCGCGCTCTCCGCGCTTCGTGCAGCCGGAGGTGGCGGCGGCGCTGGCGCGCACGCGGCCCGCGCTGGGCGCGGTGGTGGGCGTCTTCGTCAACGAGTCCCCGGACGTCATCCGGGCCCGGGTGCGCGACTGCGGGCTCACGGCGGTGCAGCTCCACGGCGACGAGCCGCCCGAGGCCTGCGCTGGCTTTGGCGTCCCAGTCATCAAGGCGCTGCGCGTGCGCGGGCCCGAGGACGTGGAGCGGGCGCGCCAGTACATGGGCGTGGGCGACGTGGCGACGCTGCTGCTGGACGGCGCGGCGCCGGGGTACGGCGGAGGCGGCGTCACCTTCGACTGGTCGCTGGTGGCGCAGCTGGTGGACGTGGGCGTGCCCGTGCTGGTGGCGGGCGGACTGACGCCGGGGAACGTGGCGCAGGCAGTGCGCGCCACGAGGCCTTACGGGGTGGACGTGGCGAGCGGGGTGGAGACGAGCCCCGGTATCAAGGATCTCGAGGCGGTGCGGACCTTCATCCGCTCGGCCAAGACAGTGAACCTGTGGGAGCGACACACATGAGCATGGAGACCTCCACCGGGCGCTTCGGGCGCTACGGCGGCCGCTACGTGCCGGAGACGCTGGTCCCGGCGCTACTGGAGCTGGAGTCGGCGTACGCGGCGGCACTCGCGGACCCGGCCTTCGGCGCCGAGGTGGCACGGGTGCTGAAGGAGTTCGTGGGCCGCGAGACGCCGCTGACGCCCGCGCGCCGGCTGACGGAGTCGTGGGGCGGCGCGCACGTGTGGCTCAAGCGCGAGGACCTGGCGCACACGGGCGCGCACAAGATCAACAACACGATTGGCCAGGTGCTGCTGGCCAGGCGCATGGGCAAGAAGCGCATCATCGCGGAGACGGGCGCGGGCCAGCACGGCGTGGCCACGGCCACCGCGTGCGCGCTCTTCGGTTTCCCGTGCGAGGTGTACATGGGCGCACTGGACGTGGAGCGCCAGTCGCTCAACGTGTTCCGCATGCGCGCGCTGGGCGCCACGGTGCGGCCGGTGGAGGCGGGCTCGAAGACGCTGAAGGACGCGATGAACGAGGCCATCCGCACGTGGGTGGCGCAGGTGGAGGACACCCACTACGTCATCGGCAGCGCGGCGGGGCCGCACCCCTACCCCACCATCGTCCGGGACTTTCAGTCCGTCATCGGCCGCGAGGTACGGGAGCAGAGCAAAGCGGCCTTCGGGAAGCTGCCGGACGCCATCATGGCGTGCATCGGCGGAGGGTCGAACGCCATCGGCATCCTGCACCCGTTCATCGGAGATAAGGATGTGCGGCTGGTGGGCGTCGAGGCGGGTGGCCACGGGCTGAACAGTGGGCAGCACGGGGCCTCGCTGACGCTGGGCACGGAGGGCGTGCTCCACGGCACGCGCTCGCTGGTGCTGCAGGACGCGAACGGCCAGATTCAGGAGGCGCACTCCATCTCCGCAGGCCTGGACTACCCGGGCGTGGGGCCGGAGCTGGCGTACCTGGCCAAGGAGGGCCGGTTGGACGTGCGCACCGCCACGGATGACGAGGCGCTGCGGGCCTTCTACGAGGTGGCGCGCACGGAGGGCATCCTCCCGGCGCTGGAGACGTCTCACGCGTTCGCGCGCGGGGCGGAGCTGGCGCGCGAGCTGGGCAAGGGCAAGCACCTGGTCATCAACTGCTCGGGCCGTGGCGACAAGGATGTGGTGGCCATCGCGGCGAAGGGCATTCCGGCCATGAACCATGAGAGGAAGGCATGAGCGGCGAGCTGGCAGCGGCCTTCGAGAAGGCCAAGGCACGAGGTGAGGGCGCGCTGGTGGCATATGCCATGGCCGGGGATCCGGACCTGGCGCGCTCGGTGGAGGTGTTCGCCGCGCTGGTGGAGGGTGGCGCGGACATCCTGGAGATCGGCGTGGCGTTCAGCGATCCCATCGCGGACGGCCCCGTCATCCAGGCCGCGTCCGAGCGGGCGCTGAAGGCGGGCGCCACGCTCCAGCGAGTGCTGGACGAAGTCGTTCCGGCGGTGCGCAAGCGCTGCCCCCAGACGCCGCTGGTGGTGATGACCTACGTCAACATCATCATGGCGATGGGCGAGGAGCGCTACGCGAAGCTCGCGCGGGAGCGGGGCATCTCTGGGACGATCCTTCCGGACCTGCCTCCCGAGGAGAGTGAGAGCCTGCGGCGGACCTTCGACGCGGCGGGCATAGAGCTCATCCCACTGTGCGCGCCCACCACGCCTCCGGCGCGGGCGGAGGCCATTGCCCGGGATGGGCGCGGATTCGTGTACTGCGTCTCCGTGTCGGGCGTGACGGGGATGCGGGCGGAGCTGCCGAAGGACTTGTCTTCGCGCCTGGACCTGGTGCGGCGCGCCTCGAAGGTACCGATTGTGGCGGGGTTCGGCATCTCCACCGCGGAGCAGGCGCGGGTGATTGGCGCTCACGCGGACGGAGTGGTCGTGGGCAGCGCCCTGGTGCGCACGGCCCATGCGGAGGGCCCGGCGGCGGCGAAGCAGCTCTGCGCGGAGATCAAGCGCGGCCTCAAGCGCTGAGGAGAACCGATGAAGCCACTCTCTCCGCAGATCGTCCTGGTGCGCCACGGAGAGACAGCCTGGAGCCGGAGCGGCCAGCACACGGGCCGCACGGACATTCCGCTGCTCGAGGATGGGCAGCGGATGGGCCGGGCGCTGGAGGCACCCTTGCGCTGTTGGAGTTTCGCGGCGGTCTGGACAAGTCCCCTTCGCCGCGCGGCGGAGACGTGTGCCCTGTCAAACCACGGCGTCATCGCCCGGGAGAATCCGGACCTGATGGAGTGGGACTACGGCGACTACGAGGGGAAGACCTCCAAGGAGATCCGCGCCGAGGCTCCCGAGTGGAGCATCTGGAAGCACGGGCCGCTCGGGGGCGAGACGGTGGAGCAGATCGGCGCCCGGGTGGACAGGGTCATCGAAGAGGCGCGGCAGGTGCAGGGCAACGTGCTCCTCTTCTCGCATGGGCACTTCTTGAGGGTGTTCGCGGCGCGCTGGCTGGGGCTGCCTCCGCCCGAGGGGCGCCTCTTCGCGCTGAGCACCGCGTCCATCAGCGTGCTCGGCTGGGATGGAGCCCAGCCGCAGCTCGTGAGCTGGAACGACACCACCCACCTGCGCACTTGAGCAGCCCTTTCGCCTGAGGGCTCGTCAGCGAGGCACCGGCTGCGCGCGGAGCAACTCCTGGGTATGCGTCAGGAGCTCCGGCCCGCCCGGGAGCCCATGGCCAGGAACCACGGTGCGCATCTGGGGAAACTGTCCCTGCGTGCGGTCGAGGCTCGCGGGCCAGGCAGCGAGGTCCGCGTCCGCCACATTGCCGAGATCCTTCGCTGAAGCGTCTTTCACGAAGCAGCCTCCGAACAGAACGCCACTGCTCGGGTGCCAGACCACGATGTTGTCCCGCGAGTGCCCCGGGCCGGGGAAGAACAGCTCGAGCGTCCCTACGCCTTGCTGCTCGGCGAAGGTGCGCGAGGGGACCTGCTTCTGAGCGGCCCCTGCGAGCCGTGCGGTCTCGTCCAAGCCATAGACGGGCAGGCCGCGAGCCAAGAGGGCTTTCATGCCTCCCAGGCGGTCCTCATGGAAGTGTGTCACCACGGCGGCGCGTACGGGGCGGCGCAGTTCGTTCTGGGCCCACGTGAGCAGACGCTCGGCTTGCTGCGGGTTCCAGCCAGCGTCCACGAGAAGAGTGCCCTCACCGTCTTCGACAATCAGTCCGTTGGCGGGGTAGCGCCCGAAGTCCTCACCGGCCAACGTCACGTGGATCCACACGCCCGGCGCCAGGCGCCGAACACTCACGTCGTCGCTGAGGACGTACTCGCGCTGCCCCCCTGCCGAGGACTTGAGTTCACGAGAGGACGCACAAGCAGAACTCAGCGCCAGAAAGCTCCAGACGCAGCACAGGCAGCGGAGAAAAGCATTCATTGCGAGACACCTCGGGTTGTGCTCGACAGCAGTCCTTGCTGCCTGCGCACAGTCAGCCAACACGTTTTCTGTTCCTGACGTATCCTGGGGGGCCCCCGCCATTGTGGGGCCTTGCCGAAGAGCGCCACCGCGACGAGCCCGTCGCGAACGCGGACGGCTGAACCCTAGCGAGACCTACACATGCGCGCCACTGCCACCCCAACCCTCTTCACGCTCGAGAGCCAACCCGCCTGGGGACGAGCGGCCTTGCTCGAAGAGAAGGACGGCAAGCTCGTCCTCTTCTTCGAGCACGGCGGGCGGCGCGTCTTCGTCAAGACCCAGGTCAAGGGGCTCCAGTCCGTCCAGCTGAGCGATGAGGAGGCCCGAACGGTGGAGGCCCGTCTGCGCGGCAAGCACCCGCTGGGCGGCGCGACGAAGAAGTCCTCCAAGGCCAAGGCCAAGGCGACGCGCCCCCTGCTCGCCGCGTTCCCATCCTTCGATGCCCAGGTGCGCTGGTTCGAGACCTTCTTCCCCGGCGGCTTCGCCGGGGAGAAGTTCGTCGCTGAGGAGCGAGGAACCGCTGAGGCCAAGGGCAAGAAGGGGTACAAGACCGGCGCCATCAAGCTTGCCCAGGAGCAGCTGTCGCCCGAGCGGCTGGCGAGCGCCACGCCGGAGGAGACCTTCTTGGTCTCGAAGAAGCTGCTGGCCTTCACCAATCTCGTCTTTCCCATCGAGGGCTCCATCCCCTTCACCTCCATGAAAGAGGAGGACCGGGCCGGGTTCGCGGCGGCGCTGGGCGAGCTGCTGCACGGCGAGGGCGCTCACGGGCCGCGCTTCGAGAAGTTCGCGAACGCGATCCGCATCTGGGATGCAGCGGGCCAGAGCCGCAAGGTCACCTGGCCCCTGGCCACGCTGCTGCAGGCGCTGTACGCCCCCGCGCAGCACACCTTTGTAAAGCCCACCGTCTTCGAGCAGCAGGCGCTCCTCTTGAACCTCACGGCAGACAGGCATGCGCCCGTCACCAGCACCCACTACGAGCGCTTCCTTGACGTGGCGAGGAAGACGTCGGAGCGGCTGGTGGCCGTGGGGCACCAGCCTCGCGACCTGATGGACGTCTACTCGTTCATCTGGCGCTCTCACAAGGAGCAGCCCCCCGCGTAGCCCCGTACCCTGGCCCTTGGGTTCCGAACAGTCGGAACCTGCTGGCTCAGTAGCGGCCTTCGAGGAAGTTCTTCACGAGCGTGGGGCCCTCGGGCGTCAGCACGCTCTCGGGATGGAACTGCACGCCCACCACCGGGCGCTCGCGGTGCCGCAGGCCCATGATGAGCCCATCCGGCGTCCACGCCGTGGCCTCCAGCTCCGCGGGCAGCGAGGAGGCCTCCACCACCAGCGAGTGGTAGCGCCCGGCCTTGAAGCCCTGGGACATCCCCGTGAAGAGCCCCGTGCCCGTGTGCCGCACCGGCGAAGTCTTGCCGTGAATGGGCTCGGGCGCGCGGAGCACCTTGCCCCCGAACACCGCGCCGATGGACTGGTGCCCCAGGCACACGCCGAACACCGGCACCTTCGCCTCGCGGATGGCCGCCATGCTCACACCCGCCTCATACGGCGTGCACGGCCCCGGCGACACCACCACGTGCGAGGCCCCCGAGGCCTGCACTCCCGCCCCGTCGATCTCATCGTTGCGCGCCACCTTCACCTCGGCGCCCAGCGTGTACAGCAGCTGCACCAGGTTGAAGGTGAAAGAATCGTAGTTGTCGATGACGAGGATCATCGCCCACCTCCCTCGCGCGCAAGCTTCAGCGCCGTAGCCACGGCCCGCGCTTTGGCCTCCGTCTCATCCGCCTCCAGGCTCGGCACCGAGTCCGCCACCAGCCCCGCTCCCGCCGTCCACATCGTCCGGTCTCCGTCCACGAAGAACGTCCGCAGCGCAATGGCCACGTCCAGCGTGCCGCAGAACGACAGGTAGCCCACCGCTCCGGCGTAAGGTCCGCGCCGCATCGGCTCCAGCTCGTCGATGATCTGCATCGCGCGAATCTTGGGTGCCCCGGACACCGTGCCCGCAGGGAACGTGCACGCCAGCGCGTCCAGCGCGTCGTACCCCGCGCCCAGCTTCCCGCGAACCTGCGAGACGATGTGCATCACGTGGCTGTAGCGCTCGATGACCATCAGGTCCTCGACGCGCACCGAGCCGGGCGCCGCCACCCGGCCCACGTCGTTGCGCCCCAGGTCCACCAGCATCATGTGCTCGGCGCGCTCCTTCTCGTCCGCCAGCAACTCCTTCTCCAGCGCCTGGTCCTCGGCCTCCGAGGCTCCACGACGGCGCGTTCCCGCGATGGGCCGCACCACCACATCCCCATCCCGCACCTGCACCAGCAGCTCCGGCGACGCTCCCACCAGCGCCCGCGCCTCTCCCAGCTCCACCAGGAACAGGTACGGCGAGGGGTTCACCCGCCGCAGCGCGCGGTACAGGCTCAGCGGCGGAGGCGCCCCGCGCGACTCGAAGCGCCGCGCCAGCACCACCTGCATGCAGTCCCCCGCGCGGATGTACTCCTTCACCCGCTCCACCGCCGCCTCGTAGCCCGCCCGGTCCCAGTGAACCACCGTCTCCGGCTCGCCCCGCATCTTCGGCGCGGGCAGGTAGGCCTCGGGCGGCAGCGGCTTCCGCAGGCGCTCGGCCATGGCCTCCGCCCGCGTTTCCGCGTCCTTCAGCGCCTGCGCCACGCTCCCGTGCATCGAAGGCCGCGCAATCACCGTGGCCTTCAGCGTCTGCGTCCGAGCGTCGTGCGTGACGAACTCCTCGCACAGCAGCCACTCAGAGTCCGGGAACGACACGTCATTCGGATGCCGATCCGGCACATGGCGCTCGAACCACGAGGCACAGTTGTAGCCGAGGTAGCCCACCAGCCCGCCCAGGAACGGCGCCTCGCCCGGCAGCGATGCCACCGACCACTCCTTCCACAGGGCCCGCAGCACCTCCAGCGGCTTGCCATCACGGCGCTCCTGGTGCTCACCCCGCCACACCGTGGCCCCGTTCCGGTCCAGTCGGACCCGGCCCGTCGGCGTAGTGCCCACGTGGCTGTAGCGCCCGAAGCGCTCACCCCCATGGCAGGACTCGAGGATGAAGCCCCGAGGACCTCCGCCCAGCTTGAGGTACGCCGACAGCGGCGTGTCGAGATCCGCGGGAATCTCCACCGAGACGGGCACGGCCTCGCCCTTCTCCGCGCGCTGGCGGTACGCCGCCTTCCTCTCCTGTGCGTTCATGGGTGAAGTGTCCACCACCACTGGAGCCCTGAAAAGGGGGGCTAACGCTTCTTGGGAACCAGGGTGTAGACGCCGTCCCTCCATTGGTACACGCGCCGTGTCTTGACCGTCTTTCCCGGCTTCAGCTCGCCCTTGTTGCTCTCCACGGCGATCAACCGGCGCTGCTTGCGCTGGAAGGACACCTTGTGCCGCACCACGACAGGCGGGTCCACCCGCTCATGTAGGAAGAGCGACTCCATCACCGCGCCAAGCCGGTCCTTCTGATGCTCGGGCACCACGTAGCTGAGGAAGACCTTGAAGCTGCGGACGTCCGCTTCCGAGAGCGACTCCACCACCAGCAGCGCCACCCCAGCCTTCCTCGCGTCCACGTAGGAGAGCTTGGCGGTGCCTCCTGTAGCGCCCACTGTCCTCAGGTCGAGGCTCGCCACGCGCTGGTTCAGCGGGAGCGCTGGCTCCATCACCCGCACCCGGATCTTGAAGTCCGCCGTCATCGCCACCGTGGCGAGCTCCTTCTCCCCGTCCCCATCCAGGTCCGCCTCGACGCGCAGCGGCGTAAGGAGGTTGCCGAACACCAGGCCCGTGACAGGGGGGCCGTCTTCTTGCTTCGCCTCCACCTCGTACCAAGAGTCCACACGGTCCAAGAGCCGCACCCGGGGCTCCAGGCGCCGCTTCACCGTCACGGGTGTGCCCAGCGACAGCGAGGCCAGCACCGTCGCCTGTTCATCGGGCTCCGTGCGCAAGCTCACCTGATCCACCGCGATGAAGAGCTTGTGCCCGGGCTCCCAGGTGGAGACGTCGAAGGAGGACAGCTCGTGCGGATCTCCGTGCCCGGCGTAGAGGACGATCTTGGGCTGGGCAAGCAGCAGGGTGAGCAGGAGAGCGGGCGCCATGGAGGGGGGTGACTCGACGGTAACAACGGGGGGTTATCGCCTGGGATGCCCGCCTGGTCCACGAGGCAGCAGGTAACCCGTGTGCTCCCCTCGATGGCCGCCAACCCACGGCGTCGTTAATGGATAGGGACTTTGGGTGCCACTGCCTTCAAGGACAGACCGCCGCTGGTCTCCGTGACGCCCCAGGGCCTCTTCTGCCCGCCCGGGGGTTTCTACATCGATCCCTGGCGCCCGGTGGAGCGGGCCCTCATTACGCACGCTCATGGCGACCATGCCCGAGGCGGCAGCCAGCGCTACTTGGCGGCGCGGGCGGGCCAGGGGTTGTTGCGCAAGCGGCTCGGCCAGGACGTGGAGCTGACCACGCTGGAGTATGGCGAGCGGCTCACCGTGGGCGACGTCACCGTCAGCTTCCACCCCGCGGGCCATGTGCTCGGCAGCGCGCAGATCCGCATCGAGCACCAGGGCGAGGTGTGGATCGTCTCCGGCGACTACAAGCGGACGCCGGATCCCACGTGCACGCCCTTCGAGGTGGTGCGCTGCGACACCCTCATCACCGAGGCCACCTTCGGGCTCCCCATCTACCGGTGGGATGATCCGCGGCTCGTGGCCGAGGACATCCTCCGCTGGTGGGACGGCAACCGCGAGGCGGGGAAGTCCTCGGTGCTGTTCTGCTACGCGCTCGGCAAGGCCCAGCGCATCCTCGGGGAGCTGGCCCGGCTCACGGATCGGCCCGTGCTCGTGCATGGCGCTGTGAATGGCCTGGTGGCGTGCTACCGCGAGGCCGGCGTGAAGATGGTGCCCACGCAGCTCGTCTCCGAGACGGAGAAGGGCGCCTCGTTCTCGGGTGCGCTGGTGCTCGCGCCGCCGAGCGCGGGCGGCTCCACGTGGATGCGCCGCTTTGGAGATGCGGCCACCGCGTTCGCCTCGGGCTGGATGCGCGTGCGCGGCAACCGGCGGCGGCGTGGCTTCGATCGCGGCTTCGTGCTCTCGGACCACGCGGACTGGCCGGAGCTGCTGCGCACGGTGGAGGAGACACAAGCGAGCCGTGTGCTCGTCACCCACGGCTACAGCGAGCCGCTCGCGCACTACCTGCGCGAGAAGGGGCTGGATGCCGCGCCCCTCTCCACCCCCTTCGAAGGCGAGGCGGAGGACTGAGATGCGGCGCTTCGCGGACCTCTACGACGAGCTCGACTCCACCACCTCCACCAACGCCAAGGTGGAGGCCATGGCGCGCTACTTCCGGGACGCTCCGCCCCAGGACGCGGCCTGGGCCCTGTACTTCCTCACGGGCCGGCGCCTGAAGCGGCTCCTCACCTCGAAGGTGCTGGTGCCTTGGACGCAGGAGCTCACCGGCCTCCCCGACTGGCTCTTCGCCGAGGTCTACGCCTCGGTGGGGGACCTGGCCGAAGTCATCGCCCTGCTGCTCGACCAGTACGAGCGCCCCGCTGCCCCCGAGGAGATGCCCCTGTCCTGGTGGCTCGAGCAGCGCCTGCTTCCACTGAAGGACTTGGAGCCCGCCGAGCAGCGTGAGCAGGTGCTCTCCTGGTGGAAGGTGATCCCGCGCCGCGAGCTGTTCCTCCTCAACAAGATGCTCACCGGCGAGCTGCGCGTGGGCGTCTCGGACACGCTCGTGGTGCGCGCCGTGGCCCAGGTGGCGGAGCTGCCCCCGGCCACGGTCTCTCACCGCCTCATGGGCACGTGGGCTCCCTCGCGGGCCTTCTTCGAGCAGCTCCTCTCTCCAGATGTGTCCGACGGGGACGCGTCCCGGCCCTATCCGTTCTACCTGGCTTCTCCGCTGGAGCAGCCCGTGGAGTCGCTCGGCGAGCCGAAGGACTGGCTCATCGAGTGGAAGTGGGACGGCATCCGCGGCCAGCTCATCCGCCGCCAGGGCAGCGTCTACCTCTGGAGCCGGGGCGAGGAGCTCATCACCGAGCGCTTCCCGGAGATCACCGAGGCCTCCGAGTCCCTCCCGGATGGCACGGTGATGGACGGCGAGGTGCTCGCCTACGAGAACGGACGGCCCCTGCCCTTCAGTCTGCTTCAGCGGCGCATCGGGCGGCAGAAGCTGACAGCCAAGGTGCTCTCCGAGGCCCCCTCCTCGTTCATGGCCTATGACCTGCTGGAAGAGCGCGGTGAGGATCTGCGCGGCCTGCCTTTGCGCGAGCGCCGAGCGCGGCTGGAGGCGCTGCTGAAGGACAAACCGGGCTTCACGGTGTCACCCGCGGTGGAGGCTGCCTCCTGGGAGGAGCTGGCGCAGCTGCGGCACGAGTCCCGCGAGCGCAACGTCGAGGGCTTCATGCTCAAGCGGCTCGAGTCCACCTACCAGCACGGCCGCAAGCGCGGAGACTGGTGGAAGTGGAAGATCGACCCGTTCACCGTGGACGCGGTGCTGCTCTACGCGCACCCGGGACATGGGCGCCGGTCCTCGCTCTACACGGACTACACCTTCGCCGTGTGGAACGGCACGGAGCTGCTGCCCGTGGCCAAGGCGTACTCGGGGCTCACGGATCAGGAGATCTCCAAGCTGGACCGGTGGATCCGCGGCCACACGCGCGAGAAGTTCGGTCCCGTGCGCTCCGTGGATCCCGAGCAGGTCTTCGAGCTGCACTTCGAGGGCATCGCCGCCTCGCCCCGCCACAAGTCCGGCATCGCGCTGCGCTTCCCGCGCATTGCCCGGTGGCGCTCGGACAAGAAACCGCAGGACGCGGATTCCCTCGCGAGTCTCCAGGAGCTGCTCCATGCCCAGCATTAAGCGAGGCACCCGGCGCCCCTCCCGGACGAAGAAGAAGGCCTCGGCCTCGGCGGCTCCTGCTGGGCCGCCGGACACCCGGCCCGCGCTCGACAAGCTCCGAGGGTGGTTCCAGCAGCGCGGCTGGACGCCCTACCCCTTCCAGGAGCAGGCCTGGGCGGCCTACTCGCGCGGCGAGAGCGGGCTCATCCATGTCCCCACGGGAGCTGGAAAGACCTACGCCGCCTATATCGGCCCCCTGGCCGACGTAGCCGAGGGGGGCCGCAAGGGGCTGCAAGTCCTCTATGTCACGCCGCTCCGGGCCGTTTCCCGCGACATCGAGCAGGCCCTGCTGGCTCCGCTGGAGGTGCTCTCGGCAGACGTCGCCGTGGAGAGCCGGACTGGGGACACGTCCTCCTCCGTGCGCCAGCGCCAGCGTGACCGGCTGCCCGAGGTCCTCATCACCACCCCCGAGTCCCTCTCGCTGCTGCTCGCCAACGAACGCGCCGCGGAGCTGTTCGCGGGTCTGCGCTCCATCATCGTCGACGAGTGGCACGAGCTGCTCAGCTCCAAGCGCGGCACGCAGATGGAGCTGGCCCTCGCGCGCCTGCGCCGCTTCGCCCCGGGCGTGCGCACCTGGGCGCTGTCGGCCACGCTCGCCAACCTGGACGTGGCCGCGCGCGCTGCGGTGGGCACCCAGGTCACGCCCACGCTCCTGAGTGCGGACCTTGAGCGTCCCGTCGAGGTGAGCACGCTGCTGCCGGACAACGTGGACAGCTTCCCGTGGGCGGGCCACCTGGGCTTCTCGATGCTGGAGAAGGTGGGCGCCTGGTTGGATCCGGCCCGCTCCACGCTGCTCTTCACCAACACCCGCTCCCAGGCGGAGCGCTGGTACGAGGGCCTGCGCTTCGCCCGCCCCGAGTGGGAGAAATGGATCGCCCTGCATCACGGCTCCATCGATCGCGAGGAGCGCGAGCGGGTGGAGCGGGGCTTGAAGGACGGCAGCGTCCGCATCGTGGTGTGCACCTCCTCGCTGGATCTGGGCGTGGACTTTGGCCCCGTGGAGCGCGTGGTGCAGGTGGGCAGCCCCAAGGGCATCGCCCGCTCTCTGCAGCGTGCCGGGCGCAGCGGCCACCGTCCCGGGGAGACGTGCCACCTGCTCTTCGTCCCCACGTACGCCCTGGAGCTGGTGGAGATGGCCGCCGCGCGCGACGCCCTCCAGCGCGGCGAGGTGGAGCCACGCCTGCCGCTGCGCAAGCCCTTGGATGTGCTGGCGCAACACCTCGTCACCTGCGCGATGGGCGGCGGCTTCACCCGCGAGGCCCTGCGTGCCGAGGTCCGCGAGGCCACCAGCTACCAGGACCTCACGGACGAGGAGTTCGAGTGGACGCTGGCGCTGGTGCGCGAGGGCAGCCCGACCCTGCGCGCCTATCCCGAGTTCCGCCGCGTCGTGGAGCACGAGGGCCGCTTCGTCATCGCGGACGCGCGTATCGGCCGGCTGCACAAGCTGAACATCGGAACCATCTCCTCGGACGCCACGGTGCAGCTCCGCTACTGGAGCGGGGGCCGGATCGGCTCCGTGGAGGAGTCCTACGTGAGCCGCCTGCGACCCGGGGACACGTTCCTCTTCGCGGGCAAGCGCCTGGAGTTCTCCCGCTTCAAGGACATGACGGCGTATGTGAAGCCGGCCAAGGGGAAGGTATCTCAGACGCCGCGCTGGTATGGCAGCCGCCTTCCCCTGTCCGGCTCGCTGGCCGCGGCGGTGCGCCGCACGCTGCACTCAGCGCGGCACGGGGATGTCTCCATGGAGGAGCTGGCGGCCGCGTGGCCGGTGCTGGAGGCGCAGCTGAAGCTCTCACGCATCCCCGCCGCGGACACCTGCCTAGCCGAGACGTGCCTGACGCGCGAGGGCCACCACCTCTTCCTCTATCCTTTCGAGGGCCGGCTCGTGCACGAGGGGCTGGCGGCGCTGCTGGCGCTGCGCTTCACCCGGCTGCGCAAGTCCACCTTCAGCCTCTCGGTGAATGACTACGGCATCGAGTTCCTCACCTCGGACGCCTTTCCTTATGAGGAGGCACTGCGCCCGGCCCTCTTCTCCCGCGAGCGGCTGGTGGAGGACATCCTGGAGAGCGTCAACCTGAGCGAGCTGGCCAAGCGTCAGTTCCGGGACATCGCACGGGTGGCGGGGCTGGTGCTGCCGGGGCTGCCGGGGGCGCGCAAGTCCACGCGGCAGGTCCAGGCGAGCGCCTCGCTCATCTATGACGTCTTCCTGAAGTACGACCCGGAGAACCTGCTGCTCGTCCAGGCCCGGCGCGAGGTGCTGGAGCAGCACTTCGAGCAGAGCCGGCTCGCGAGCACCCTGGAGCGCCTGGAGCGCTCTCCTCTGGAGCTGGTCCCCGTCCGGCGGCCTACGCCGCTGGGCTTTCCCCTCGTCGTCGAGCGCATCAGCGCGAGCCTCTCCAATGAGTCCCTGTTGGAGCGGGTAGAGCGCCTCAAGGAGCGATGGCAGCGCGAAGATGCCAGGTCCGCCTGAGCGGCGCGGAGGTAGAGTTCCTCCCCGAGCGTGGCCTCTATTGGCCCGAGCGCGGCCTCTTGGCCGTGGCGGACCTGCACTGGGGCAAGCCCGAGAGCTTCCAGCAGCACGGCATTCCCCTGCCTGCGGGAGTGCTGGAGGATGATCTCGCGCGCCTCTCGCGGGCACTGCGAAGCACGGGCGCTCAGCGGCTGCTGCTCGTGGGGGATCTCATCCACTCACGGAAGGGCGTGACGCCTGCCGTCCGCGAGCGCATCGCCACATGGCGGGCGGGGCACGACGTGGAGATGGTGCTCATCCGAGGCAACCACGACCGGCACCTGAAGGAGTTGCCTCCCGAGTGGCGCTTGGACGTATGCGAGGAGCACCTCGACGAGGGCCCCTTCCGCTTCGCCCACCACCCCGAGCCCTCCACCGGGCGCTACATCTGGGCAGGCCACCTGCACCCCGTGGTCCGGCTGTCCTCGGGGCCGGATCGGCTGCGCTTGCCCTGCTTCCACGTGGGGCCCGCCGTGGGTGTCCTCCCGGCCTTCAGCGCCTTCACTGGCGGCCTGGACATGAAACGGAAGCAGGGAGAGCGCCTCTTCGTCATCGCCGATGAAGCCGTCTTGGAGTTGTAGGGCGCAGGTGACTCGCTGCACACCTCACTGCTCAGCGAACACAAAGCTCAACAGGATGGCCAACTGGCTGGCTTTAACCGCAACTCAAGGAAGATTCTCTACAAGAATCTGTTCTCCAAGCTTTGTGACTTCCCCATCTGTCTTCACCACAAAGCCTGACTCCACCAAGCGAGAGCCATCCTGAAAAACAGCTTTGCAATGGAAGCCTTCGCCCAGATCTTGAACTGCGATGGGATGAATCCATGCCTCCACCGCTTGTTTTCTGGCATGCAGTGACTCATCCGCCCTGTCATCAGATGCCCATCGGATGTCGTTTGAAGATTGAATCAACCACCGGTCTGGGCTCTCACAGCACGTCAAAAAGAACTGGAGATAGGACGCAGCTTGCTCTTCTTCCAGTGCTAGCTTCTTCCGCTGGTTGAGTTCCTGAATAAATTGCTTATTCTTTGGATCTCCCCGTGCCTCGAATGCGAAGATCCGATCACCTTCATCGAAATACAGAAACTGGTCAGGACGCTCGGGCCGCGCGACATCCAGCAAAAGCAATCTGGGAAGGTCTCTCGAGGCTTGTGCCAGACCTGCGTAAAAGGGGAGCCGCTGGAAGGTCAGGAAGATAAATCTGGCACTCGCTCGCAGCAGTTTCGCGTCTTCGCTGTCCACTCTGGCGATGCGGTCTATCACCTGCTTGATCTCGGCACTGTATTCAGCGTCCTGAGCGCCCGCCTGGGAGTTCTTGAGCTCGACCTGAAGCGGTTCTTTTTGTTGATGCTTTGCCAAGTTCTGCGCCGGAGGGGAAGTCGATGAGGCCGCTGTGCTAGCTCGGGTGGGTGGGGGGGTGTATCGCCCGGAGGTATCAATCCTGTTAATCGGGTGGCGTTTGATGTCGTTCTGCCAGTTGACGCTTCGTGTTCCCGAGGAGACGGTGTTGCCTTCGCTCCCCGGAGAGTCGATCGACGAAGAACCATTTCCCGTCTGAATCGGCAATAAAGCGCCCGCCTTAGCTGCCATGGTCAGCACTCCTCGTCGCGTCACAGCTCATGAGTAGAGACCTTCGACGGGCCCTGCGTGTTCCCACCCGAGTGCGCCACACGCGGAGCGCACATCTGCGTAACATAGCCTGCGCAAAGCGCAATTTCCACACCTGACGCGCTGTGTCTGTGCGGCTGCACACGGTGTCGGGGCAGGCGAGCGGTAGGGTTGTTCCCTCTGGGGCAGGAGCCGGATCCGGTTCTGAAGCATGATCAATAGGGATCTTGCGAGTGAGTGTCCGCTACAGGTCTGTAACTTCCGCCACAGCCGTTCTTGAGGAAGTATCGGCGATCCGCGTGTGTGACTTCTACCCGCGCTGTGTGCCAGCCCGATCGCGCCGGGGCCGTATTGCCGCCACCGCGCACTGCTAGAGGTAATTTTTCGGGGGAAGTCTGGCGCTCGCGCCCTTGGCAAGCTTTCTCAGACGTATGGGATTGCGTCATCCACGTGAGTCGAGAGCCCCGGCGGCGGAAGAAGCGCTCCACCTCAGGCCTCTCGGGAAGTCTTGGGCGCCCGGTACGCCTGCCAGCATCCGCGATAATAGTCCAGATAGGAGATCCGGCCCAGGTTGTCCCTGCGAAAGAACGCAACCCTTTCCAGTTCGGGACTGACGCCACCCACGAAGAACTTCCCGTCCTTGAAGCCCTGGTGGACCACGCGAAACACGGCGTCGTAGACGTGACGCGCCGTCTCCTCTTCCGACAAGCCGGACCGGAGGGCTTCCTCCCCCGCCTTCTGTCTGGCTTGAGCCACCGCATGCTCCAAGGGGAACGCGGTGGAGGACAGGTTCTGCCTCAGCAGGTCGGCCCGCACCTCGTAGCGATCGACCGTCGCGTGGGCCTCCTCGCTCAGGTACCGCTCGACATAGACATCCTGGCCGTCATTCCAGATGTCCGCGCGGATCATGCCCGGGTACCCCCGCGCGTGGCCGATCTCGTGAAGCAGGTCGAGCGCCATGTCCGAGTCGCTCTTCCGGCTGTGCAAGATGATCAGGTTCGACTCGCCGTACCAGCTGGAAGCTCTACGCGAATCGAACTGCACCTTGATCTCCGGATGGTCCTCCAGGAACTTCACGGCCTCCACCCCCTTCTGAGAGCGGCACAGGAGGGCCTTGAGTTCCCCCAGCTTCGGCTCGTTGGCGCCTTGAAGGTACGCCGGTGCCACGGGCTTGGGAGCCTGAGCGCTGGCGAGCAGCACCCGCATGGCAAGCAGGGCCGCCGCCTTCGCCTCGGGCTCGTCACGCCCGACGTAGAAGTTGCGCTCCTGGGCGTCCCACCGGACACCGAAGCCCTCGCAGGCAACGATGCCGACGTTCCCCATGGCCTCCAGCTGCCGGGCCGCATCGGGGGAGACCTTGGCCATGGCCTCCTTGAGCTTCTGTGGCGCCATCGCCGGCGGCAGTTCCTCCAGCGCGCCGACGACCGCGGAGTCAGCGAGCACGAGCCCGGGGACCTCCCGGGAGCGCGGCTCGCCTAGGGGAAGCCCGATGCCCGGATTGACGTGAAAAGACCCCACCGGCTCGGGTCCTTTGTTCTCGGTGCTCGGGGGCCGAGGCGCCTCTCCAGTCACCCCGGCGAAGTCTCGAGAAGGATCGTCGTAAGAGCTCAAGCTCGGATCACGGGGGCTAAGAGGGGGCGAATCCAGGGGGGGCGAAGGCTCGCTGAGAGCAGCGGACCGGGGTTCCAGGGGCTTGACGTTACCGAGGAAGTAGTTTGGCCCTCCCTCGCCGATCTTTCTGGGCACGCTCTGGTCCCCTCCGCTCGCTCATTGCGATCGCACCATCCCCCCCTGGGTTGTGGAATGGGCGGCAAGGTATCTCTCGCTGCGAGCGTGGGCAACATGCGCTACGAGTCCGTACACAAACCCTGAAAACACTGTTTCTAGGAGGTCCATCACCTGTGCCGGAGTCGAACTCACCCGCATGGAGCACGGGCGTGGCGCCCGGCCTGACAGGGCGGGTCCAGCACGAGCGACGTGTCACGTCACATGCCGCTCTGGAACACCCCTCCTCGGGTCTCTTCGCCGAAAGCGCTCGAACGAGACGAGACAGGGCGGCCCTTCGCCCCACGAGGGGCGGGCTCTGCCGACTGAACAAATGTCACCGAGTCCTTGATCGCACATCGGCCGACACAATGGCGGTCCACCCATGACGTGAAGACGGTACTCATCCACGGTCACCACGAACGGCACAAGAAGGATCTGCCGTGCTTCCACAGAAGCAACCTCCGGCCCGCTCGACCCAGGTGGAAGCCATGACGAAACCATGACCGAAACATGGCCGCGCACCGGCCAACGCTCCACCGTACCCTCGTAGCTTGAGCGCGCGAGGAGGGACAACACATGGGAATGACCGGAGGATCAGGCGGAAGCGGGATGAAGAGTGAAATCAACGTCACCCCGCTCGTGGATGTGGTGCTCGTGCTGCTCATCATCTTCATGGTGGTGACGCCCCTGATGCAGCGGGGCAAGGCCGTCGCACTCCCCAAAGCGTCCCACTCCAGCGAGAAGGGCGAGACCGATCCCCTCGTCGTGTCCGTGACGGTGGACGAGAAGCTCTACGTCGAGAGCGAGCTCTCTCCCGACGCCGAGCACTTCAAGGAGCGGATGCAGGAGGAACTGCGCACCCAGCCCTCACGCCGGGTCCTCCTCAAGGCGGATCAGGCGCTCGCCTGTGCCCAGGTGCAGAAGGTGATGGCGCTCATCCGGACCTCAGGCGCCAAGACCATGGGCCTCGGTGTGGACGAGCTGAAGGCCCCCTGAGCACCAGGAGGCTGCCATGCACAAGAGAAGAACTTTCTCCAGTTCCCCGAGAACTCCCAGGCACCGGCAGGAGAGCCCTCTGCCGAGAACCAGGTGGTCGTGGGCATCACCGGAGAGGGGCGCTTCACCGTCTCCCGCTACTGGCGGTACATCATCACATCCAGGGCACCGCTCGGGCCCGGAAAGACGTGGGCCTGCACCTGGATGGGAGCGATGTTGGAAGTGGAGCGGTACTCCACGTTGCTGCTCGTCTTGGCGTACAGGGATACCTTATACGTGCCAGGCCTCAGGTAGCTGTAGACGATGGGTTTGTCCGCGCAGCGATGCCAGTCGCCCAGCGCCCCGTAGATCCACTCGCCCGTCGAGGTGTCCTGGAAGTTGATGCCCACCTGCAGGTTGCCCGTCGGGTCCAACGTGTTGCAGTCGAACGTCACCGAGCCGTCCGTGAACCTCCAGGAGATGGAGGCCCCGCCAATCGCATACAGGCTGTAGGCAGCCGATACCGGGTTATACGCCTGCGTCACCAGCTCACCGTTGAAGTAGTAGAGCGGCTTGCCTGAAGCGTCCCGCGCGATGAACTCGATGAAGTGCGAGCCCGGCGACAGGCTCGGCGTCTGCAGGCCCGGGGACGTCTGCCCCACGTTGCAAGCGAAGTTGCGCGGCGCCAAGTCATCCAGGGTGATGTCCACCGAGGCCACACCCGCCTGCGCGCAGCTCGCGTTGCCCGGGAAGCTCCAGTTCAGGTAGGCGTACGATGCGGGGTTGCCCACGGGCGCCAGATCCACGCGCACCGTCTTGTCGCCGTTGATGGTGAAGGAGCCATTGGCCTCGAAGAGGATCTGGTTCTGGAAGTCCACCGCCTGCAGGGTGAAGTTGTACGAGCCAGGCGCGAAGTCATGCAGGGTAATTCCGTCCACCCCCGAGCTGGTACACGCGTACCGTCCGTTGTTGCTCAGCACCTCGCCCGGGATGGTGATGTTGACGCCGTACACGTCACGCGCCTGATCGCAGCGCAGCCCGTTGAACGTCCACAGGAACGTCACGTCGCCCAGCTGGGCGGTCAGTGCGGCCAAGGAGTAGTCGGCGGAGACCGGATCATATGCCCGCGTCGTGAGCCCTCCCCTGTATGTGTAGAGCGGCTGCCCCGACGAAGCCCGGGCAATGAGCTCGATCGAGTGCAGGCCCGGAGCGAGATACGGCGTCTGCAGACCTGGCGGGGTCTGCCCTGCGGTGCAGGGGGCGCTGTGCGGGGCCAGGCCATCCAGCAGCACCTCCACAGTGGAGACTCCGGCTTGAGCGCAGCTCATGTTCCCCGGGAAGCTCCAGCTCAAGTAGGCATACGAGCCGGGATTCCCCGTGGGCGTCAGGTCGACCACCACGGTCTTGCTGCCGTTGATGATGAAGGTGCCGCTGGCCTCGAAGAGGATCTGGTTCTGGAAGTTCACCGCCTGCAGGGTGAAGGCGTACGAGCCGGGCGCGAAGTCATGCAGGGTGATGCCGTCCACACCCGAGGTGCTGCACGCATACTTGCCGTCGTTGGCCAGCGCCTCTCCGGGGATGGTGACGTTGACCCCGTACACGTCACGCGCCTGATCGCAGCGCAAGCCACCGAAGGTCCAGAGCAAGGTCACGTCGCCCGGCTGGGCGGGAGGAGGCTTGTCGGAGACGACGCAGCCCGTGGAGATCGACACAGCACAGAACAATGCGAACAGCAGTCTGGAGCTCATGGGGATATCCGCTGAGTGGGAAGAGGAACACATGGGCATCCGGCCCGGTGCGCACTCTAGCAGGCTCTTTTTCCGATGCTGTCGGCGGCACTGCATCCGCGTGCGCCCTGGGGGCACTCAACTCCTCATGGTGCGTCCGGATAATGCGCTCAACCACGCAGCACAGGGGGAGCCGCACATGTCGACCATCAAGAAGGGAAGTCCGCTGGGGAACGGGGTGAACCCGCTGAGCCAGGGCAAGCTGGCGCAGGCCTCGCCGCAGAAAGCACAGAACTCCGCGCCGCAAGCCCCCCCGCAGTCGCAGGCCCGTGCTCACCACGCACGCGACTCCTTCGAGCCCTCCTCCCAAGGGCCTCGGGTGCTCACCCACCACGGGAAGACCATCGTGGATCTCGGCTCCGGGGACAACAACGCGACCATCCACCAGACGAAGAATGGTGGGCTGCGGATCACCTCGGACGGTAAGACGGTCACGCTCACGGCACAGCAGGCTCGTAACGCCGTCATCCGAGGCGGCGCGGGCAACGACACCATCGTCGCGGACGAGAGCGTCAAGATGGGGCTGAAGATCGAGGGTGGCAGCGGCGATGACACGCTCGTGGGTGGCCGGGGCAATGACCGGATCAAGGGCGGCAGCGGCCACGACGTGCTGAGCGGCGGCAAGGGCCATGACACGCTCGATGGTGGCAAGGGCAACGACCTGCTGCTCGGCGGCAAGGGCAACGACACGCTCATGGGAGGAGGAGGCCATGACGCTCTGGCCGGTGAGCAGGGCAACGACACGCTCTCCGGTGGCAGCGGCCACGACGTGCTCCTCGGAGACCAAGGCAACGATCGGCTCAGCGGCGGCACGGGCAACGACTACCTCAGCGGCGGCACGGGCCATGACCGCCTCGATGGCGGCAAGGGGCACGATGAGCTGTACGGGGACGGCGGCAACGACGTGCTGAAGGGCCGCGACGGCAACGACGTGCTGGACGGCGGAAGCGGCCACGACCGGCTGTACGGCGGCCGGGGCAATGACGTCCTCAGCGGCGGCCCGGGCCACGACGTGGCGAATGGCGGCCCGGGCGACGACCTCATCAGCGACTGAGCCTTCCTTCGAGGAAGAGCCCGCGCGGCTCAGCGCCGCCGGGCCTCGAGCAGGCTGACCATTCCTGCCTGAGCCTGAGTGATGCGCTCCAGCTCCCAGCCCGTGGCCTCCAGCAGCGCCTGGAACTCGCGGGCCGTGCGCTCCTGGCCATCCGCCATCACGAGCATGTTCAGGTCCATGAGCGGCATCGTGGAGAGCTGCCCATCCTCTGGCATCACCCGCTCCACCAGGATCAGCCTCGCCCCCTCAGGGGCTCCCTGGTGGATGTGCCGCAGGATGGTGGTCGCGGGCGCATCGGCCCAGTCGTGGATGATGTGCTTGACCAGGTAGCACTCCGCCGCAGGGATGACAGGCTCGAAGAAACTGCCCCCCACCAGCTCGACCCGGCCAGCCAATCCCACGGACTCGATACGGGAGCGGGCGCCATCGATGACCTTCGGCAAGTCGAAGAGGATGCCTCGGCAGGAGGGATAAGCCCGGAGCACCGCCTCCAGCAGCACGCCCTGGCTGCCGCCCACGTCCGCCACGCGGGCGTAGCCCGAGAAGTCATGCAGGCGCGGAATCTCGTTGGCCACCATGAGAGTGAGCGCTCCCATGGTCCTGGCGAAGAGCGTGCCCTCCTCGGGGTGCTGGGAGAAGTGCTCCCAGACGTCCATGCCCAGCGCGGCCTTCGTGGTGGAGTGGTTGGTGCGAATCGCCTCCGGGAGCAGGCCCCAGGGCAGCCAGTGCGCGCGATCGCACATGCCAATGGCCATGTCGCGCATGGAGCCCGGCACGTCCGAGCGGAGGAGCTGCCCCATGGGCGTCAGCGAGAACGTGCGCGGGGAGACCTCCTGCACGAGGCCCGCGGAGATCGCTCCGCGCAGCAGGCGGTACAGTCCCTCCGGGTGGGCGCCGACTTCGGACGCCACTTCATCACTTGGGCGGGGACCGCTCGCGAGCCGGTCCGCCACACCCAGGCGGGCGACGGCATGAATGACCTGGGAGATCCAGAATCCTCGGATACGCTCAGCGAGTTGCTCTTGGGGGGACACAGCATGCGGGACGGAGGCGCTCATGCCCTGCGATGTAACCAAGGGCCGCAACCGGCGCGAAGCGGCGGCGGGAGCAACTTCAAGATAGTCCACGAAGAAACAGTCCCCACGTCAACGCACCTGGGGTCTCCAGGTACCCCCGTCCCAGCCCGGGCCGCTCAGACGAGCGGTCGGAGCGCCTCCTCCAGCTTCGCGCGAGGCACGGCTCCGACGATCTGCTTCACCACCCGGCCTCCCTTGAACACGAGCAGCGTGGGCGTTGCCCGGATGCCGTACTCCTGGGCCGTCTGCTGATGATCATCCACGTTGAGCTTCGCGAACTTCATGCGCCCCTTGTACTCCGTGGCCAGCGCATCGAGGACCGGAGCGAGGATGCGGCACGGCGGGCACCACGTCGCCGTGAAGTCCACCAACACCGGCTCATTCGCCTCGAGCACCTCGCGCTGGAACTCCGCGTCCCCGAGCATCACAACGTCCCCTGCCATGGCATGTCCTCCTCGAGCAGCAACGGCCGTGTGGACCGCGCCTGGGTTCGCGAGAGATGTATTAACGGGAGGCTTCGCGGACGAGAGCCCGCCGGGAAACGCACTGTTCCGCTTCGGCCCCCAGGCTCAGCCGCGCGAGCGCGCGGGACGTGAAGCAGAGGAGACATCTCCCTCCCAAGGAACCGCGGCGCTGCGCTCCGAGAGCAAGCTCAAGAAGGCGCGCACCTTGGGCGGCAGCTGGCAGCGGCTCGGGTAGACGGCGAAGACGGGAAGCCCTGGCGGTGTCTCGGCCTCCAGGACGGGCACGAGCAGGCCCGCGCGCACGTCCTCCGTGACGAGGGCCGCTGGCAGCCGCACCACGCCCAGCCCCGCTCGCGCCGCCGCCTGACCGGCTCGGACACTGGGCACGCGCAACCGGCCGCTCACGGGCACCGTCCGAGCGCCCTTCCCTTCTCCGAAGAACCACACCTCGTCCGTGCCGGGCTCGGCCAGGAGGACACACTCGTGTCCCGGAAGCTCCTCGGGTGAGCGGAGGGGGCCGTGGCCGCTGAGGTAGGCGGGGCTGGCGTAGTAGCCCGTTCGCACGAGCCCAAGCCGGCGAGCCATCAGCGTGGAGTCCGCCAGCGGTCCGGTCCTCAGCGCGAGATCATACTCCTCGGCGATGAGGTCCACATGGGCCTCGGCGAGGGAGACCTCCACGCGCATCCTCGGCTGGCGCAGGAGGAACTCCGCGATGAGTGGCGTGAGCAGCTCGCCGAGCAGCGAGAGGGTCGCGAGGCGCAGCGTGCCCTGGGGCGTGTCGCGGGACTCGCTCACCGCCCGGTTCACCTCCCGGGCCTCGGCAACCAGGCGGGAGCACTCGGCGTGGTACTGCCGCCCCACCTCTGTAAGCCGCAGCCTGCGCGTGTTGCGCTCGAGCAGGCGCGTTCCCAGCCGATCCTCGAGCGCTGCGAGCCGGCGGCTCACCGTCGACTTGCGCAGACCCAGGCGCTCCGCCGCGGAGGTGATGCCGCCGGCCGTCACCACCTCGGCGAAGAGCAGCATGTCATCCAGCAACGGGGGGCTCGGGGGCACGGCTCGACAGACTATGCGCCACACATGCGGCGCGCGAGTGCTGCGGGGAACTGTGAGCCGCACCACCCGCTGCTTGTGAAGCGCATCCCATCCCTCCAGGCCTGCGTGAGTCGCGCGCTCCTCTCACCCATCCACAGGGCTATGACGCGGCTCGCTTGGGTCGCGCGAGCTTCACGGGCACGCGGCGAGCATTCGCCGCCAGATAGCGGCGCCTCGCCCCATAGTCCGTGAACAGCAGCAGCAGCTTGCCGTGGTCGTCTTGGTGCACGAAGACCTGTGCCTCGTGGGCCTCGCAGTAGGGCACGCGCTTCACCGCACCCGCGGCGTCCGCCACCGCCCCCGTCCCCAGCGGGAGCGGTCCGGCCTGGAGCGTCTTCGCCTCCATCCGGCGGCTCGCGGGGACTCCACAGACGATGCACTCGGCTGGCCAGCCTCCGTTCCAAAACACCGGGCAGGTGTAGAGCATCGCGAAGACGACATCCTCGTCCTGGAGTGCGCGCACCATCGCCTTGTGGCTCACCAGCCACTCGAAGCAGTGCGGGCACTCGAACTGCTGCTTCTCATCCCGCAGCGTCAATCCAGAGGTAAAGGTGCCGCCCAGCATCCCCTGGCAGTACGGACACGGTGCCTGCTGGAGCGTGAACGACACCGTGCCTCCCAGCAGGAGGAACAGGCCCATGACCATGAGGCCCACCAACAGCCCCTCCTCCCCCACCAGCATCAGGCCAGCGGCCGCGAAGAAGCCTCCCAGGAACAGCCCCAGGAACACGAAGGTCCGCAGCGCGCGCAGCTTGACCGAACCGCCGGCAGGCATCTTCTTCGTAGGGCCTGCAGCCCACGGGGGATGCAAGGCCCCCTGATAGACAGGAGGGGTACTCGGCGGCGCCATGCGAGCACTTCGTCATATCAGAAGATCGACTTGCGCGGCGGCGCGGCCCGGGTCACCGGGCGGCACTGGAGCAGCGCGAGCCCGCGCTCCCCCAGCGCCCATTCAATATCGAGCTTCCCGCCATAGGCCTGCTCACAAGCGCTGGCCAGGCGATGGAGCTCTCCGCACTGCGCCTCCGTGAGGCAGAGCCCCGTCCGGCGGGCGGGCTCCACCTCCACCTGCCGCGTGCCGCCGTCCTCCCCGAGCTGAATCTCCACGGGCTTCTCCCCCGCCACGCGCTCGAGCAGCCGGCCCTGTCGATCCATCCGGAAGCGATCCGGTATCACCTGCCCCTGCACCACCACCTCACCCAGCCCCCAGGCCGCCTCCACCAGACGCTCGTCTCGCCCCGTCACTGGATCGCACGTGAAGAGGATGCCCGCGACGCTCGCGCGCACCATCTCCTGAACCACCACCCCCATGCGCAGGCTCGCGGACACGCCCATCCGCTGCCGGTACACGGTGGATGCACTGGCGGACCTCACCACCTCGCCCACCGCCTCCACCAAGGACACCAGCGTCCCCACTCCCAGCTGGCTCAGGTGCTGCCCCGCGAAGCTCCTCCCACGGCTGTCCTCCTCCAGACCCGAAGAGCGCACCGCCACCGGGAAGCGCAGGCCCGAGGCCTGCTGGCGCAGCCGCTCCACGGCCTCGGGGGACTTGCCCTCCACCCTCGCCGCCAGCTCCCAGCCGATCGCCAGGCCCGGAGGCACCGGCAGCCCCGCGCGCACAGCCCGCGCGAGCCCCGCCGCCTTGCCGCCAAAGTGGCCCGCCTCCACGGCGTCCTCGAGTGCCACCACGTTCTGCGCGTCCATCACTCCAGCACCCGAACCTCCCCCGCCTCCCCATCCACCATCACCTGCATGCCATCCTTGATGCGGACAGTGGCCTCCCGCGTGCCGACCACTCCGGGGATGCCAAACTCCCGCGCGATGATGGCGGCGTGCGACAGCGAGCCTCCCGAATCCGTCACGAGGCCTCCCACCATCGAGAGGGCCACGTTGTAGGCCGAGGACGTCGAGTACGTCACCAGCACGTCCCCGGGGCGGACACGGTCGAGCTCTGCGGGCCCGTCCACCCGCCGCGCCGTTCCCGTGTAGCGCCCGCTGCTCACGCCGATGCCGCGCACCACCTGGCGATCCGAGGCGGCCTGGGAGTCCGCGTAGGCGCGTGCCCAGACCATGTTGATGGCCACCATCCGCTGCAGCTCCTTGGGAATCACCGACAGCGGAGGGGGTGGCTTGGGAGCTGGGCCATACATCTCGGGCACCTCCCGGCTCAGGCGCTGTCGGTTGCGCGCCCGAGCCGCCAGCTCCTCCGCCGACGGCCCGCCCTCCCCCAAGAGGAGCGCACGCATCTCGTCCAGCTCCGCCTCCAGGAACTGGTGGGGCTCCTCCAAGAGCCCTCGCTGCACCAGCCGCGCCCCGGCATGCAGCACCGCCCGGCGAAGCACCCCGGAGCTCCACGAGTCTCCATAGAGGACGCGCTCATCCCTCAGGCGGTAGAGCTCCCGCGCCTCGGCCAGGAGCGTGTCGAACAGGGGACGGTGCTGAGCGGGGACGCGATCACGCACCTCCGCCAGCCCGTCCTGCGCGCCCGGCTCTGGCCGCGCGGAGGACTCGAGCGCCGCACGGATGCCCACCAGCAGCAGCTGGGGCTGCTCGAAGCCCACCGGCGAGCCGATGTCGTAGCCGCCGAGCAGCCGGTAGCCCACGAAGTCCAGGTACTCGCGGGCCTCGCGCCCCACATCAGGATGCGCCATCAGCGCGTCGAGCACGTCCCGAGGCGGCTCCTGCTGGCCCAGGAGCGCCTGCGCCCCCGGCGAGGCCTTGAGCGCCTCCACCAGCACCTGCAGCTGGGGCACGCGGTTGGCGGACACGGGAGACGCACCGCTCAGCAGCCGCTGCAGCCGCGCATCATCCAGGCCGGTCCACTCCTGGGCATGCACGATGAAGTCCCCCAGCGAGGTGAGCGCCGTCTGCGTCAGGCGGCCATGGTGATACATCGACCGGCGCAGCTGGGCGTTGCATGCCGCCACATGAGCGAAGAGCGCCGAGTCCGACAGCTCGTCGAGCTTCACTCGCAGCAGCGCCCGGTGGATGCCGATCAGCTCGGGCTTCAACTGCGTGTTCCAGTGGTGGAAGTCCTCCCGCCACGGGCGCGCCTGGAAGACCGTGCTCGCGATGCGGCGCCGCTGCACGAGGGCCGGGTGCAGGTAGAACATCAGCTTCATCACGGACTGGGGCGGATCAAACGGAGGAGGCTCTGCCGGTGCTCCCACGGGCCTGACCTGCATGTAGACGAAGCCGTCCACCACGCACAGGTCCATGGTCTCCATCGGCGAGCCATACTTCGTGCACGTCTCCCTGAAGCCCCGGGGGAACTCCTGCACGAACGCGTCCCGGCTCAGCGGAGGCATGGGCCGAGGGAAGTGGTTGTCCAGAATCCAGGTCCCCTTAAGCACCCGCCCTTCCCGGTCTCGCACCGGCCCCGTCCGCTGCCCCTGGCCTGCCTCGTTTCCTTGATGTGCGTGCATGGTGACTCCCCTTCCTCTCTCCGATCTTTTCACGAAAGAGGAAGGGGGTGGACCCGGAAACGTCACGAATTCGTGACACGGTGTTATCACCGTTCTTGCTCAAAGCACCTTCAGATACTCCAGAAGATCCCTGCGCTCCTGCTCCGGCAGCTGGGTGCCATAGAGGTGTCCACTGTTGGCGTTACCCACCACGCTCGTGTCGTAGCGGAAGCCCACAGCCTCAGCCTCTGGCCCCTGAGTGACGTACCCGACGCGCTCCGGGTCGAAGACGTTGTACCCGCGGTAGAAGAGCGTGGGCCGCTGCTCGGGGGGCAACAACAAATCCCAGAGCGTGGGCACCGAGCCGTTGTGCAGGTACGGGCCACGGGCCCAGATGCCGTCGATGGGCATGTTGCTGTAGCCCTGCGTCTTCCGGTACGAGTCGAACTTGAAGGGCGGCATGTCGATCTTGTGGAAGTTGTCCACGAGGCTCTGGGTGAACGACTGGAGCCTGTGCGGGTCCGTGCCCACCTCCGCCACGGGAGTCACTCCGCCCACATCCTGGCCCTGGAACGAGTGGCACCTCGCGCAGTTCTGTTCGTACAGCCCCTGGCCACGCTGGGCCGCATCCTTGTTGATGGGGAACGGGTAGGAGGGAGGCGCCAGGTTCAACAGGTACTGCGTCACCCGGTTGAAGCTGGGCAGCAGCACCGACTCAGGCGTGGCGCCAATGGCCATGGCCGCCGCGAAGTTGCGCTCGTGGATGTTGCCGTTGTTTCCATCCCAGTGCAGCCAGAGCTTCTCTCTCGGCTTCTGGTTCCACACCTGCGGGAGATCCGTGGTGCCAAGGCTGCCGTCATCCCCCATGAAGAAGACGTCGATCTTGGTGGGGTTGAAGGTGTCGGTGCGGCCGCGCCCCTGCTTGGGACGGTTCTTCTGCCACGCGTACTCGCCCCGCTGGCGAAGCAGACCCGACTGCGTCATCGGAATGATGGCGAAGCGGTAGTACAGGGACTCGATGGTCCCCATCGGGTTCTGCTTCTCAATCGCCGCCAGCACGTTGGACGCGGTGAAGCGGGGATCGGCGGCACAGTCGTAGAGGAAGCGCTGGAACCCCTCCAGGTCCAGCTCATGGGCGGGAGCGGCCGGGAGCACCCCATTCGGGCTGCTGGCCGAGGCCCGGTACGAGCCGCTGTGGCAGAGCGCGCAGTTGGGCTCCACGCTCGGGTAGCCCAGTTCCCGCCGGGCGAACCCGACAGGCAGATCCTGGTTCGGCTCCTGGATGAAGCCGAAGGAGGCCCAGCCCTGCTCCGGGAGAGGGAGCTTGTCCTTGCAGAGCACGGGCATCACCTTCCACAACCAGTAGGGAACGCGTGAGCTCATGCTCAAGCCAATGGCGCCGTACTTGTAGTGTTCCTCGTCCGTGGCGTAGCTCGCCTCGGGCTCGGCCCGCATCAGGTAGTACCAGGTGTTGTAGCCAAACAGCCCCAGCAGCACCGCCACCAGCGCCGCGGCCACCCGCTCCGGCAGCGGCCGGCCCTTCAGCACCAACACATCCCACGCTTCGGCGAGCAAGGCCTTGAGGTTGGCGCCGCTGATCCGCAGCTCGGGGGGCATGCCCGTCTGGAGGAGCACCAGCTGCACCAGGGCGAACAAGCCATCCGAGATGAAGAACGAGGTGAACACCTGGCGATCCGGCTGGCGCATGATGCTGAACCAGAAGATCGCGGCGATGACCCGGGAGCTGACCACGATCCAGGCCGCCGCCGGGCGCCGCAGGGGATCCGCCACGGCGGGCAGATACACCAGCGACACGCCCAGGAGGACGATGCCCGCCATGGTGAGCCAGATCCCCGAGAAATCCACATACTGAGCCCCGATGGCCTTCGCGATGAGGCCCTGGGAGAACAGCGCGGGCAGGATGAAGCCGAGGTTCAACACCGAGCCCAGCCACACCACCCGCTGGAACCAGGTGAGCCCTCCCCGCTCCATCTTGACCGGACGGAAGGCCCCGGCGGCTCGCCCCAGGTTGCCCAGGCTCAGCCGAAGCTCCGGCGGCAAGCCCAGCTGCAAGAGCACCAGCGGCAGCACCGCCAGCGCTCCATCCACCACCAGCAGCGGGAGGAAGTCCTTGCCGTAGGCCGGATCCAGCACCAGCCGGAGCCAGTAAGCGGAGGCCAGCACCTTCTCCAGCACTACCAGCCAGGCCACGGGCGCGAACTTCACCGGATCCCTGGCGGTGGCGAGCATGAAGAGGCTCAGGGGAATGAGCAGCATGCCCATGTTCCCCAGCCAGACGCTGGAGAACACCACCCGCCCTGTCGCCATCATCGTGCCGAAGACATCCGGCTGGAAGATGGCCGCGGCCGCGAACCCCACCTGCCCCACCGCGCCCACCACGGCCACCCACGCATACACTCTCAGCCAGCGGTTCACGCTGCACTCTCCTTCCCGGCCGGGACCTGCGCCTGATCCTTCTTCTCGGCGGCCTGGGTCTGCTCCAGGTGCTCGAGGATGCGGCCGTAGACGTCCTGGGCCGCGTTCTTGCCGAAGATGCAGTCGATGTGGCCGTAGTCCGGGATGACGACGCGGGAGTAGAGCGCCGCGCCGTTCCGCTCGCTGAGCACCTGGAGCGTCTTCTCCGTGCTCTTCGGCAGGAAGCACTGGTTGCGTTCGCCATGGATGAAGCGGATGGGGATGGCCATGCGCTCCAGGTGCGGCAGGTAGACGTTTTCGCCGTGCGCGTCCACCACATGGCCCTTGTTCACCATGGTCGCCAGTCCCTCGAGCGCCGTGATGGTCGCCTCACCGAAGAGCTCGTGCAGCGAGTCGTGCGTCAGCAGGTTGAGCTGCTCGTGCTGGTAGAGCAGCGAGTAGATGAAGCTGATGCGGTGGCACACCGCGCTGTCGCAGTGCTCGCTCTTCCCCACCGGGTAGGCGGCGAGCGCCCGGTCGTAGAGCCGCGAGAAGAGGCCCTCGCCCTTCTCGGCCTCGGTGGTGAGGGACTTGACCCCCACGAAGTCCAGGAGCTGCGGCAGGTGCAGCCCGGACTTGATCGACACCATCGTGGGCGTCTCCACGTGGGTGGAGATCTGCGAGCAGACCGCGGAGCGCACCCCCTGGAGGCCCGCCAGCATGGCCATGGTGAAGGTGGTGGAGCCGTAGCAGTGCGCGATCACCTGGATGTCCGTGGCCCCGGTCACCTCGCGCACCTTGGCCACCGCCGTCGGCCAGTCCTGGGTGGCGATCTGATCCGCCGTGTACTGGGCCTTCGAGGCGGGCAGCAGCGTGCTGGCGCGGTAGTCCAGCAGCCACACGTCGTAGCCGTGGGCGCAGAGGTACTCGAGCAGGTTGGTGTTGATGGTGTCCGTGGAGAAGATGCGGCTGGACACGCCCAGGCCGTGCGCCAGCATCACGGGGCCCTTGCCGCCGGCCTGGTAGCGCGTGAGCACCAGGTCCACCCCGTCGGGGGTCTTGAAGCCATACAGGTGGGGCGCTGGCGCACGCAGCGGTCGCCGCTTGCGCGGGGGCGCGTTCGTGTCGACGAACTGCAGCGGCGAGAGGATGCCTCCGTAGTATTCGAACAGGACGCCCGCGAAGTACTTGCCGAACTCCAGCGACAGCTTCAGGCGCTCCGCCGCGTCCTTCGCGTTGAAGACATCCATCGTGGTGAGCTGGTGCATGAAGTCTTCCGGAGCGATCTTCAGCACGCCCCGGCCCAGCACCTTGCCCGACTCATCCTTGCCCTCGTACACGGTGATGTAGAGGGTGGTGGTGTCGTGCCACATGTTCGTGATGGACCGCTCCGTGACGACCTTGAAGCCGGTGAAGAAGAAGGTGCGGCCATCATCCGCCGTCAGCAGCATCCGGTACTTCATCCGCCGGGTATCGGCCTCGTTGGGATCCTGGACGAAGAGGTTGAACACCCCCTGGTTGGCGGTGAGCGGCTTGTCGGAGAGCGCGGGCGCGCGCACCGTGCCCACCATCCGGGCGGAGTGGTCCGGCTGCTTCATCATCGCATCGACGTCCTCGGAGACGATGGTGAGGATGAACTCGAAGGACGAGCCCTCCTTCTCGCCGCGCGCGGCCGCCGCCACGTAGTCCGTGTCCGTGGACGGGGCGAAGAAGCCCTTCATCGTCTCGGTGAAGCGGATGCCCGGCTTGCGGTTGTTGGCCAGCAGGGGCATGGGCCCCTTCTTCGAGTAGTCGATCGTCCAGCCGCGCTCCGCCGCGAGCCGCATGGCGCAGCGCTCGGAGATCGCGGAGATGGTGAGCAGCGGGTTGACGCCCAGCGATGTGGGGACGACGGAGCCATCACACACGTACAGCCCGTCGTACGTCGCCTCGCCGGCGTTGGAGGCGAAGACCTTGTTCTCGTGGTTGACCACGCCCTGCTCGGCGCTGTCCGCCATGTTGCAGCCACCCAGCGGGTGCACGGTGATGAGGCTCTTGCCGAGCAGCTTCTCCCAGACGGGATCCCGGGTGTAGATGCCCTGGAGCGCCTGGGTGGCTCCCATCAAGCGCTTGTCCACTGTCTCGAAGATGGGCCGCTTGCCCACGCCCGCCCACTCGATGCGCAGCCGGTCCCCCTCCAGCTTCATGGCGCCGTCGCTGCCGTCGTGGCCCATCACCAGATAGGTCTGCGTGTTCCGAACCGCGCCGTGGTAGGCGCCGAGGATCTCGCTATCGACCTTGCGCAGTTCCTGCTGCACCACCAGGCCCGGGGCCGTGTTAGAGCCCTCGAGGTCGGCGGCCGCGGCGAGCATCGCGGGCAGCACCGGAGCCAGCGCGCCCGGGATGGCGCCCTCCTCCATGATGAGGTCGTCCTCCACCTTCTCCTGGTTGCGCATGTCGATGATGCTGGTGATGGTGGGCCCCACCTCCCCCGCCTCGTGCTCGGACCGGGTCCCGAAGCCAATGCCCTGGATGGCGGACTCGTTGTTGTAGGCGAAGCCCAGCACGTCTCCGTTGCCGCTGAAGCCCTTGCCCACCTGATCCGAGACGGGCAGTCCCTGCTGCTTGGAGCGCAGGAGGATCTCGGAGGAGCCCAGCGCGCCCGCCGCCAGCACGACGATGTCCGCCGACACGGTCAGCAGCGGGGCGTCGAACTTCTCCCGGCCGGTGTCCAGCACCTGGTAGTGGACCAGCCACTTGCCGTCCGAGCTGCGCTCGACGTAGCGCACGCTGGTCTCGCAGTAGATCTCCGCGCCGTGCCGCTTCGCATCCGGCAGGTAGTTCATCAACACGGTGTTCTTCGCGCCGACATTGCAGCCGGAGCAGCAGTCACCGCAGTTGTTGCAGGCCTTCTGGAACACGCCGGCGGCATTCTCCCCATCCTCGAAAGTCACGTTGATGGCGGTGCGGTAGAACTTCTGCCCCATGGCCTCGGCGGACTTCTTCATCGCCTCCAGCTTGGGGAGCTTGGGGCGGGTATCCGGGTAGGGCTGGGGCCTCAGCATCGCCTCCGCGAGCGAGTAGCCCGCATCGAGCTCCTTGCTCTTCTCACCGCGCAGGGCCTGGGGCCAGCGCGGGTTGTCGAAGACGCGGGCCTCGGCGCGGATGGAGACGTTGGCGTTGATGAGGGAGGTGCCCCCCAGCCCGCAGCCCACCAGCACGTTGATGTCCGGGTTGCAGTGGAAATCGAACATGCCGGTGCGCGAGCCCACATGAGCCGAGGGCATGTTCAGCTGCATGTTCTCGGTGGCCTCCAATACGGTGTTGGGGAACTCACCGGGCTGGCGCTCGCGGCCGCGCTCCAGCACGCAGACGCTCTGGCCAGCGCGCGACAGGCGGGAGGCGAGGATGGCGCCACCGTAGCCAGAGCCGATGACCACAGCGGTGTAGTGGGGGCGAATTTCCTCAATGGGTGAAGCGAGACGATTCATGCGCATGGGACCAGCTCCGGGAGAAGCAACAGCGGGGGCAACAGGGACATCGACACGGGGTGAAGAGGGAATCGCGCTGCCAGGAGGCGCGCGCCGCTGCGGCTCCTTGCGCATGGCAATGCTCTTCGGAGGCGTGAGCGGCTGAGGGGCCACCTGATAGACGCCCCCTTCGTCGGTGACGTGCCGGGTGCTGATGATGAAGCGGCTCGCGGCCTCGTCGATCTCCACCTCGGTGAAGGTGCAGTAGCGACGCTTGTCGTGAGCCTTCATGTCGGGCTCGGACGGACAGCTGAACCCGCAGTTGGAGTAAAGGCTCTCCGCCATGAAGAGCTGGTGCTCGTCCTCATCGACGGGCACGTGGGTGTGCCCCATCACCACCACCGGGTACTTGAGGTCCTCTCCCAACCGCTTGGCGAAGTGGGTGATGTTGTTGAGCACGTCCACCTCGGCCAGCGCGAACTCCCCGGGGAAGGAGCCATAGACATTCTTGTTCTTGCTCGCCGTCTCCTCGTAGCTCTTGAGGATGGACGGGTAGGTCTTCACCACGTCGGAGACGCTCAACCGCGTGCCATCGAGCATCTCGAACGTCAGGTCACGCGACTGGCCGGTGACATCAAGCAGCGCGCTCAGCACCACGTCTGACAGGGAGCTCCGCCCGTGCTCCAGATCCTTGAGGAGCTCCTTCAGTGCGTCTTTGGCCAGGGGCCAACCCGTGGGATCGCCGCCTCCCGGGAGCGCGGCCGCGGTGGAGCCCGGGGGCATGTGGCTCAGCTGCTGGAGGGACCACAGCGCCGCCATGCGGGTGATGAAGTGCGCGAAGGGCAGGCCGTTGCGAGGGTTCTGGATGTAATCGGGAGCATTGAGCAGCGAGAAGTGGTGACCATGGGTGCAGACCACCTGCCCCCTGCCCGCGGGCGGCTCATACAGCAGCGAGTTCACGAACCGGGGGGAGCGGCCCTTCGAATCGCGAATGAGGGTCAGGTCCTTCGCGGTCACCGCCATGTCGTGGTTGCCGCCCACATAGGTGACACGCCCCTCGAGCGCCTCCACCGCCGCACCGAGCGCGCCGGGAACCCGCTGCCCATTCACCACTCCACCGAACACCTGGGGATTGGCCGCAGCGATGTCCGCGAAGGACGGAGGCCTGCGCGACGGCTCGTAGGTCCACTGATCCACGAGGTCGCCCACCACCACCAGCTCCTGAATGGAGCTCGCCTGCCGCTGGATGTACTCGAAGGCTGCGAGCAGATACGGCTCGTGGATCGAACGCTGGTACCAATTCGTCGCAGCGTTGATGCCAATGTGGAGATCGCTGAAGAGAACGATTCTTGGGTTCTGGGGCATAGACAGCCTCGACTGCAAACCCATGGCCAAGAACACACGACAGAGATCCCGAGGCAGGATGTCCCCTTGCTTCTCAAAACGTTCGTTCTGACATGTCAGAGAGGGGGGAATTGACATGCCGGGAAAGAGGACTGACACGTCGGCCTCCATCCCCCCATCTCCACAGCCCCGATCTCACTGCATCCATGGATGGGCTCTGAACTTGCAGAGGGCAAGGTCACACCCCCATGGGCCCAGACACGGGCCAGGAGTACGGCATGTCCTACAGCAACCAGCAGATCATGATGACGCTCGCGGCCCTCGCGAGCACCGCGTCGAACCAGCAGATCTTCGAGTCGGTCGAGCACCAGGAGGCGCGGGCGCTGAAGTGGATCAACAAGATCCTCGCCGAGCCGGGGCTTGCCACGGGCGGCGCCTGGCAGGCCATCTGGGTCGGGCTGAGCGCGGATCGCGCGAACCTGTCGTACATCGCGCAGAACGCGTCGAAGACCCAGTTCGCGGTCAGCATCCGCGGCACCGACTTCGCGATCAAGATCGACGTGGCCGAGGACGACGACGTGTCAGAGGTCGTGTCCTTCGCTGAGCAGGCCGGTGCGCCGGCGTGGATCTCTCAGGGCGCGATGGAGGCCTTCCAGGAAGTGACGGGCACTGTCTCCTCCCAGAGCAAGACGACGCTCGCGCAGGAGCTGCAGAAGCTGGCCAGCTACCACCCGGGCGCGCAGTTCTTCATCACCGGCCACAGCCTCGGCGGGAGCGTGGCGACCACCGTGGGGCTCTACCTGCAGAACCTGGCGAAGAGCTGGAGCACCCCGGTCTCGTTCCAGGTGTACACCTTCGCGGCGCCCACCGCCGGCACCCAGGAGTTCGCGGCGCTCTTCGCCAAGACCTTCGCCCAGAGCTCGTGGCGCGTCTACAACCTCTTGGATGCGGTTCCCAACGCCTGGCAGACGCTGTCCAAGGTGAACGACTTCTTCCCGGGCGGGCCGAAGGCGACCCCCATCGTCCAGGATCTGATCACCAAGAAGCAGGCCTCCACCAACGGCAACGCCTACACGCAGCCCGTCACCAAAGAGGTGCCGCTCAACCAGCAGGGGCTGCGCGACATGAACCACATCGCCAACGACACTTATGACTTCCTCCAGCAGGTAGGCTTCCAGCACGACGTCAACACGTACCTGACGCTGCTCGAGGCGCCGACGGTCACCGTCAATAAGTAAGGCTGAAACCGCCCCCGGTGACGGCTCTCAGAGCGCAGGCCACCTGAGGTCAGTGCTGGACGTCTGACGGCCGTGGGAGCGAAGCGTTATTCCCCGTCTCGCTTCGCTCCCAGGAGGAGCCCGCACGCGGAAGCTCGAACCAGAACGTGCTTCCCTTCCCTCGCTCGGACGTGACGCCGACCCGGCCGCCATGCCCCTCGGCCAGCTTCTTGACCGTCGCGAGCCCCAGGCCGAGCCCATCGGCCCCCACGGCCTGTCCACGGAAGTAGGGCTCGAACAAGGAGGGTAGGATCTCCGAGGCAATCCCCGGTCCCGTGTCGCGGACTTCCGTTCGAATCATGCCGCCCTCCACCATGACGCGAAGGGTGACCCGCCGGACCGGCGCGTCGCCCATGTACTTGATGGCGTTGCGGACCAAGTTGCCGAGCAGACTCAGGTAGGCCCCCGTGCTGCAGGCTGCGAGAACGGGTGGAACCGGCTCGGCATGGAGCTCGATGCCGAGTTGCTCCGCTTCGGCCGAGAAGCCGCTCACCAGATCCTCAACCGCCGCGCGCGGCTCCGTGCGAGCCCCCGGATCCGGCCTGGCTCCCGAACGCGCGAAGTCCAGGAGCGCCCCGGTGATCGCATCCGCTCGCGAGAGGCTCCGGATGATGCGCTGGATGTTCCCGAGAGCCACTTCATCCGAGCTCTTTCGCACCACAATCTCAGCGGCCAGGCGGGCCGCCGAGAGCGGATTGCGGATGTCATGGGCCACGCGGCCCGCGAACTGCTCCAGCTCCGCGGCACGTGCCTCCAGAGACTTCGTGTGCGCGTCGAAGAGGACGCGACGGGCCCGGGCCACGCGATAGAGCAACCACGCCACGGCCACGGCCAGGATGCCGCAGAACGCATTGAGTCCATTGGCGAGCCACATGGTGTGGCGGCGGGTCTCATGGATTCTCTCCGCCATCTCCCGGCCGCGGACGGCGTTGTATTCGATGGCACTTGTGATCGCCTCGAGGGTCTGCCGGCCCAGGGGCTCCACCTCGCCTTTGAACAGCGCGCTCGCCTTGGCATCTCCTTCCGCTTCCACGGCCGCGCGTGCGTCCCGGACGGCGTGGTCGAAGCGCAGCCAGGACGCCTCGGCCCCGATTCTCACGGACTGCTCACCGGGGAAGGAAGGCAGAATCAAGTACTCGCGCATCCCCTGTTCCACCTGGGCCAGCGCCGTTTCCAGGGAGCCTCCCAGCTCCGGCCGGAGCATGGGCTCGTGGATGAAGCGCGTGAGGAGCAGTTCCACCTCCAGAACGGACCTGCGGACGGATGCCAGGCGCTCGATGCTGGGAGCCGAGTTGTAGATGATGCCCTCGGAGAGCTCACCGACTGCCGCGGACGAACGCTGAACGATGAGGTTCGTCACGAGGAAGCTTCCCACGACGGCAGCAAACGCGAGGGAGAGCATCTTCCCAGACACGGCATTGCCAGGGGGCAGTGGAGGAGACATGTCAGTTCCATGTGTCTCACGCCCTTCCAAGTCAACCTCCATGCCGATGGGCCGAGCCCTGCCCCGCTGGGCCGGTATCGCGGGCCGCTCAGTATCTCACAGATGGAAGTCGCCCGCCGCCTCGGGCTGGTAGAGCACCTCCATGATGCGGAGCCTGGCACGGCGGGCCTGGGGCAAGGGCCATTCAATGGTGTCATCCACTCGGAGGCCCAGCAGCGCCAGCCCGACCGGCGCCAGGATCGAGACCCTCGACTGCTCCATGTCCGCTTCCTCCGGGTAGACAAGCGTCGCCTCACGACGGCGGCCTGTCTCCACGTCCTCGAAGAGGATGCGCGACCGCATGGTGACGACATCGGGCGGAATCTCGCGCTGGGACACCACGACCGCGCGGTCCAGTTCCAGCTCCAATTGCTCGGCCGCGGAGGCCCGAGAGCCCTCGAGGTACCGCTCGACAACGGTTCGCAGCTTCGCCATGTCCTCGGCGGTGATTCGCAAGGCCGGAGAGGTGGAGGTGAAGCGGGCATCGATCTTCGCGGGTGAATTCATGATGAACCTCGGAGCCCCGGGCGCACCACGGCGGCCAGAGGCTCTTCAGCAGAGAGGGGACGGATGAGGCGGGGTGAGCTTGCGAGCAACGAAGGCGGGGTGCGCCGTCGACGGTGGGATTAACCCGTGACCGTCGAGGCGCAGAACCCAGGGCAAGGCGTCTTGCGGACGCACCTTCCCTGAGTGCCGTGCGTCGGCATCGATGCGCTCAGGGAAAAGGTGAATCGGGACAAGACGCCTCCAGGTACCGCCCTAAGGGTATGCGTCCTCACGTTCTTCTGCAACCTACCGATGCCGGTGCCCCAGGGGGCACGCCCTGTCGTGTCCCTCAAGCCGAGTCCCGTGGGCGAGCGCTCGCCAACACGCCTCGTCAGTGTTGCAAACATGTCAGCGCACAGACACTGCCTTGAGACTGGGGGATCATGGGGGGAGATGCGGAGCGGATTTAGGTTTCGCCATGTTGCCGAGTAGCTCGAAAAGAGAGTTTGTGCCTGGCTGAATAACGCTTCGGCCAACGCTTGTGATTCAAGGGCTGGCTTGTTGCCACGAGCCGCCCCAGGGCTCCTCATTGCCTGAGTCCTTGCAGGGCACTGTCGGCGCAGTACCGCAGTACGTGTTGCAGTATTGCCAATCAATAGGAGGAAACACCCAATGGATAACACCCATGAGCCGCAGACGGAGCAGGACACCCAGCCAACCGATGAGGAATTGACCGACGAGCAACTGCTGCAGATGGCCGAGGGCTCCTGCACCTGGGGCGCCAACTGCGGCAAGTAGTGGTGGCCCTGCTCTGAAACCTCAATGAAGTCCCTCACCGACGACATGGAACTCAATCTCAACACATCGTTGAAATGGGTGGAGCCGCTGCTCCCTCCATTGCTCATGTCGCCGGTGAGCTTCTCTCGCATCCAGAGAGCCGCGCGACTGCTGCCTCGGTCCGCAGCAGATTTTCTCGGCTTCGAGTGCCGTCTGGTGGAGAGCGACTCGCAGACGGACTGTGCCCTCAATCTGACAGCGGATGGAGCTCGCTACCTGGCCGGGCGCCATGAGGTGGCGCTGCCAGAGGAGTTGCGGACGGAGAGCTGGCAGCGCGTTCAGCGCTTCTATCAAGAGTGGGGAGATACCCGGGAGCCCGCCTATGTGGACGCGGGGGCAACCTGGCTGGAGTTCGACACGGCTTCCGACGAGCTCAGGCCCAATCTCCTCTTCGGATATTGGCCCGGCAAGAAGGAGATCCGGCGCTCCCTGCCCTGGCTGGTGCAGTCCATCATTCCCATGCTGCTGGGCATGCCGATTTCACAGGCGCTTCAGAGCAACCTGCTTCGCTGCTTCGAACTGTGTCCGCCCGGGACGGACGACTTCCAGGTCGGGCTGATGATCGCCCGCCACATCCAGGCCGTGCGGCTGTGTGTGTTTGATATTCACCCAGACGAGGCGCCTGCCTACCTCGAGAGGGTGGGATGGAAGGGCCCGATGGATGAGGTCCGCCGGACCTTGGAGGTGCTCGCGCCGCACGCCGACTTCATGGGGCTGCATCTGGACGTGGGAGAACAGCTCTATCCCCAGATCGGGATCGAGCCGGGCTTCGTCGCGGGCCCTTGGGCTCGCCAGCCTCACCTGGAGCCTCGCTGGCATCACCAGTTCGAGCAATTGGTGAACATGGGCCTGTGTACGCCCTCCAAGCGCGACGCCTTGCTGGGCTGGGTCGGCCATCAGCGATACCCGGCGGACTCGAAGGATGGAGGGCTGGTGCTGCTGCGGGGGCTGAGCCACCTGAAGATCGTTCTGCGAACGGGCGCCCCTGCCCTGGCGAAGGCCTACTTCGGTATTGCCGACCGGCCCCTGAAGGCTGGGAATGGAGTGGCTTGAGCCATGGATGCAGCCATTGCCGCGGCGCTGGACTTCCTGTTGAAGGCGCAGGACGCACGAGGAGCGTGGAAGGACTTCATGCTCCCGGCCACCCAGAGCGACGTCTGGGTCAGCGGCTTCGTAGGGGAGGTGCTGGCCGGCCTGGCCGAGCCCGAGGCGCGGCGGGCCGCAGAGGCCGCCTGGCGGTACCTCGAGGACGTGGGAGTGCCGGGGGGAGGTTGGAGCTACAACACCCGGGTCCCAGGAGATGCCGACAGCACGCTCTGGGGACTGAGGCTGGCGGGGGCGCTGGGGTTCGGAGACGCTGCTCGAGCGAAGGCTGCGAGGGACTTCCTGGAGCGCCACCTGCGCGAGGACGGCGGCATGGCGACCTATGCGTCGGCCGAGTCCGTGCGGGATTACATCGGGTTGCCGCCGGAGGTCTCCTTCCAAGGGTGGACGGGTTCCCATGTGTGCGTGAGCGCCGCAGGCGCCAACCTCCCCGCCTACCGCGAGCGGCTGTGTGCGTACCTGCTGCGGACTCAGGATGAGCACGGGGCCTGGCCCGCCTATTGGTGGTTCGACGAGGAGTACGCCACCGCCGAGGCCGTGGCGGCCTTGGCGGCAGCCCATGAGGCCTTAGTGCCTGCGTCCGAGAGACTCTCCCGGATCGAGCGGGCCGCGCAGTGGGCGCTGGGGCGTGTGGCTCGCCACCTGGAGTCCGTAGACACGCGGCCTCCGTCGTTCGCGCTGGCGCTGGCGCTGCGGGTGCTGACTCGCGCCAAGCCCTCACCGCAGCGGCAGGAGGCCCTCGCCCGGGGCGTGTCCCAGCTCTGCGCCTGGCAGAAGCCTCAGGGCGACTGGTCTCCTTCTGCCCGGTTGCGAGTGCCACGTCCGGACGTGGTGACGCCGGAGTCGAAGGCTCCTTGGACGCTCTGGAAGGGGCTGCCTCCCGGAGTCGCCTCGGCCGAAGACATCTTGCGCCACACCTTCACCAACTACTCCCTGGATCATTACGCCGTGTACACGACAGGGACCGTGCTTCGCGCCCTGAACGAGGTGCGCGTGCTCCAGGGATGAGCTGGACACGAGAAAGGGGGGACCATGACGGGACTGCCGAAACTCCATGCAACCCAGCCGCTGGCCGAAGCCCATGCGGAAGCGCTGCGCGCTGCGGGCCACGTGCTGCTTCGAGGCGTCTTCTCTCCCGAGGAGATCGCCGCCTACCGCCCCGCGCTGCGGGACTACATCCTGGAGAAGCGGGAGCGGCTCTCCGCGGGGGAGCGCAACCTGGGTGCGAGCCCGGAGAACACGATCTTCAGCCTCGGGGATGCCCCCCAAGCCGTGGCCGACTTCGTGACGGCGCCACGTCTGGGCGAGCTCACCGCCCGGTTGCTCGGCGTCGAGGCCGTGCGGATCCTCCACTTCTGCGGCTTCTTCAAGCCCGGGGGAGGCCCGCCCACGCCATGGCACCAGGACCTGAGCTTCATCCCGTTGGACAGTGATCGGACGATCTCCGCCTGGATCCCGCTGATGGACGTCACGCCGGAGATGGGAAGCCTGGTCTTCGCCGAGGGTTCTCATCAGCAAGGCTATCAAGAGCCCTCCGCCGCGCACCGCTTCTGCCTGGCGCGCAACGGGGCGATGAAGGCCGGAGACGTATCGCTCCACATGGGGTGGACCCTGCATGCCGCCGGGAGGAATGAGAGCGCGAGGATGCGAGAGGCGATCGCCGTGTGTTTCTACGCGGACGGCGCACGGGTGACTTGCGGGGAAGGATTGCCGTTCCGCCGCAGCTTGATGACGTCCTACTTCGCCGGGCTCCGCCCGGGAGACGTGGCCGCAGGTCCCATGAACCCCGTGGTCTTCCGGCGAAGCGGCCCGCCGGCTGGCTTGGAAGGAGCGCATCCGTGACTGCACATGGTCCCCTTCCCTCCCTCGAGGAGAAGTATGAGCTGCCGGAGGAACAGCTCGAGACGTTCCGCCGTGACGGACACGTCAAGCTGCGCGGCGTCCTGTCTCCCGCGGAGCTCGAGACATACCGCCCACACCTGAAGCGCGTGGTGGAGTCGCACAGCGCGGAGACGCACGCCATGGAGCGCAAAGTGGCGGGCCACGGGAAGAACTGGATGTTCGTCAACAACCTGTGGACGCAGGATGACATCACTCGCCACTTCATCCAGAGCCGGCGCCTGGCACGGCTCGCGGCGGAGCTGCTGGGGGTGGAGGGCGTCCGGCTGTTCCGGGATCAGTCGTACTTCAAGGGTCCCGGTGGCTCCAATACGCCCTGGCACCAGGACTCCCGCTTCATGCCGCTCGATACGGACAAGATCATCACCTTCTGGGTGCCGCTCACCGCCATCACCCCAGCCATGGCGCCCATGGGCTACGTGACAGGCTCTCATCAGGCCGGGTACCTGGGCACCTCGAACGGGGACGATGCATCGATGGACCGCTTCGAGGAGGAGCTCAGCGGCAAGGGCTTCCAGATCGCCAACTACGGCTCCTTCGACGCCGGCGATATCGCGGCGCACTGGGCCAGCACGCTGCACTCCTCGCGCACCAACACCGCGCCCATCCTTCGGGAGATCATCGTCATCGTCTATTTCGCCGATGGGGCGCGCGTCGCGCCGGAGAAGCCCCTAGAGAAGCTGGCTCCACCGTCGGAGTTCTACGCCAACATCATCCAACGAGAGAACCGGACCACCTCCTTGCCCGGGCTGAAGCCGGGAGCGCTGGCTGCCGGGCCGATGACTCCTCTCGTCTACAGCCGCTCGTGGGATGAGCACGACGCAAGGAGCCCCATCCCATGAGCGCGGCGGAAGAACTCGGCCTCGAGGATCTGCTGGCTCCCGTCGCCCCTGAGGTCTTCTTTCGTGAGTACTGGGAGCAGAAGCCGCTGGTGACACGGGGGAGGACGGAGGACTTCTTCGCGCCCTTGTTCACCCTCCGGGACGTGGATCGGGTGATCTGCTACCAGAAGCCGGGGCCCGGGCGGTTGGATCTGGTGACGGCGGGAGGTTTCGTCCGCGACAACTTCCTCAACCTCGACAACACCGCCAACATCAACCTCGTCTACGAGAACTATCTGAAGGGCAGCACGGTCATCCTCAGTGGTCTCGAGGAGACGTGGGAGCCGCTGGTGGTGTTCTGCCGGAAGTTGGAGGGGCAAATCAGCCACCCGGTCGCCGTGGCCGTCTACCTGACGCCACCCCATCACCATGGCGTGCAGCCTCACTTCGACACCCAGGAGAACTTCATCCTTCAGGTGGATGGGGTGAAGAACTGGAAGGTGTATGGGGCCGCGCAGGAGTTGCCGCGCGTCGAGGGCTCCTACACGCCCGTGCCCCGGGAGCGGCTCCCCGAGCTGCTGCTGGAGACGGAGCTGCACCCAGGAGACATGCTCTACGTACCTCGGGGCTTCGTGCACGAGGCGGAGGCGCGGGACAGCGCCTCGCTGCACATCACCGTGGATGTGCATGTGCGCACCTGGCGCGACTTCCTGGAGGACGCGCTGGCGGCCATGGCGGACCGTCACCCTCCGTTCCGCAGGTCCCTGCCTCCGGGGCTCCTGAACGGCTCGCTCGCGGTGGCCACGCTCGAGGAGAAGTTCCGGGAGTTGGTGGAGCTCATGCACCGCGAGGTGCGGCTCGCGGATGCACTGGGAAAGCATGCCGAGAAGCTGATCGTCTCCAAGCCGCCGCCGCCGGACGGGCACTTCGCCCTGCTGCACGCGGAGATCGGCCTGGACACGCCGCTGAGGAAACGGACCGCGATGCTGACTCGGCGCTTCCAGGAGGCAGCGGGGGCGGGCATCCAGTTCTCCGGCAACCAGCTCCGAGGCCCCGCGAAGATCGCTGAGGCACTGCGGTACATCGATGAGACCGAGTTCGTGGTGCCGTCTCAGCTCCCAGGGGGGCTGAGCGACAACGAGAAGCTGGTGCTCGTACGGCGGCTGGTGCGGGTGGGGCTCCTGACGCACGCTTCGGAGCGGACATGAGTCTGGCGAGACTGCTCCATCCCCTCGCGCCATCGGTCTTCTTCGAGGGGGCCTGGGAGCGCAAGCCCCTGGTGCTCCCTGGGCCGTCTGAGCGCTGGTCCGGACTCTTCTCCTCCCGCGATCTCGGCCGCCTGCTGGCCTATCAGCCGCCCCGGGCCATCGAGGGAATGATGCTCGTCAAGGAGGGCCGCCACTGGGATGAGAACTGGCTGAAGCCGGACGGCTCGCCACGCCTGGAGCAGGTGCAGGCCGGATGGCGCGAGGGCTACACGATCATCATCAACAAGGTGGGTCAGTTCTGGGAGCCGGTGGGCCGGTTCTGCGCCGCGGTGGAGGAGGAGCTGCACCACCCCGTGGGTGGCAACCTCTACATGACCCCCTCTGGGGCGCAGGGCTTCAAGGCCCACTTCGACATCATGGATGCCTTCGTCCTGCAGGTCGAAGGTTCCAAGGTGTGGCAGGTGCGCGGCCCACAGCTCAGGCTTCCCTTGCCGGACGAGCACGCCGCGACCTCGCCCGAGTCCCTGCCTCCCGTCATCCTGGAGCACGAGCTGAAGAGCGGAGAGGTGCTCTACATCCCCCGTGGCTTCGTCCACGAGGCCCGGACGGCGCGAACGCACTCGGTGCACCTCACCCTCGGGTTGCAGGCCGTCACCTGGAGCGATCTGTTCACAGCGGCCCTCACCGCCGCCCGGCAAGATGAGCGGTTCCGCAAGGGGCTGCCTCTTCGCTTCCTGGAGGGCTCCGCCATGATGGAGCAGACCTTCCGGGAGCTGCTTGCGGAGCTGCCACGGTACCTGGAGTTGGGTCCTGCGCTCACCCAGCTCGCCGAGCGGCTCGTCGTCCAGAAGCCACCGCCACCCGCCGAGGATCTGCTCGAGGGGTCCGTGGAAGTGGAGGCCAGCGCCGTGCTCGCGCGGCGCCCAGGTGTGGTGCTGCGTGTCATGGAGGGCCCCGGATATGCGGGCCTGCAGTACTCTGGAGGCAAGTTCATGGGGCCCGCCAAGATTGGCCCCGCGCTGCGGCACGTTGCCCGCAACTCCGTCCTCCCCGTTCGGTCGCTGCCGGGCCTGAGTGAAAAGGAGCAGCTCGTTCTTGCGGGGCGGCTGGTCCGCAGCGGGGTGCTCGCTGTGCGGGAGGCCTCATGAGCCAGGAGCGCCTGGCGGAGGAAGAGGCCGTGCGCCGGATTGCGGCGCGCGCCTCGACACTCTGGGATCGCCTGGAGGGCGCCTTCGTTCCGGAGGAGGGTCCTGAGAGTGCACAGCTTGCGAGCGAGCGTCTCGCGAAGTGGCGCGCCAAGGCCGCTGGAGGCGACGAGCGGCTCTTCCAGAAGCGGCTCGAATGGCTTGGCACCTCGCCGCAGAAGGTGCGGCCCCTCCTCGGCGATGTCCGGCTCGATGGGCCGATCCCTGCCTGGACGCGGACGTTCCAGCGGGCCATGGCGCTCCGGCGCCCGGCGGGCCCAGGAGGACAAGCTGCCCCGTTTCCCTTCGGCGAGCTGATGCTCCCTTTCGTGGAGGCAGGGAAAGAGCTGCTGGCGCCCGAGTGCCGCGCCGTGTTCACGGCGGAGGCCTTCGATCACCTGTTGGAGGATCTGGTCCACGAGCTGAGCTATGTCGCGGCACCGACCCTGCTGGCGGAGTTCACGAGCTTCCGCTCACGGCAGGGAGGCGGCGCGGAGCCCACCTCCCGCAGGCTGTACGAGGCATTCACGGCCCATCAGCTCGGGGAGGGCCTGTGGCAGCTCTTCTCCGACGCCTCTGTGCTCGCGCGGCTTCTCTCGACTGTCACCGAGCAGTGGGCTCGCCACGTCAGCGAGATTGCCCGGGCTGTGAAAGCGGATCAGCGGGAGCTGCAGCGGGTCTTCACCTCCGGAGCGCCGCTGGGGCGGATCACTTCCATCCAGCCCTCGCTCTCGGATCGGCACCAGGGTGGACGCACCGTCGCTCGCGTCACGTGCGGAGGAGGGTTGCAGCTCTTCTACAAGCCTCGCGGCCTGGGCGTGGAAGATGCGTGGTACGGCCTGCTCGAGGAGCTGAATGCACGCGGGGGAGACTTCCGCCGCCTACGGGTGCTCGACCGGGGAGATCGGAGCTGGGTGGAGCCGGCCCTCCACGCGCCATGCGCCAACACCCTGGAGGCCCGGCAGTTCTACGTCCGCGCGGGGATGCTGCTGAGCCTCTTCTACGTGCTCGAGGCCTCGGATTGCTTCTACGAGAACATCATCGCCGCCGGCGCCTTTCCCGTCCTCATCGACACGGAGACGTTGATGCACCACGTCCCCCACCGGAGCCAGGACGGCGCCTTCCATTCCGTGATCCATGCGGGCTTTCTGCCCTCGTGGGACGTGGGGCCTCGTGGTGAGTGTTTCGACATCAGCGGACTGGGCGCCACCGCAGGCCAGGTGACTGGCTACCTGCGACGGCAGTGGCGGCACGTCAACACCGATGCCATGGCGCTGGAGCATGTGCCCATCCAGGTAGAGACGGACGAACACCTGCCCAAGCTGAACGGCGTCTCCCTGAGGGCGGCTGACTACACCGGGGAACTCATCGAGGGCTTCTCGATGATGTACCGCCTGCTGCGCAAGCACCGGGAGGAACTGGCCCGGCCCGAGTCCCCGCTCGCGCGCCTGGGCACTCAGGATATCCGCTTCATCTTCCATGCCTCCCGCTTCTATGGGCTGCTGCTGAAGCGGTTGTGCTCCCCGCAGCACATGAAGACCGGCGTGGAGCGGAGCATCGAGACGGACATCCTCAGCCGCTTCTATGTGGAGTCGCCGGAGAAGTCCCACTACGTGCCTCTGCTCGCGGCGGAGTTGGAGGCGCTCGAACGGCTGGACATTCCCTGCTTCAAGGCGCGTGCAGACAGCCACGCGCTCACGCTGCCCACGGGACAGGTGCTGCCCGAGGCCTTCGAACAGAGCGGCAGCGAGCGCGTGTGGCGCAAGCTCTCTGCACTGGATGAGGCGGATCTGGAGCTGCAGATGCGCTTCATCCATGGCTCGCTGAGCATGGCCAATCCCCCCCAGGGGGCCAAGACCGGTGCACGGCCCAGGCACGCGGCGGCCTCTCAGGAGACGGGGCCTTTGACGCGCGAGGAGCTTGCCGCCGAAGCCTCCTCCATCGGCGCCACGCTGCAAGAGCGGGCCCTCTTCGCGCCGGTGCGCATGGATCTGTACGGCGGGCTGGGGGGCATCGCTCTGTTCTACGCGGCCCTGGAGCACGTATCCGGGCAGGGCCGCCGGATGGCCCTCGCGGCTCTGTCCTCGCTGAGGCGGTTCGTGGCCACGGAGGACGCCCGGCGCGCGGCCCAGGAAGGCTACCCCTTGGGAGCGGCCACGGGGGTGGGGTCCTTCCTCTACGTGCTGTGCCGCTCCGCCACCCTGCTGGGTGAGCCCTCCTTGCTCGAGGATGCCACGCGGGCCGCAGGCCTCATCGCCCCGGAGGTGATCGAGGCCGACAGCGCGTTCGATGTCATGTCAGGAGTGGCGGGCGCCATCCTTGGGCTGATGACCCTGCACCAAGCGACGGGAGCGGCAGGGGCACTCGAGAAGGCCTTGCACTGTGGGGAACACCTGCTGAAGCACCAGCTCCCCTGCGAGCCGGCGGGGGCCTCGTGGCGCACAAGGAAGGGCCGACCCCTGACCGGATTGGCGCATGGGGCGGCGGGGATCGCCCTCGCGCTGCTGCGCCTCCATGCCGCAGTGGGGGATGCGCGGCTGCGTCAAGCGGCTGAGCAGGCATTGGCCTTCGAAGATGCCGTCTTCGTCCCCTCCGAGGGGAACTGGCCCGACTTCCGGCAGGCCCACGAGGGAACTCCCGCCTTCATGAGCGCGTGGTGTCACGGGGCGCCGGGCATTGGCCTGGCGCGCATCTCGGGACAGGCCTTGCTGGACTCGCCGCGAGTCCGACGAGACATCGAGGCTGCTGTCTCGTCCGTGAGGCAACAGGGGCTGGCGGACAAGGATGGGCTGTGCTGCGGACAGACAGGGAGAATCGAACTCCTCCTGGCCGCCGCGAGGGTGAGCGGAGATAGAGGGCTCGAGGAGCTGGCGCTGCGCCAGGCCTCCTCGGTGGTGAGGGGCGCCCGGGCCAGCGGCTACCGGTTCTCCGGGGTCGCGCGGGGCGGCTTCTTCGATCCGTCCTTCTTCCAGGGGCTCTCGGGCATCGGCTACCAACTGCTGCGGCTCGCATTCCCGGGGCGGCTTCCCTCGGTGCTCGTGTGGGAGTGAGGGGAGAGCGCATGGAACGGAACGATACGCCGGAGCAGCTCTCCTCCTTTCTGGAGCGCATGAGGGCCTCGGAGCCAGAAGGCGGTGAGGCCATCATCGATCAGGCCCGCGAGCTGCTGGAGCAGGCCTATGTCCACCTGCCCGACAACCAGGCCTCGGGAGTGGATCCCCTCGGCCTGTTGGCGGCGCTTCAACGCGAGCTGCCCCGGGATCGGGTCCAGCTGTACCGCGAGCTGCTCGCGATCTTCGCACGGCTCGGGGATCGCCACACTCACTGCAGCCTGCCCGAGCCTTTCACGAGCCAGGTCGCCTTCCTCCCCTTCTTGGTGGGGGAGTTCTTCGAGCGGGGCGAGCGGTATCTCGCGGTGCTCCACTCCGCCACCCGCGAGCTGGAGCGTGGGGATGTCCTCGTCTCGTGGAATGGCGCCGCCATGGCGGAGGTGCTGGGACGCCAGCAGGAGTGGCAGCACGGCTCCCATCTCGAGGCCCGGTACGCCAAGGCAGTGCAGACGCTGACTTTCCGTCCCCTCGCGTTGATGCCACCGCCCGAGGAGGAAACAGTCGCCTTGGAGTGCGTGTCTGCCATGGGAGCGAGGCGGACGGTGCGGATGAACTGGCGCGTGGCAGATGCCGCGTGGCTCGCGCAGCGCTTCCACTCTTTCCTGGATGGAGTCTCCGCGGCGGAGCCTGGACAGGAGCATGGCTTCTCCGCGCGCCGGGTGGAGACCTCTCACGGAACGTTTGGCTATATCCGGGTGAACTCGTTCCAGGAGCGCCCCGAGCCCTTTCTGGGACGGTTCTCGCGAGTGCTGAAGGACATGCCCCGCAGCGGGCTGATCCTGGACATGCGGAGTTGTGAGGACGGCATCGTGCAGCTCGGGGAGCGGCTGCTCCAGCTCTTCACCCCACGGAGGATACAACCCGAGCCCTTCCAGTTCCGGGTCACGGAGTTGACCCTGCAGCTCGTCCGCTCGGTGCCAGCGCTTGCCGGCTGGCGAGAGGCCGTCGAGCGTGCGGCGGCCCAGGGGCGGATCTACTCGGAAGCGCTGCCACTGACGACCGAGAGTGAGGCGAACGGGAGCCGCCAGAAGTACGCCGGTGCCGTCGTGCTCCTCACGAGCGCGTTGACCTACAGCACCGCCGAGATGTTCGCCGCGGGGTTTCAGGACCACGAGATCGGCCGGGTGGTAGGGACAGCCCCGCGCACAGGGGGTGGAGGCGCCTCGCCCTGGCCGCAGAGCACCCTGTTCAAGCTCTCTGGGAGAGCCGCCTTCCGTCCCCTGCCCCGTGGCCCTTTCTTTCGCGTCGCCGTCCGAAGGTGTCGGCGCGTGCATGCGAGGGCGGGCGCTCTCCTCGAGCGTGAGGGCGTGGCCCCCGACGTGCTCCACCCGCCGACGCGGGCGGATCTCTTCCACCATGACAGGGACCTCCTGGAAGTGGCCGGAAGAGTGCTGACAGGGATGCAGTAGCCGGAACAACGAAGGAAGGAGATGACGATGTCCTCAGCCGACCTGACAACCAGCCCCCATGAGGGCTCGGCCCACATCGAATTCCTCCGGCGCTTGCATGAGCGGCAACAGCTCGTGACACGAGCGCTGGACGAGCACTTCCCTGCCGGAGCCGGACCCTTGATGGATGCGATCCGCGGGGCCTTGCTGGCCGATGGCAAGCGGCTGAGGCCCATTCTCTGCCTGGAGGCCTGCCAGTGGTCTGGTGGGAGCCCCCAGGCCGCGCTGCCCGCAGCCTGCGCCATCGAGATGATCCACAAGATGACGCTGGTGCACGATGACCTGCCGGCCATGGATGATGCGCAGACGCGCAACGGCCGGCCGGCGCTGCACAGGGTGCATGGCGAGGCGCTGGCCATCCTCGCCGGAGATGCACTGCTGGTGCATGCGTTCGGGCTGCTGGCGTCCACTCGCGAGGTGCCCGCCGAACGGGTGACGGGCGCCATCACGCGCCTGTGCCAGGCGCTGGGCACCGCCGGGCTGGCCGGGGGGCAAGCCCTGGACGTGCTCTCTCAAGCCGGAGATGTGACGCCCGAGAAGCTCGATCATGTTCACACCTGGAAGACCGCGAGCCTCTTTGAGGCGGCCATCGTCATCGGCGCGGAGATGGGAGGGGCAAACGCCTCCCAGGTCGAGGCGCTCGCCCGCTATGGGATGCTGCTGGGCAGGGCGTTCCAGATCTCCGATGACCTTCAGGATGCCCAGGACACCCAGGCGGTGACGCCGCACGAGGTGACGAACTACGTCCAGCTCCACGGGGTGGAGGGGGCCCGGCGCAAGCTGCGCGAGCTGCTGAGCCAGGCGGTCTCCGCGATCCGCTCGGTCCAGGGCGGAGACAGCCAGCTGCTGGCGGGAATCACGGAGCTGGTCTGGGAGCACTCCTGGAGCACGGGTGAGGGACACCATGGCCATCACGCCTGAAGCGGCTCCGCCTCGGTACGACGTCTGTCTGTTGTCGATGCCATTCCCCGTGCTGAACCAGCCCTCCATGGCGCTGGGGCTGCTGAAGCCCGCCCTGACGCAAGCCGGGCTGCCGGCAAAGACGCTCTACCCCTGCCTGTGGTTCGCCGAGGAGGTGGGGCTTGATGTCTATGTCGCCATCTGTGACTCCAAGCAGGAGTTCCTCGTGGGGGAATGGATCTTCGCCGAGGCTGCCTTCCCCGGCTTCCATCCTGACCGGGACAGCTACCTGGAGCGCGTGTTGTCCGCGCCCGTATCCCGGGGGCTGCTGAGGAAGAGCCGCTTCGAGGGCGATCCGCGCGCGGCCCTGCTCGCCGCTCGCCAGGCGGCCCAGGGCTTCATCGAGAAGGTGGCCACTCGCGTCCTGGAGCTGCGGCCTCGCATCGTCGGATGCACCTCTACATTCACCCAGCACTGTGCCTCGCTGGCCGTGCTCCGGAAGATCCGCGAGCTGGCACCAGAGGTTGTCACCGTCATGGGTGGGGCCAACTGCGAGGGGGAGATGGGCGTGAGCGCGCGGCGCCACTTCCCCTGGGTGGACTTCGTGGTCTCCGGGGAGGGAGAGCTGCTGTTTCCCAAGCTCTGCCAGAGCATCCTGGAGCATGGGCGGCAGATCCCGACGCAGCACCTGCCCCAGGGTGTCATCGGAGAGGCGCAGCTGCGCCAGCCAGCAGGAGCCCCGGCGCCCAGGGCCTCGGTGTCACGCATGGACACCACGCCCGTGCCGGACTTCGATGACTACTTCGCGGAGCTCCACTCCTCGCCATTGAGGTCCTTCATCTCTCCAGGGCTCGCCATGGAGACCTCGCGGGGGTGCTGGTGGGGCAAGAAGCACCACTGCACGTTCTGTGGGCTGAACGGCGGGAACATGGACTTCCGCTCCAAGAGCGCCGGCCGCGTCATCTCGGAGCTGGCCGAGCTGTCCACGCGGTATGGCATCCGCAAGTTCAACATCGTCGACAACATCATGGACCTTGCCTACATCCAGGAACTGGCTCCACGCATCACCTCGGACACGCCCTACACGCTCTTCTTCGAGACGAAGGTCAACCTGAAGCGCGCCCAACTGGAGCGGCTCGCCGCGGCGGGGATCCGGCGCCTCCAGCCCGGCATCGAGAGCATGCACGACGAGATCCTCCAGTTGGTGGACAAGGGGACCACGGCGCTGCAAAACATCCAGCTTCTCAAGTGGGCGCGTGAGCTTGGCATCTTCATCACCTGGAACTTCCTGTGGGATGTGCCCGGGGAGCAGGATGCGTGGTACGCCGAGATGGCCGAGTGGCTGCCCTGGGTGAGTCATCTCCAGCCGCCCGGAGTGGATCGCATCCAGTTCCACCGCTTCAGCCCCTACCACCAGCGGCCGGCCAGCTTCGGGCTCACGCTCGAGCCCTACCCTCTCTATGCGCACGTCTATCCGCTCACCCAGGAGGAGCTCGGGGGGCTCGCCTACTATTTCCACGATCCGCGCCGGCGCTCCGCGAAGGAGGAGCTGGAGCGGCGGCCCCACCTGAGGCAGACGATGCGGGTGGTCGCGCAGTGGAACAAGCTGTGGAACCGCGGCGGGTTCGAGGGGACCTGGGAAACGCCCGTGCTGCGGATGTTCCACGAGGCAGAGCGCCTGCGCCTCGTGGACACGCGGCCCTGCGCCACCGCAAGCGAGCATGTCCTGACGGGGCTGGCGGCGCAGGTCTACCTGCAGTGTGACGCGATCCAGACCCTGAAGAGCTTGCTCGAGGGCCTGGCGCAGAGCGGAGTCGAAGGAGCCTCGCCCGGGGACGTGCAGGCCATCCTGGACGACCTGGTGAAGTGCAAGCTGCTGCTACGGCAGAGGGAGCGGTTCGTCGCCCTGGCCCTGCACGAGGTGTCCCGGATTCCTGACTCGGACGAGGACTTCCCCGGCGGCTACACGGATGTGGACGCCTGGCATCAGGCCTCGGCTGTATAGGCAGCGGAGCGCGGCATGACCTTCTCGAAGAAGGACCCGATCGACGCCCTCTTCCGCGCCTGGGATCGCCCAGACAGCCCAGGGTGTGCGCTGGGCATCTACGAAGATGGCGAGCCTCTCTACATGAGGGGTTATGGCTGCGCGCAGCTGGAGCATGGAGTCCCCATCACCCCCACCACGGTGTTCCACGTCGCGTCCCTCTCCAAGCAGTTCACGGCCATGGCGGTGGGGCTGCTGGCCCAGTCTGGGCGGCTCTCTCTGGACGAGGACATCCGGCGCTACATCCCCGAGCTCCCCGAGGGACCTCTCCTCACGCTCCGGCACTTCCTGCACCACCTCAGTGGCCTGCGCGATCAGTGGGACTTGTTACGCCTGGCGGGCTGGCGTCCGGCCGATCTCAGGACGACAGGGGACATCCTGAGGCTCGTCACACGGCAGAAGGCGCAGAACTTCGCTCCCGGCACACGGTTTCAGTACATCAACACCGGCTACACGCTGCTGGGCATCGCGATCGAACGGGTCACGGGGGTCTCCTTGCGGGAGTACACCGAGGAGCACCTCTTCAAGCCCTTGGGCATGCTGCACACGGCGTTTCAGGATGATCATCAGCGGATCCTTCCAGGGCGTGCGCAGGCCTACTCGATGAGGCCGCGGGGCGGCTGGAAGATCAACGTCCCACCCTATGAGACGGTGGGTCCCACGGGGCTGTTCTCGACGGTCGAGGACTTCCTGCTCTGGGAGCGCAACTTCCTGCGGCCCATCGTGGGGGACGCGGCCTTCATCCAGTTGGCGATGGCGCCCGGCGCGTTCAACGATGGACGTCCGGTCAGCTATGGCTTTGGCCTCATGCTCGGGGAGTACCGGGGCCTGCCCATCGCGGAGCATTCGGGTGGAGATGCGGGCTACCGCGCGCACTACCTGCGGTTTCCCGAGCAACGGCTCGCGGTAGCGGTGTTCGCCAATGCCTTGGAGATCCACCCCACTGTGTTGGCACGGCAAGTGGCCGACGTTCTCCTGGAAGGGCGCTTCCAGTCCGCGCCGGAGGCGGCCGCGGACAACGGGCCCTCCGGGCATGAGCTGAGCTCGAGGGTGGGCCTGTATCGTGACCAGTGGAGCGGGATCACCTCCAAGGTGGAGCTCTGGGAGGGGAGGCTCTTCCTGGTTCCGAGCACGGGCGGAGTGTACGAGTTGCTCCCAGCAGGGCCGGAGCGGTTCCGTTTCCTCAACGTGGATGCGGAGTGCCAGTTCACGTCCGCTGGGCAGATGCTGGTGAAGTACGGTGCTCAACCGACTGGACTCTGTGAGCGCGTCGCGCTGGAAGCCTGCGGGACGAAAGCCCTGGTGGGCGACTATGCCGGGACCTATCAGAGTGACGAGCTGGGAGTGCGGTGGGTCCTGGACGTCTCGGGAGAGGCGCTCGTGTTGAAACGGGAGCGGTTCCCGGATGCCCGCATCGAGTTCACCGCGGATGACGAGGGGACGACAGCCCTCGGGGATTTCCACCTCCGGTTCACTCGAGACGGCGGAGGCCGGGTCAACGGCCTCTCTCTCTGCGCCGAGCGGGTCTGGAACGTCTCCTTCGCTCGCCTTTAGGCGCTGCCGCCGCGGACCAGGTCCAGGAGCAACTGGCGAGCGATCCACGGCTCCGCAGCAGCATGAGAGACGTAATAGGGAAGGTGCGCGTGACCGAACGGCACGTAGACGCGGATCGGCACACCGAACTGGCGCGCCACCTCCAGACTTCTCCGAAGTGGATACCCGAGCAACTGCTCCAACTCGCACCGGGTTCCCGCCTCGGTGAGCCGGCGGAGCGACTCGCATGCCAGCGAGACGTTGTGGGTGGCGACCGCCACGAGCCGCGCACGGCCCGCGAGGCGCTCGATGAGCGCGAGGAACCCTTCGCGCCCGTCCTGGCCCAGCCCCGGCCCCTCCTCCCACTGTCCTTGCACGACACGGACGCGCAGCCCGCGCTCGATCGCCCAGTCCACGTCGCGCAGGCTCCGGCGCCAGCGGCCCGGCAGCGCGCACCCCAGCTCCGGATGCAGAGGCAGGACCTGGTCGATGGCGCGATGGATGGGCTCGGCCGCCTCAGGCCCCATGGCATCGAACACCACCGGCAATCCCCGCTCCCGGGCGCGCGCTACCACCTCGCGGACCCGCTCCGGAGAGAAGGCGAGCGCTGTAGCCTTGATGGAGAGGTAGCCATCCCCCCCCGTGTCCGCCAGCCCGTCGATCGCCTCCTGGTAGGCCCGCGAGACCTCCTCCGGGGTGTCCTCCTGATGATTCCAATAGCAGAGGGTGCTGCCCTGTCCGCGGGCGGCCACCTGATGGACGGTGCGCAGCGCATCCTCTAATCGCACCCCGGCCACGTAGTTGCGTGCCGCCCTCTGCTCCAGCCGCCGCCAGCAGCCTGACACCAGCTCGCGATAGAGCTGCCTCATTCGTCCGCTCCCACCAGCCTCTTCAGTCGCCGCCCCGCGACGGACACCGCATCGCGTCCCAGCGCCATCACTCCACTCGCTCCGGCCGGGTAGATCCGGATGGCGCAGGTGGGGTGCTCGTGCTGGGTCCACAGCTGCGTCCAGTGCTCTTTCCCCCCCAGGAACTCGAAGGTCCGAAGCCCGCGCAGGGCGGCATGCCGTATCACCTGGACCAGGAGCAGCACTCCGGGCGAGCAGGAGGCGAACGCCTCGTCGTAGCCGATCTTGAGGAGCCAGAAGCTGCCGCCGGTCTCCACCGCGAACTCCATCGCCGCGAGCCGCTCACCGATCCAGAGGAAGCACAGGCGGAGTTCCCCACGCTCCGCCGTGGCGGAAGCGTACTTCTGGAAGAAGGAGAGGCGGCTCGGATCGCGGAGGAGCGCGGTGCCCTCCCGTCCCTTCCAGCTCCGCGCCTCCACCTCCAGGGCCGCATGGAGGAGCGGCTCGAGTTCGGCCGGCGTGGGTGACAGCACCTCGCAGCGCACCGGTCCAAGCTTCTCGGCGCGGCGGAGCATTCTCCGAAGGTCGGACCGTCTGCCCGCGTTGAGCTTCGACTCCGGCTCGGCCCACCCCTCGTCGAGTGGAATGAAGGGGCAGCTGAGCAACCCCGGGGTGACCATGAGGCCGCGGAGCTGGAACGCCCGCTGGAGAGCGCCGCTCAGCGGAGAGTCCGTCAGCACGCGGCCAAGTTGCAGCGGCGCGTCCAGCCGGACCAGCGCCCGTGCCAGCACATCCAGGGCCTCGGGCTCGGAGTAGAGGAAGTCGGTGGGCTCGGAGAGCTCGTTAACACCGATCAACTCCAGCCGTGTCCTGCCGCGCCGGATCAGCGGTGCCAGCGCCAGTGGCCGCTCCAGCTCGCCCAGGACCACCAGACTGAGCGAGTGGCCGAGGTGGAAGCTCTCCACACAGGCCCGCGCCCACGCGAAGCTCTGCATCGGGCTCGCGAAGGGCCCGCGCAGCCGCTCCCAGCCCTGCTCCAGCGGGGACAGCGCCTGGACGTCTTCGACGAGCATCACCGGGATTCCCGCTTCCATCCCTAGCAACTCCGTGTCCATCTCGCCCCGCCCTTCTCTCGGTCAAGTGCCGCCTGTGCCGACACACCCCGGCGGACTGTCCGCCAGCATCACTCGCAGAAGATGGATTGCTTCCGCTGGAGATCAGCATGTCCGAGAGTCTCCCCCTGACGTTCAATCCGCTCCGGCAGTTGAAGGAGGAGGAGGCGCAAAATGGGCAAGATTGCGTTTGGAATGACGACGTCGCTCGACGGCTACATCAACGACCGCAGGGGCGGATTCGGCTGGGGCCACGTGAGCGAGGATGTGCACAGGTTCACCCAAACGGAGCAGGAGCGCGAAGGGCTGGCGATATACGGGCGGCGCATGTACGAGACGATGGTCTACTGGGACACCGCCGATCAGGACGAGAGTCTCGCTCCCTCCATCCGAGACTTCTCCCGCGTCTGGCAGGCTGTCGACAAGCTCGTCGTCTCGAAGAGCCTCGAAAAGGTGACGAGCAAGCGGACGCGGCTGGTCCGCGAGCTGAGCGCCGACGACCTCCGGCGCCTCAAGGCCGAAACAGATCCGGGCCGACGCTCGCCGCTTCGTACGCTATAGGGTCCTGAGCTGAGGAAGAGAGGGTTGGCCGTACCCGCGCGGCCGAGTAAGCTTGCAGCGCGTGGCCTTCGACAATCGCTTGCCCAACGTGGTCGCGTTCGGTGACAGCAACGAGTACGTATTCGGACCCGCGTTGAAGCGCTGGTTGGTCGCTGCGGGTCACTATCCGGCCGAGCAGATCGTCGTGAAGTACCGTGTGAGTTCGCGGCCGAGGAACTGGCTCGCGACCGGCGACCGCCTACACGCGGGCGACTTCGGCAATCTCTGGGGCACACGCGGGCAGTTTTCCGAGGGCCCGCCGATCGCCGAGGCGCTGTCGCCCGCGACCGTGCTGGTCGAGATCGGGCTGGGCGGCAACCTCGGACTGTCGGACACCGAGGCCCGCAGCGTGGTCGCGCTCGTCGAGCAGGTCGCGCGGCTCGCCCCCTACGCGCGCATTCTGTGGCGCGGCCTGCCGCCTGCGACAGCGAGCAACGGTGGGAAGGTCGCCACGCGTGCGACCAAGCTTGGCCGCTACAAGCGCAACGCGGCGCTCAAGCGCGCGCTCGCACCGGCCGGCTTCGCGCTCTTCGGCGCGCAACTCACCGCCGGGCACGACTCGGCCGCGTTTCGCCGCGGCTATCTTGATCTCATCGCGATGCACGCGGGCGGCCCCGCCCCGGGCGACACCGCGCACGTCGGGACCGACGCAGCGCTCGCGTACGAGCGCTCGGTGCTCGCGAGCGCGACGCGTGCGGATGCCGTCGCGGGTGAGCAGGTGATCCGCGGGCCGTGGACCGAGTACGTGCACTCGCGCGATGAGATGGAGGTCCACGTGCCGCAGGCCGCCACCGACGCGCTGGTGTCGCAGCAACTGGGCCCGCGCGGCGTCTACGGCCACACCCCACCGCCGCGCCCCACGGAGGGCTATGCCGCCGACGTCGTCGTGCACGACGCGTGGATCCGCAGCGGGCCCCCGAGCTTTCGCTGGCTGCGGCCCGGCATCATCCCGATCGGCACGCCGTTGCTCGTGCAGGACTGGCAGGGCGAGTACGCGCTCGTGCGCGGCTTCGATGGCCGCGACTGGGGTTGGACCTCGCGCGCCAACCTTCGCTTTCGCTGATGGGTTTCTGCTAAGTCGGGACGGAACGCTTCAGGGGGCCCAAGAGCATGGCGACGAAGAATCGGGAACCGCAGCCCATCGACGAATACCTGGCGAGCGTAAGTGACCCGGTGGCGAGGAAGACGCTCGGGGAGCTGCGCCTGCAGCTCCGGAAGCTGCTTCCAGGGGCCGTCGAGACGATCAGCTACCGGATGCCCGCCTTCAAGGTCGATGGGGACGTCGTGGCGGGCTTCGCGTTCTTCAAGAACCACTGTGGCTACTACCCGTTCAGCGGCGGTGTGGTACCGACACTGAAATCGGAGCTGGAGGGGTACTCCACGTCGAAGAGCGGCGTCACCTTCCGGCCCGACACGCCGCTGCCGGCGAAGCTGGTGAAGCGGCTGGTGCAGGCACGGCTCGCGGAGATCGCCACAGGCGGGAAGAAGCCCTCGGCCGCGAAGAAAAAGGCGCTCATCACCGAGCGAGTGACAAACAGCGCAGTGAAGGACGCCACCGGACGGGATTGGAAGGCCTGGATGCGCGCCTTGGATGCAGCGGGGGCGGCCGAGCTGAACCACCAGCAGCTCGTCGCGCTCGTGGCCCAGGAGGTGGAATCCGGTTGGTGGCAGCAGTCCATCTCGGTGGCGTATGAGCAAGCTCACGGCAAGCGGGTGGTGGGCGAGACCGCCACGACGGGCTTCCAGGTGGGGGTGGTGCGCACGCTGCCGATGACCGCCCCCGAGTTGTGGGACCTGCTCACGAAGCAGGAGGAGCGCTGGCTCGGCCCGGGCGCGGCGCTGAAGCTCGAGCCAGGGAAGGAATATGAGGTTCCCAAGAAGCGCGGAGCCCCCGGCGTGCGCGGAGTGCTCCGGGTGGTGAAGCCCGGGCAGCGCCTGCGCATGACGTGGCAGCCCGACGGCTGGAAGAAGCCGGCCACGTTGCAGCTCACCCTGGTGCCCAAGGCGCGGGGCGCCGCTCTCCACGTGCACATGGAGAAGCTGCCGGACGCAAAGGCTCGGGAGGCCATGCGCGAGCACTGGTCGAAGCTCCTCGTGAAGCTCGCGGCTGGGTGAGAGGGTTCACGTCAACCTGACGGAGCTGCATCAGGCGGCCTCGGTCGACCTGAGGATGGCGAGCGCGGAGTACCAGCCCAACACGGGTCCCGCGCCCGCCCCCAACACAGGGACTGGGAAGTTTCCCAGCTCGGTGACGGCAAAGGTTGCCACGAGGTAGACAGCGAGCGCCGTCGCCACCGGCGCGCTCTCGCTGCGAGCCCTGTGCAACCACACCGAGCCGTGAACCAGGGGGACGAAGAGACATCCCACAGCCAAGAGCGCAGCGAGGAGCCACGGAAGCCCCTGTGCACTGGCCAGATGGAGGATGCGCTCGACATGGGGCACCGCGCCCAGCGGATCGGGCCGCAGCCAGGTGAGGATGGCTCCCAGACAGGTGACCATGATGCCCGCGAGCCGCCAGCCGATGGCGACGGAATGTGTCGCGACAAAGAGGGCGATGGTGCCAGCACTGAACGCGATCGCCTGCCCCGCATCGGGCTGGGCGAAGTGGAGCACCTGAGTCACCGTGGCAACGCTGAGCGCCAGGACGGGGCGCGCTCGAGCCAGGAAGACGCCGACAGAAAGCAGGAGCCATGGCGTGACGGCTGTCGATGCGTTCAGCCGCAGGGGCCCGACGACGAGCCAGCGCTTCACTCCCTCCAGTCCGGGAAACAGGAGCGTCGCGGCGAGCAGGAGCAGGGCCACGGCGCCCGCCACCCATGACGGACGCACCTGCACTCTCGAGGAGCGGTGGCCCCACCAAGCTGCCAACATCAGACCCAGCGCGGCGGCCACGGCATTGATGGCGAAGACTTTTGGGGCGACTCCATGAGCCGAAGCCACCCTGCCGCCGACGAGGATGGCCAGGAACGGCAGGACTCCCGCCGTGCTCAGACGCAGGGAGATGTTCATCCGGAAGTGTTCGTTGCTGACGATGGGTTGCTCAGGAAGACGCGGATTCGAAGCCATGGTGTGCTCCCGTGGATGACGGGTGCGGCCGCCGCTCGGCATGGTATCTGAGTTCAGCGATGTGGTGTGTGCCTGTAGGGCACTGCACGGCCTCTCCACACAGCCTCGATCCGACTTACGGATGATCCGCAACTTGCAGCCCTTGAGGGCGATAACCTCCCCACGGTCTCATTTTACGAGGTTTTCGAAATGCGGGTCTCCTCCGCCGCACGCAGCACCTTCTCCGCAGCAAGTTCCCCTTCGCAGCCCACCCTGAAGCTCGGCTCGTCCGGCGCGGCGGTGAAGGCCCTGCAGCAGGCGCTGGCCAACGCGGGCTTTTCGCCGGGCGCGGCCGATGGCCAGTTCGGTCCGAAGACGGCCGCGGCGGTGAAGGCCTTCCAGAACGCGAAGGGCCTCGTCGCCGATGGCGTCGTCGGGCCCAAGACGTGGGCCAAGCTGACCGCGGCTCCCTCGGGCGGCGCGACCCCCACGCTCAAGCAGGGGGCAACGGGTCCCTCCGTCACCAACCTGCAGAATCGCCTCGCCCAGCACGGCTTCAACCCGGGCGCGGCCGACGGCCAGTTCGGTCCGAAGACCACCGCGGCCGTGAAGGCCTTCCAGAGCGCGAAGGGCCTCGCCGCCGACGGTGTCGTCGGGCCGAAGACGTGGGCCGCGCTAAATGCCGCGCCGACATCTTCGGCTCCGGGCGGTAGCGGACCCACGCTCAAGCAGGGCCACAGTGGCGCTCCGGTGGCCGCGCTTCAGAACCGGCTCAATCAGCTCGGCTTCAATGCCGGTGCGGCGGATGGCCAGTTCGGTCCGAAGACCACCGCAGCGGTGAAGGCGTTCCAGCGCGCGAAGGGCCTGACCGCCGATGGCGTCGTCGGGCCGAAGACCTGGAACCAGCTCGGCATCACGGTGAGCGGCACGCCCTCGACTCCCCCCAGCACCGGTGGCGTGCGCGGCAGCTCCGCTCTCGCCAACAACGCCCGCTCGGTGGCGATGAGCATGGGCGGCTACTCGAGCCAGGGCCTCTGCGCCACGGGCGTGAGCCGCGCCATTCAGAACACCTATGGCATCAAGGTGTGGGGCGACGGCAACGATATCGACAACAACCTGCCGAGGGACAAGTTCAAGCAGGTGAACCTGTCGCTCGCCGAAGCGCTGAAGATCCCCGGCCTCATCCTCACCTGGGAGAAGACCTCCACCCGCCTTGGCAGCATCTACGGCCACACCGCCATCACCTCGGGCGATGGCCGCAGCTCCTACAGCGACTTCGTGGAGAGCAACACCCTGGGCGTGGGCGGCCGCAGCGGCTTCAAGGTCTTCATGCCGATCTAGGTTTTCGACGGAAAGCCACGGCCCGGTCACACAGCAGCGTGCCCGGGCCGCGCTGGGGCGCTCAGCAGCAGCGATGCTGGGGCCGGAAGGAGCTCAGGGCCAGGGGCTTCGTCGAGGAAGCGAGGCGCCGGAGCGCGGGGGCGCGCATCTCCTTCTGGCGGTGGTAGATCGTGGTCCCCCCTTTGATGGTCTCCCAGACATACAGGCCCCGCAGCACGTCCGTGGACACGGTGAGCGGGTTGTCTGACAGCACCACCAGATCCGCCAGCTTGCCCGGCTCCAGCGTGCCCTTCTCTTTCTCCTCAAAGTTCTGGTAGGCGGCCCAGGCGGTCACCGCCTTGAGCGCCTCCAGCGGCGTTGCGCATTGCTTGGGGCCCAGCACCTGCCCGCTGCGCGTGGTGCGAGCCACGGCACTCCACACGAGCGGCAGGATGTCCGGAGGCACGACCGGCGAGTCATTGTGAATCGTGTAGATCATCCCCCGCTCCGTGGTGGAGCGCAGGGGCGAGATGCGCTTGGCGCGCCACTCTCCCAGCGTCTCGTCCCGGTGCCAGTCGCCCCAGTAGAAGGTATGCGACACGAAGTAGGTGGGAATGATGCCCAGTTCCTTCATCCGGTCCAGCTGATCCTCCCGCACCGTCTGCGCATGCACCATCACCGGGCGCCGGTCGGCCGACGGGAAGTTCTGGTTCGCGCGCGCGATGGCCTCCAACATCATGTCCGCGGCGGCGTCCCCGTTGCAGTGGATGTGCAGCTGCCAGCCCCTATTGAAGGCCTTGTCCACCTCGTCGTTGAGCTTCTGCTGGCTCATGATGGGGGCCCCTTGGTAGGTGGCATCCTTGCCCGTGGGGGGAACAATGTAGGGCTCTCGGAGGAACGCCGTCTTCCCCTGAGGCGAGCCGTCCTGGGTAATCTTCACGCCGCCTACCTTGAAGTGGCCGACGTACTCCTTGCGAGGCAGGCCCGGGAGCGCGTCGATCTCCTCGGCGAACGTCCACTTCGGGAACGCGAGCACGTCCAGGAAGAGCACCTGTTCGGAAGCGGCGTACTGCAGCAGCTTGATCGAGTCCGTGTCCGAGATGCCATCCTCCACGGTCGTGATGCCCAGGCTCGCGTAGCGCTGCTGCACCTCCGTCAGCGTCTTCAGCAGCTCTTCCAGGTTGGGCTTGGGCAGCAGCTTATGGAAGGCCTCGACGGCCGTCTCTTCCACCACGCCCGTGGGCTCGCCTTTCCCGTCTACCCGGATGGCCCCACCCTCCGGAGCGGAATCCTTATCCACGTAGCCCACCGCCTTGAGCAGCGGGGTGTTGTACACCGCGAGATGCGCCGAGGTGTGCACGATGCAGATGAGGTGCTGTTCGGAGACCTGATTCAACTCTTCTTTCGTGGGGTGCCGCTTCTCCTCCAGCAACGAGTCGTCATACCCGCTGGCGAGCACGAGCGTGCCCTGGGGAATCTTCTTGTCTGCGATGTACTTCCCCAGCGCATCGAGGATGTCGGAGATCTTCTGGATGGGACCGGCGGGCGGTGGTGCCAGATTCGGGGTCCCCCAATAAAGGATCCAGCCCATCAGGTGACCGTGGGCGTCGATGAAGCCTGGCATCAGGGTGCGGCCTTTCAGGTCCACCACCTCGGTGCTCTCGCCCACGAGCCCCTGGAGTTCTTCCCAGGAGCCTACCGCGAGGATGCGCTCGCCTTGGACTGCCAGTGCCTCCACCTGGGGTTGCGCGTCATTCATGGTGAGAATGGTCCCGCCTCGGTAGATGCGGTCCGCTGTCTGCTGCATGGAGTTAGGATTCAGGGGCATGGACGCCAGCCTATCCTGATGCGCTGGATTCGTCGCAGGACGTTGAATCAAACCTGCCTTCCAACATCAGACGCGCGCGGTACCCCGCGCTACCGTACGTCCGCGGAGCTGTACGATCCAGCCACGGGGACCTGGAGCCCCGCAGGCTCCATGGCCACGACGCGCGTTTACCCCACGATGACCCTGTTGCCGAGCGGCAAGGTGCTCAGCATCGGGGGATCCAAGGACAACTCGGCGGAGCTGTACACACCGTAACGCGCCTGACGGGGGGCCATGGAGACCGACCGGGTGTGCCATGATGCGCGCTCCAGGGGAGAACATGCACGAATCGTCTCAAGGAGAGGCCCTCCCATGACCACTCGCAAGCCACTGCGCAAGCCTGCGCGAAAGTCCGCTCGCAAGCCCGCTCGCAAGCCCATCGTTCTCACCCCCGGTGGGGGGCGTCAGTATCCGATGGGAAGGATCAGCGCCGTGTTCAAGGCCGACTGCGACGAGACGGCGCAGGCCTACTCCATCTCCGAATGGTGGCTCGAGCCGAACACCCAGGGCCCCGGTGCGCACTCGCACCCGGAGGATGATGTGTTCTTCGTCATCGAAGGCACGATGAGCATCCGGGTCGGGAAGAAGTGGATCGATGCGCCCCCCGGCTCCTTCGTGCTCGTGCCTGGCGGGGTGATCCACGATTTCGAGAACCGGAGCCAAAAGCGCGCAGGGATGCTCAACTTCACCCCGGGCGTCTTCGAGCCCGAGATGGAGGGCATCGCCCAGTGGTTCAAGGAGCATCCCCCGGGTGATGCGCGCTAGAGGGACCCGAGTCCGATGGGACGCGCCGGCGGGCTCGCTGGTGGTCATCAACATCGCGGGCGGCTCAGCCACGTTCACAGGGTTCGGGCACACGTTCAGCGGGGGGCATCGACCAACAGGCGCAGCGCCGTCAGCGCGGAACGGAATGCCTTGCGCAGCACCCCTGCCGGGCCCACTCGCGAGGCCCTGAAATTTGACACATTCAAAGAGCGCTTGCATAACCAATCATTGGCCTGAAAAAGGGGTGTTGTCTTGTCATGCTCCAGTCGCGCGCGCTCTGGCAAACTGTTCCACCGGTTCTGTGTTGCCACTCTTTTCTTGATAGGGATTGCTGGCTGTAGCTCTTCCCAGCCACAGGAGAGCAGCTCTATCCAGGTGCTGAGCACCCTCCAGCAGGCCGCTGTCGCGGACCAGATCTCCCACGTTTCCCTCTCCATCTCCGCACCAGACATGGCAGAGCGCATCTTTGCGCTCGACAGGACTGGCAATACCTGGGGCAGCCTCATCCACCTGCTCCCAGCGGGCCCCGATCGCACCTTCGTCGCCTCCGCCTATGCCGCGGACGGCACCCTCCTCTTCCAGGGGAGCGTCTCCGGCGTCACCCTCATCGCGGGGCAGACCACGCTCGTCTCCATCACGCTCCAGCAGGTCAACCCGCCTGACACCTATGAGAACTCTGCGCCCGTCATTACCTCCCTGATTGCCTCTCCCAGTACCGTCTCTCCAGGGGGCACAGTCTCTCTGTCTGCGGCGGCCGTGGACGCAGACGGAGACACTCTCTCCTACGCATGGAGCGCCGCAGCTGGCACTTTCTCTTCAGCCTCCAGCGCCTCCACCACCTGGACCGCCCCCTCCCAGCCCGGCGCCTATACCCTCACCCTCACGGTCACGGACTCCCGAGAGGCCACGGCCACTGCCCAGGTGACCCTCAACGTGCGCGCCGCCACCGGCAGCGCCGCCGTCAACGTCTCCTTCAATACCTGGCCCCAAGTGACTCGCATGACCGCCTCCTCCAACCCCGTGCAGGTGGGGCACTCCACCGCTGTCTCCGTCACCGCCTCGGATGCGGATGGGGACACGCTCTCCTATGCCTGGAGTGCCAGTTGCCAGGGCTCTTTCAGCAACGCTTCCTCGGCCACTGCTCAGTTCACGCCGTCCGCCCTCCCGGCCACCAACACCTGCCCCAACTGCACTCTCTCCGTGCAGGTAATGGATGGCCGCGGCGGGAGCACCACTGGCACGTACTCGCTCTGCATCGGCGCACAGACCTCGCCCCAGCTGGCCCCCGTGTTGACCGATGCCTTCCAGTCCGTTTCCACCGTGGCCGGAGGCGGGACTGTTGTCCTGCACGCGGCTGCGCAGGATCCGCAGAACAGCGCGCTCACCTTCTCCTGGCAGGCCAGCGCTGGCACCCTCGGAGCCGCCAGCAACGCCGCCAATACCAGCCAGGTGCTGTGGACCGCGCCGAGCTGCGCGGCAGCAGGCTCGCCTCCCACGATGACGGTGACGGTGACCAATGTCTTCGGCCTCTCAGACTCCTTCATCTTCTCCGTGACGGTGAGCGAGACGTGCTCCGAGCAGATCGTCTACGCCGACACCAGCTTGACCGCGTGTCCTGAAGGCCAGGAGCTGAGCTACTTCTATTGCGCCCTTATGGGCGACCGGCTTGAGTCGCACGCCGGCACCTGGTGCGGCGCAGCGGAGCAAGACCTCCTCAACGCCAACCTCACGGATCCCAACCCATGGCGAATTCCGTACTTGCTGGAGCAATGCACCCCCGGGGTCTCATGGTCGTACTCTCACGCTTTCCCAGACGGCTCGCGCTTTTACAGTCCCCCTTACCGAGGTATCAACATGGTGTGTCATGTACCTCCCCCTCGGCGGATCGTCTACACCGACACCAACCTGACGGCGTGTCCTGACGGCCAGTCATTGCTCTACTTCTACACGGACTGGATCGGACTGGGTGATATCCCCGACGCCCGCGCCAGCACATGGTGCGGCTCAGTTGAGCAAGGACTGCTCTGGTCTAACACCCATGACCCGGTCCAATGGCATGTCCCCTATCTAGTGGAGCACTGCACTCCCGGGGTCTCATGGTCGTACTCTCACGCCTTCCAAGACGGCTCGCGCTATCACAGCCCTCCCAACCGAAACATCAACATGGTGTGTCAGCTCTCTCTGCCGTAGGCCCTACTCCTCGGCAGGAGAGGGTTGGCGTCAGCAGGCGCCCCAGGAGATACCGATGAGCGATCTTGAGCCACCGATGGCGTGGGAGCTTCACAGCAACGAAGGCCCTCGCGGCGACGTGACCTGGCTCGGCGGCGCCCAGCTCGACCTGAACACCGGCCCGGGGTTGAAGGGGTTGCTCGAGGGCGAGCTCGCGCCGCTGCTGGCGGCGCCGGAGGTCGGCGCCTCTCTCGCCGCGTACTTCGAGCGGTTGCGGGTGACATCGGGCGGGGCGGTCTGGGCCAAGCCGGTACCGCGCCAGATCGTGCTCGAGACGCTCTACGATGACTACAAGCGCAACACGTTCCCGGAGGACCTGACGCCAGAGACGCTCCTGGCCGCGACGCTGGCGGGCACGGTGGTGTGGACGACCACGCGCCAGTCCGTGCCTGGGGCCGAGCCGACCTACAAGGCTGGCGGACAGCTCGGTGGCAAGGAGCACTGGCTGACCCTCGGCGCCAAAGCCGGCAACGCGCGCCACCTGGTTCTCGCGATCACGACCGGCCCGGCCGACCCGCCGCGCGTCATCGAGCAGCGTGACGGCTTCTTCCGCAAGTCGGCTCTCGGCAAGCTGCTCGCGCACTTGCGCGGCGGCAGCAGCCCGAAGCGCGAGCCGCGGCTGCCGACGCGTGCCGACGGTGGCGGGCGAAACGCGTAGCACGCTGGCCCCTGGCGCCGGCCACGTCCGCTGACTCAGAAATTCGTGGCCCACGGGTCATGGCTGGCAGCCCTGCCCCTGCTTCGCGTGTCCCCTGCGCCTGCGTCTCGGACGGTGGCGGCTGGCTGGCAAAGCCCTTGCTAGTCCATGGAGCGTCCAAACAAGGGGAACTCCATGGTCTTGCGAAAGCGTGGGTTGCTGCCGACGAACCGCGTGGTGAGAAGCACCCTGTACCGCCTGCTGCTTGCCGCGCCCGCGCTCCCATTGACGGCCTGCGGGCCGACCGACGACTGCGGAGGGCCAGCTCCCCGCATCATCGACAGCGTCGAGCGCAATCCGGATGGAACCACGAACTGCAGCAAATGCCCCAAGAGCTCCGCTGGAACCACCGCGATCGCCTGTTGGGCGATCTCCGACGATGGGCGAATGAAGACCCAGTGCGACTACTACTCGTGTTCCAACGATGGCCGCCGGCCGGAGGGGCTGCGAGAGGCACAGCAGCACGAGCCAGGATGTGAGCTTGGCGCGCTCTATGCCCATGTCGCCTGGCTGGAAGCGGCTTCGGTCCCAGCCTTCCTCCGGCTTGCCGACGAGCTGCTCGCGCATGGCGCCCCGGAGGCCCTGGTGAGCGCGGCACGGCGCTCGGCCCAGGACGAGGTGCGCCACACTCGCATCATGCAGGCCCTGGCGCACCGCCACGGAGCGAGCATGCCCGAGGTGGACATTCCGCCCTTCCAGCCCCGCTCCCTGGAGGCCATGTGCGCGGAGAATGCGGTCGAAGGCTGCGTACGCGAGACTTTCGGCGCGCTGGTCACCGGCTGGCAGGCGCGCACCGCGGGTGACGCGGAGGTACGCCGCGCGTTGGGCTCCATCTCGCGAGACGAGCTGCGCCACGCTGAGCTGGCTTGGGCCGTGGATGCCTGGGCTGCGGAGCGCCTCACCCCGCCGGAGCGTGAGCGAATCCTCCAGCTTCGCCGGGAGACGCTGCGCGCGCTGGAGCATGAAGTGGGCAGCCAGCCTCCGCCCGAGCACTTCGTGCGCGAGGCAGGAGTCCCCTCCCGTGACCAAGCGCTGAGCCTGCTTCAGGGACTGGCGGCGCTCGTCGCGTAGCCGCGCCAGCCCTCCATGTGCCCCTCTGGCGTCTCTGCCCCAGAGCGGCGCCCCGAGGTGAGCCTCGGCGGTTTGTGGTGCGCGCCAAAGTCCCGAGCTTGCTGCCTCTGCGCCTCGTCGCAGTGCCGTCCACGTGGCTCTCGGGTTCCCACCGCCCGGAGATCTCGAAGGGGCCTCTGCGGGGATCTCGTATTGGTTTCCCTCAGCGCATCCCGAGGAGACACCTCTACTTGCCCGCTCGCTTCTCGATCTCGGCGCGCAGGCGGTCCTCTTGCGCGCGGAGCTCGGGGGTGAACTCCTCGCCGAAGTCGTCCGCTTCGAAGACAGGACGGATCTCGAGCTCGGCGTCCTCGCCCGGCATCGGATCAGGACAGCGGCGAGCCCACTCAACCGCCTCCTCCATCGACTTGACCTGCCAGAGCCAGAAGCCCGCGATGAGCTCCTTGGTCTCGGCGAACGGTCCATCGACCACGGTGCGCTTGCCCCCCGAGAACTGGATCCGCTTGCCCTTGGAGCTGGGATGCAAACCTTCTCCGGCGAGCATGATGCCGGCCTTGACCAGCTCCTCGTTGTACTTGCCCATCTCCGCGTGGAGCTTCTCGCTCGGCATGACGTTCGCTTCCGAGTTCTTCGTCGCCTTCACAACCACCATGACCCTCATCGTTCTCTCCCGGGTTCGAGCTCGGCGTCATGCCTCGCTTCTAAAATGGCGTCGAATCAGCCCAGACCGGATCGACACGCGCTCCATTTTTTTTGCCGTCGCCTGACGTTTTCAGTGAAACGCCTGCATTTTCAATACGTTACACCCCTAGGAAATCCAGAGGAGAACCCTTCATGAGAGCCACCCCTCCGAAAGCCATCCCTCCCCGTCTCTGGCCGGAGGCGATGACCCGCCGGCGCCTCTTCGGCTTCATGGCCGCCGCGTGCCTCGCCGCCGGACTGAGCGCCTGCGACGATGACGACGACGCTGCACGGCAGCTGCAGGCCACATGGACGGCCTCGCCGCAGGACTACGCCGAGACTCTTCCCATCCTGGGAGCGCCGCCGCCGGAGCCGCAATCGTTCCAGGACCAATCGATACGCCATGTGATGAGGGCATCGGCCGGCGGGGATACAGTCCGGGTGAGGGTGTCGAACCTCTTCGGCGACGATCCGGTCACCCTGGGCGGGGTGCACATCGCCCGCAGCATGGGCGGCGCCTCCATCCAGGCCACCACGGACACCGTCCTGCGCTTCAACGGTCAGGAGTCCGTGACGGTTCCTGCGGGCCAGGAGGCCTGGAGTGACGAGACGCGCTTCTCGCTCCCACCCCAGACGGACGTGGCAGTCACCGTGTACGTGCCCCAGAAGACGCCCGTGGCGACCCTGCACTCACAGGGGCAGCAGACCAGCTCGGTCGCGGCCGGAAACGCCCTCGGAAGCGAGACCTTCACCCCGACGGAGACTCGGCAGTCGTACTACTGGGTGACCGGCATCGACGTGCGCACCGACGATGCCCGCGGAGTCATCGTCGCCTTCGGGGATTCCATCACCGATGGAGCGGCGTCGACCGTGGATGCGGTCAACCGCTACCCCGACTTCCTTGCGCGTCGCATCGCGGCCGACCCGGCGATGAAAGGGTTCAGCGTGGTCAACCACGGGATTGGGGGCAACCGGGTGCTCAACGACGTCAGCGGGCCTCGGGGAGTGGACCGCTTCCAGCGTGACGTGCTGGGAACAACGGGCGTCACCCACGCCATCATCCTGCTGGGCATCAACGACATCGGCTTCGGAGCCTTCGTGCCGGAGCAGGCGGTGACGGCCGACCAAATCACCGCCGGCCTCCAGACGATGGTGAACCAGGCGAAGGCACGCAACGTCAAGGTGTTCCTGGGCACCCTCCTCCCGTTCAAGGGCGCCTTTCCGCCGTACTACAGCCAGGAGACGGATGCCAAACGGCTGGCGGTGAATGCCTGGATTCGCGCGAACACCGCACAGGCCCAAGGCATCATCGACTTCGAAGCGGCCACCCGTGACCCAGCCGACCCGCTCCAACTGCGCGCGGAGTACGACAGCGGCGACCACCTGCACCCCAACGATACCGGCTACGAGGCGATGGCCCAGGCCATCGAGCTCGCCTTGTTCCGGTAGCGCAGCTCACGAGGGGACTTCACCCGCCTAACACATACATACAAGGTGTCGCGCACCCACTCCTCGGCCTTTGCGGCCATGGCCCCGAAGCTACTACGGTGGTGTCGAGCCGGTACGTGGGGCATGGGGCGCCGTGAGCGCGCGCCCAGCCTGGTGGAATCACGCTCCTGAAGGCTCTGGGGTTAGTAGTTGAAGGCCACCGTCCCGCTGCAGAGCCCGGTGCCGTAGCACCCAGCGCGCACCACGTACGTGCCCGTCACCGGCACGATGACGGAGAAGTTGGACAAAATGCCACAAGCGCCTTGCGAGTCGTCATTGGAGGCAATCTCCTGCCCGGACGGATTGAACAACCGCAGGTACGTGTCTCCGGTGCCGGTGGAACCCGGCACTCCGCAGGTACCGAGGGTGAAGAGCTGGCCGGCGTACAGGTTGATCACGTAGTTGTAGGTGTTGGCCGTGGCGGAGGAGGTGTTCGAGGTGCTGTAGGAGAAGCTGCCGCGGTTGGCCGTGGGCTCCGGCCGGCGCTCGCAGATGAAGGAAAAGGTCTCGTCACACCGGAAGTCATTCCACTCCTCACTTTGGATGTTCTGGCTCGGGTTGGTGTACCGATCCACGGCGCAGTCCTCTTGCTGCAGGTAGTCATCGGGCTGGCCGGGGTACCAGTGGGTGTACGTGGACACGCCGTTGGCCCAGGCCCAAAGCCCCTCGAAGCCCTGATCCGTGTAGCCGATCCACACGTTGCGCATGTTGCGAGCCGCCTCCTGGGTCTGAAGGAAAGCCTCCTCGGCGCTGTCATCGATGGTGACCAGGTCATAGCCCTGAATGAGGCAGGCGCTGCGTGCCTCATTCCAGGTCTTGGGCGTGGTGACGAACAGGTAGTCGCCCCCGTTGTAGCTGATAGCCTGCTCGGTGGTGCCCAGTTTCACTTCCTCCTCGAACCCGGCCTCCAGTGGCGCTCCTCCACAGCCCACCAGGGGCGAGACCGTGAGGGCCAGCGTGCACAGCAGGGAGAAAGGCTTCTTGATGAGAGAGAACAACGGCATGGCAGTACCTCCTGTGTTTAAGAGCACCGTCAGTGGCGCCCTTGATGGAGCACACAGTGCCAGCCAGCGCGATGTGGCTCAGTGAGCCCGCCCACGCGAAAACGGTGAAACCGCTCACACCTGAGACTGGGCAAGCGCAGGCGGCCACGTCTCCTGCAGCCCAGCATTCTCACCGGACTCCAGTCCGCCCTGGGCGCTATCCTCCTGGCCACACCGGTGAAGGACAACCTCTCCACGCCATGAACACGAGAGCATGCTCATGAAGCCAGAACTGTTCGAGAAGATTGCTGACTCGCTGACCGCGTCCGCCAGACGACGATTCAATATCAGCTGATCCGACTATTTCGCGGCCTGTGGATTGTGTTTGAAAAGACGGGCACGAATTGGCGTGGGCTGATCAATGACCTGCCAACGATGTTCGATGGGTTCAAACCAAGGCATCCTGAACTCGATGAAGAGAACCCAGAGGTGGTTCATAGGACCGCCAGGAAGTACGCCTTCTATGGCCGTCTATGGCTGGAGGAGCGTGGTCAGACCCAAAGCGACTGGGCGCATTTCAACAAGCTATCCCGATTGAAGGAGTTCGTTTCCATTGAAGGGACGGGAACCGGGATCGTCGTCGATTTCCATGATGAGAAGAAGCAGTATGCCCTGTGTTATTTCGATGGCAGGGCCAATCACCTGTTTCCCTTGAACCTCACCTTGGGGAAGTTCCTTGCCAGCTTCCTCTACTTCGACACGAGCCATGGTTGGTACTGCGCGTTTCTTTCGAAGCGGGATTTTCGGAAGTCCGGAGCGAGCGCAAAGGAGATCATCAAAGGCGGGAAGAAGGACTATGGCCGATGGGAGGTGTACGACAAGCCGATAGCGGATCTGTCGCGAAGGCTGAGCGCGCTCGAGGAATGACCGTATCCGAGTACGGGAACCGTTCGCGGCATTGAAATACAGGGTTGGGCCACGCATAGGTGGAATAGAGGCCATGTTGAGGGCGAGGACTGGAGAGGAGGGGCCGAGGAGGGCAGCGGACAGGAGCGCAATCCCAGGTGCTCCAGAATCGATCGTACCCCGTGGGGGCCTCGAGCACCGCCACGTCCATCACACCCTTGGACCGAAGCGCCTGGACCAGGGCGGCCAGCGCTTCCGGTGTGACGATCATGGAGGGATCGCCGTGGTGCACTCCGAGCATGAAGGACGTCTTCACCGCGGCCTCCGCTTCCCAGGAGGTGGCGCGCCTCCGCGGTCCTCTGATTCCAGGGCAGGAAACCCGGGTGAATCGCTCCAATCCTCCCGGCGAGCGCCTCGACGCTGAGGCCCTCTCTCAGACGATCATCGGCCGTGAGGGCGTCTGCCAACAACGCGAACAACTTCTCGTGCTGGACCTCGTCCTCGTGGACTCGCTCGAAGAGTTCGACACTGCCTGCTTCGATGCGGGCCTGCCGCCCCAGCGTCGCGAGCCGCTCCCAGGGGAGCGCGGCGGTCTTCTCCGCGTCGACATTGAACGCGTGAAAGGTTCGCCCGCAGCGGTACCGCAAACTCCATGCTCAGCTGTGGGCAGCCAAACGTTCAGGAAAGATGCAGGAAGACCTGTGGTCTCTGCGAGGATTAAGAGTGGAAACGATTCTCCAGAAACGCGGGCTTTCGATCGCGGGGACCGCGGGAAAGCCCCTCAACCTGAGACTATTGCCCCAGAGCAGAGGCCTGGGTGCTGGAGGGGAGCTCGTTTCGGACCACGAGCCCTCCCTTCATCACGAACCGGACGCGCTGCAGCTCCGTCACATCCTCAAGCGGGGAGCCCGAGACGGCGATCAGATCGGCGTACCTGCCCGGCTCCAGCGTGCCCACGTGTTCCTGGAGCCCGAGCAGCTCCGCGGCCCGCGAGGTGGCCGACCGGATCGCCTCGATGGGCGGGAGCCCGGCGCGCTGGAGCGCCACCACCTCCCAGGCGTTGCTCCCCTGGCCTGATGCCGAGCTTGCGTCGAAGCCGCTGACGATCTTCACGCCGAGCTTGTGCGCGAGCGCCACCTCTTTGCGCAGGGCCTGAAGCGTCTTGTCGCGGAACTGCCGCGCCTGGTCATTGGGAGCGTCCACCAAAGACAGCTCGAAGTAGCCAATGGTCGGGACGAGAAAGACTCCCTGCTTCTTCATCAGCTCCAGGGTGGCGCGATCCGCCTCATGCCCGTGTTCGATCGAGTCCACGCCGGCTGCCAGGGCGTTGCGGATGGCTTCGCTCGTCACGGCGTGGGCAGCCACCTTGCGGCCGGCCTTGTGCGCCTCCTCGACGACGGGGCGCATCTCGTCGACGGTGAGCGTGGGATGGTGCCAGTCCGCGTAGAGCTTGAGGAGATCGGCGCCATGGCCCAGCTGCTCCCGTGCCGCGCGGCGCGCCTCCTCGGCGCCACTGATGAGCTGCGCGCCGGTGGGGGGATCCTTGAGGTCGGGTGAGAGGCCGTTCGGATAGTAGGTGCCCACCGCGCCAATCCCTCGGGTGGACACCAGCATCCTGGGCCCTTCCACCAGCCCCTGGCGGATGGCATCTCGCAACGCGACATCCGCGTAGAAGGCCCCCTCGCTCTCGACATCCCGGACGGTGGTGAAGCCGGCGCGCAGCGTGGCCCGGGCGTTCGCCGCACCCTCCAGCGCACGAAACGCCTGGGACTTGGTGATCAGGTCCAGGGCATAGCCCTCGGGTGTCTCGGGCATCCGCGCCATCAGGTGCGTGTGGCCGTCAATCAGCCCCGGCAGCACGGTGGCTGCGCCGAGGTCGATCACCTCCGCCCCTTCAGGAACCGGCAGGCCGGGCCCCACCGCCGAGATCCGCTCGTTCTCGATCACGATGACCGGGTTCTCGAGGAAGGTGCCGGCGCGGACATCGAGCAGCCGGGCCGCGCGGACGACCCGCGTCTTCTTGGGAGCGCTCTGCGGAACGGGCTGGGCCGCCGCGCTCCCGGCCAGGAGGAGCAACGACAACACCGTGACGAACTGGCTCATGAGACCTCCGAGAGTGCGCTTGACACACTATTCACCGACAACAACAATGAAAGCATGAAAACGGTCAATGGCAACAAGAATAAGCTGTCACCCGCGCAGCGTGAAGAGCTGCTCGGAGCATTGAAAGCCCGTTTCGAGAAGAACATGAAGCGCCACAAAGGTCTTGAATGGGCCAAAGTCCAAGCAAGGCTGGAAGCCAATCCTGGGAAGCTGTGGTCACTCCATGAAATGGAGAGGACGGGGGGCGAACCGGATGTCGTGGGCTATGACAAGAAGACGGGCGAGTGCATCTTCTATGATTGTTCGGAGGAGAGCCCCAAAGGCCGCAGAAGTGTTTGTTACGACCGTGAAAGTCTGGACTCCAGGAAGGAACACAAACCCGAAAACAACGCCATGAACATGGCAGCTGCCATGGGCATTGAGCTTCTAACGGAAGAGCAATATCGGGAATTGCAGCAGCTTGGAGAGTTCGACACGAAGACGTCGAGCTGGGTGCAAACACCCCCTGAGATTAGAAAGCTCGGCGGTGCTCTCTTCTGTGATCGCCGCTATGACACTGTCTTCGTGTATCACAACGGCGCCCCCTCTTATTATGCCGCCAGGGGGTTCCGAGGCTCGCTCAAGATCTAAACGCGGAGGAGGGGACGGAGCGGCCCTCAACTTCCCCAGATCTCACCCCTGGGACTCGCCGCGACGCGGACAACGGCCTCACAGAAGGCCACCGCGGCGGCTTCGCAGGACTCCAGCGAGCCCGTGAGCCAAGCGGACGCGAAGTTCGTCTCCGAGGGGGGCGGGAAGATCTTCACCACGCTCACGTCCGCCTCCTTCAGCGCCATGGCGAAGCCGATGGTGGCCTCCATGGGCGGCGCCACCAGGTAGGCCATGGGAGCGCCCACGGAGAGCCCCGCCGCGGCGCTCAGGTAGTGGCCCAGCGAGGCGATCACGTGCGGAAAGACAGCGGTCTTCTTCGCCTCGTCCGCGTCCACTGCCGGTAGGGCACGTGCGGCAGCACCTGCTCCACCAGGTGCACTGTTCGCTCGCCTCCTCCACCAGCGTGGCTAGGTTGTCCCTCGCCGCCTCGTACAGCACCGTCCCCTCCGGCCGCCTGCGCCGGTACTCCCACCCGTGTTCCCCCACCTGCCCCTCCCCAGCCACACCTCGCTAGGGCACAGATTACGGGTGGGCTCCCACGGAACTTCGCCAAGCCCACCTTTGGAAGACAGTCCCCGGAGCTCAGATCCGGAAGAGGACCCGCACGCCGCCCATGAGCCAGAAGTGGAAGGCCTTGTTCGGGATCTCGCCGGACAGCCCCTCCTCCTCACCGGGCTCGCCACCGATACCGCCGAGATCGCCCAGATCGAGGCTCAGGTGCGAGTACTGCCCCACGGTGAAGTTTGCGTAGGGGCCCACCCACAAGGACTTGCCGATCCGGAAGTCGACGCCGCCCTGGAGGTTCGCGAACTCGAACCCGCGGAGACTCTGGCCGACCTTGAAGGTGATGCCTTCGATCTTCGACGAGACGTTGACGTTCAACATCTCGTACCCGATCCCCAGGCCCATCCAGGGGCTCAGCTTGCCCTCCGGCGTGAAGGAGTAAGCGGCATTGAGGCCGAACCGAAGCTGGCTGGCACTGCAGTCTGCGGGGGCGGGGCACTCCTGGCCGAACATCATCAGCCCGTACTGAAAGAAGCCGCCCACGTAGAGGCGGGAGTCGATGAAGTATCCGACGTCGAGCTGCGCTGGGAAGCCGCCGCTGACGAGGTCGCTCAGCGCGGGCGACACCTCTCCAGCGTCTTCCCCTAAGCCCAGCTTGCCGAAAGGCAACCCGAATCCGAGGCGCGCCCCGACGGCGACGCCTGAGCCCGCAGCGCCGTCTTCACCCTCGGACTCCGACGCTTCCTCCGCATCCGAAGACGTTGCGTCTTCCTCGCTCGTGCTCTTCTTCTTCGAGTCCTTCTCGTAATCGTCGTCGTAGCCGGAGGCCTTCTTGGGCTTGTTCCGGAACCCGTCGTTCCTGTTCCAGTCGGCCATCGCAGCAGAGGGGAGGAAGACGGACAGCGAGAGGAGAATCGAGAGGATGCGAGCGAGCATGGATGTACCTTCCCCGGAGGAAGGCCGGGATGGGTGCGAGCAGCCGGTGAGGACGGGCTCGGAGAGGGTGGCTGCGAGGGCCCGTGCCGCCAGGGACGGTCAGTCCGGGCCCTTATTCATTCGGGCGGTCAAAGGATTCATCCCTCTTCCTGGTCCAGGTACGTGCCATTGGTGGAGTTCAAGTCCCTCACGTGGAAGCATGCCTCGTGCCGGGTCACCTGCAGGTGGCGGCTGGAGACGAACCGGTCCTGGATGACCAGCGCGTTGCCAGGATCCGTCAAGTCTTCCAGCACCCAGCGCGCGCCCTCCTGCCTCAGCGCCGCGTGATGGCGGCTCACGTGGGGATCCGGAATGACGATGTCATTGTCCTCGGCGCGGCCGAGCCCCGGCGAAAGAACACAAGCTCTGGCATGTTCAATCCTGTTGCTGCGCACTCTATCCATCCGAGGCGTTCAGCAGCCCCGCATCGTTGATCTTTCCCAGGCCCTTCACCGGGGTCGAGCTGTCCGCGACGACGTCATACAGCACGAGCCCGCCAAACGTGTCCACGAGCAGCGTCCGTCCATCCTCGCTGATGTCGAGCACACGGATCACCGATTCAATCGCCAGCTCGCGGGTCGCATCGCGATCCAGATCGTACTCGTACAGACGAACGGGGGTGTAGTGAGGAACACCCTCGCGGAAATACACGGTCCGCCGGAGCGGGCTCGCCGCGTCGAAGGAGTCGTGAGAGCTGCACATTCCCTAGTGAAGTCGCCAGACCCGCTCCTGGCCGGTGCTCAACTCGACGCGCCGGTAGGTCGAGGAATCGGGCCCCTCGCAGTCGGTCCCGCGCGTGCCTTCGCGATAGAACAGCATCGTGTCCCCGAGCACCACGGGCGTCAGCATCCCGAGGCGGACCTGCCGCAAGGGAGGGCCGACCTGCCACGGCTTCTTGCCCGCCCTGTCCAACGTGGCGAGACGGACGCCACGGCTGGGATGCCTCAGCACGGTGCGCGGCTCACCGTTGACCAGCATGTTGCCCGCGGTGTCGGTCAGGCCGCGAGGGAGCACGCGAATGCCCTCGGGCCGCGGGCCGAAGTTCCAACTCCACCACTCGTACAGGGTCGAATCTGCCACGGAGACGAGCACGCGCGAGCCGTCCGGCGTGAACTGCTCGGGGAACTGAGGGAAGAAGCGCGCCCCCTGCGTCCATGTCTCCGACCACGTCTCCAGCATGCCGGGGGTGATGGCCACGATTCCGTTGAGGTCTCCGAGGACGAGGAAGGTGCCGCCCTTGGCACGTCCGGCCTTGCTGGTGGGCACGGCGAGCTCGCGACCCGACACCACGAAGCTCACCAGACGGCTCGAGGGGATATCGCTGTCCCCTGTGACGTCTGCGGATGCCGCCCAGCGTCCTGTCTGCGGGTGCACGGCGAGCCCGAAGAAGCTGCACGGCTTCGACTCGCGCACGATCTTGCCCCGCTCAGGACCTCCGAGCATGCGCTTATCGATGGTCTGTCGGCAGTCCGCGAGGATTCGTGGGCCGTCCATTCCCACGTAGACGACACTCCCCTCCTGGGCGACGATCATCGGCACGGGCGACACGGGGGTTTCGGCCCACGCCACGGTCGCAGACGTGGCCAACAGGGCGAGCAGCACGGTGGCGCGATAAGCGTTGAGCATGCCGCAGAGGACGGACGCATCCAGCCGGTATTCACGCGCAGTGAGACAGCCGGGTCAGCCGCTCTCCACGCGTGTCGCATTCATTCAAGCGCGTCCCCTCCCTCCTTCTTACGCTCCGCACGAGAGAACGAAAGGAGCAGAGGGTCATGTCGAGTCGAGCACCGGTCGGCGGCACGCTTTCCATTGAGGTCCATCTCCGCGCCGAGGCGGCCTCCAGCCTCAAGGCCGTGGGCCACAGGCTGGACCGTCAGCTCACAGCGCTGCGGGAGTTGGGAGCACAGATGCAAGCGATGCCACTCGGAGCCGCGCGTGAGAAGAGGGTCGCCGAGTACGACGAGAAGCGGCGTGAAGCGGAGTACCTCAAGTGGACCCTCATCGTTCAACGCGAGGCGATGGGCCTCGCCCACCACGAGGACGTGCACGAGCTCTACCGCGTTCCGCCCAAGCTGAGCTGAGGGCGGCCCTGCCAAAGGGCATGCGCCGAGCCCCCCTCCTCCCCTCGCATCGTCCTACCCACAAAGTCTCTGGACTTTGCCCAATGCACCGGATTGGATCCCACCCCTGACAGCAGGCGGGGCTCAGAGGAGCCCGGGGGGAGACATGCGGCAGGTTCTTGGGTGGGGAATGGTAGTGGCCCTGTGCTGTGCGGCCAGTGCGGTGGGCGCGCAGCAGCCGGATGCGCGGCTACAGGAAGCGCAGACGGCCTATGACGAGGCGATAACGCTCAACAAGGCGGGCAAGTACGCCGAGGCTGTGGCGCGGGGTGAGCGTGCGCTCGGCCTGCGGGAGGCGGTTCTCGGGGGCACGCATCCAGAGGTCGCCACGTGTCTGGATCTGCTCGGCGGGGTGCACCTGCAGCAGGGGAACTTCGCCCAGGCCGAGCCACTGCTTCAACGCGGGCTGACCCTTCGGGAAGCGGCGCTCGGCAAGGACCATCCCGACGTTGCCCAATCGCTCTACAACCTCGCCAATCTCTACGTGGCCCAGGGAATGAGGGGCCGTGCCGAGCCGCTCTACCAGCGCTCGCTCGCCATTCGGGAAGCGGCGCTCGGCAAGGACCATCCCGACGTTGCCCAATCGCTCACCAGTCTCGCCAACCTCTACAGGGATCTGGGGAAGTACGCTCAGGCCGAGCCGCTCTACCTGCGCGCGGTCGCCATTCGGGAGGCGGCCCTTGGTAAGAACCATCTCGACGTTGCCCAATCGCTCAACAGCTTCGCCACGCTCTACAAGCTCCAGGGGAAGTACACACAGTCCGAGTCGCTCTACCAGCGTGCGCTCGCCATTCGGGAAGCGGCCCTCAGCAAGAATCACCCCTCCATCGCTGCCTCGCTCAACAACCTCGCCATCCTCTATGTGGAGCAGGGGATGTACGGCCGCGCCGAGCCGCTCTACCAGCGCGCGCTCGCCCTCATGGAAGAGACCTTCGGCAAGAACCACCCTGCCGTCGCCAGCGCGCTGAACAACCTCGCCGAGCTCTACAGGCTCCAAGGGAAGTACGCTCAGGCCGAGCCGCTCTACCAGCGTGCGCTCGCCATTCGGGAGGCGGCGCTTGGCAAGGACCATCCCAACGTCGCCGATTCGCTCAACGACCTCGCCCATCTCTACCAACGTCAGGGAATGTACGGCCGGGCCAAGCCGCTCTTCGAACGCGCGCTCACCATTCGGGAAGCGAGCCTTGGCAAGGACCATCCCGACGTTGCCAAATCGCTCAACAACCTGGGCAACCTCTACAGGGAGCAGGGGATATACGACCGGGCCGAGCCGCTCTACCAGCGCGCGATCGCCATCAAGGAGGCGGCCCTCGGCCAGAATCATCCCAGTCTCGCCTTCTCGCTCCACGGCCTCGCCATCCTCTATGCGGAGCAGGGGATGTACGGCCGCGCCGAGCCGCTCTACCAGCGCGCGCTCGCCATGCGGGAAGCGACCCTGGGCAAGGACCATCCTGATGTCGCCGCCTCGCTCTACGATCTCGCCAGCCTCTACAAGACCCGGGGGATGTACGACCAGGCCGAGCCGCTCTACCAGCGCGCGCTCGCCATTGAGGAAGCGGCTGTCGGCAAGACCCACCCTGACGTCGCCAGAACGCTCACCGGCCTCGCCCTCCTCTACGGGGAACAGGGGATGCACGACCGGGCCAAGCCGCTCTTCGAACGCGCGCTCGCCATTTTTGAAGCGGTGCTCGGTCAGAATCCTTCCGAAGCCGTCACCGCTCCCGCAGTCGTCGCTTCGCTCACTGGCCTGGCCAACCTCTACCAGGAGCAGGGGATGTACGACCGGGCCGAGTCGCTCCACAAGCGCGCGCTGGCCATCGTGGAAGCAGTCCTCGGCAAGAACCACCCCGATGTTGTCAGCGCTCTCAACCGCATCGCCTTACTCAGGCTGGCCCAGAATCGTCTCGGCGCCGCCGTTCCGCTGTTCACCCGCGCTTTTGCCGTGTCCGAGCGGCGCCTGCGCCACGAGGCCCTTGATCTCTCCGAGGCGCGCCTGGCCAGCTTTCTCCAGCTGCTGCGCACCGACGAGGAACGCATCTATGCGCTGCTGCACGCGCATCCTGATGACGCCCGCGTGAGACGGCTGGCCCTGGGCGCCGCGTTGCTGCTCAAAGGCCGCTCCGCGGAGGAGACGGCCGACATCTCCCGCTCCGTCTACCGGAGCCTGGGAGCCCAGGAGCGCGACACCTTCGAGCGGTTGCGCGGGCTGCGCACCCAACTGGCCACGCTGTCGCTCCAAGGCCCTGGCTCGCTGACACCCACCGCCTACCAACAACACCTCAAAGAGCTCTCCGAGCAGGGTGATGCGCTCGAAGCGGGCCTGGCCAGGCGCTCGGCCCCCCTGCGCGCGCTGGCCGCACTGCCGCCTCCCGGCGAGATTGTGGACCGTGTCGCCCAAGCCCTGCCCAGAGATGGCGCCCTCATCGAGTTCATCACCTATGAGGACCGTCCGCTGGTGCCCAAACCCGGTACACCGCAGGAACAGCTCAAGGGACAGCTGCGCTACCTGGCGCTGGTGCTCTTGCCAGACGCCACCATTCGCGTCCGGGATCTCGGCCCCGCCGAGCCGATGGATGTGGCCGCCACGCGCCTGAGAGACGCGCTGGCCAACCGGGACACTGCCTTCCAAACCCACGCTCAGGCGCTCTACCAGCAGGCGTTCCAACCGCTGCTTCCGCTGTTAGGGAAGACGCGCCGTCTCTTCCTCTCCCCGGATGGACAGCTGGCCCTGGTGCCGTTTGCCGCCCTGCACGATGGAGAGCAGTTCCTCGTGGAGCGCTTCGATTTCAGCTACCTCACCTCCGGCAAGGATCTGCTGCCTCGCCCCCTGGAGGGAGCCCCCGCGACCTCCGTGGTCGTCCTGGCCGATCCGGACTTCAGCGCCCCGTTGCCAACACCCGCTCCCTCGATGGAAGCGCCTTCAGCGCAGGCCTACCGCTCCAGCTCTCTCGAGCGCTTCTTCTCCAGGCTGAGCGAGGAGCCGACGCAGCGAGCATGGGCGCCTGTGCCATTGCCAGGCACCCGCCAGGAGGCCGAAGCCATCCAGCGTCTGGTGCCCCAGGCTCAGCTCTTCCTGGGCGCAGAGGCCACCAAGGAGCGGCTGCTGCAACTGCCTCCCCCGAGCATCCTGCACCTGGCCACGCACGGCTTCTTCTTGAAGGATGCCTCCGCGCCTCCACGCTCGCGCGCCATAGGAAAATGCTGCGCGTTGGGAGAGGACCCTGAGGCCTCAAGCCCGCCGGATCCGCTGCTGCGCTCCGGGCTGATGTTCGCGGGGGCGGGGGCGCGGCCGGCCTCTCACACCCGAGCTGCTCAGGCCCCGCCAGAAAGTGCGTTGGCAACGGCGCTGGAGCTGGCAGGCCTCAACCTGTGGGGGACGCAGCTGGTGGTGCTGTCTGCCTGTGACACGGGCAGAGGTGAGGTGAACCTGGGCCAGGGAGTGTACGGGCTGAGGCGAGCCTTCGTGGTGGCTGGAGCGGAGACGGTGGTGATGAGCCTGTGGAAGGTGAACGACGAGACAACGAGCGAGTTGATGGAGGCCTACTACCGCAACCTGCTGGCGGGGCATGGCCGAGCCACCGCGCTGCACGAGGCGATGCGCTGGCTGCGTACCACCCAGCCCCATCCTCACTTCTGGGCACCGTTCATCGCGCTGGGCCGGGACGCCCCGCTGCGCGCGCTGGAACTCAGCCGGCCGGAGCCGCCGAAGCAGTAGCCCTCGGTCCCGCCTCATACATAAGGCAGCGGTAGGTTCGATTGCCGCCGCTTCCATCCCGAGAAGCCCAGCAATCTTGACGGGTTGCTGGGCTTTTCTTTCGTGGGAGGAGTGGCGCAATTCATGCCAGCCGCTGCGCCCCTCCGCGCGCTGATGTCCACCCTGCGTAGTGCCCACAGTAGCTGCGTTTGGTCAATGATTGCCCGTCCAAACAACGGCCCGCTCATCGGCGGGATTGATGCCCACGACGTCGGCCCCGCCGCCTCCAGTGACGTCCGCCACGCGGAACTGGTAGCCCGAATAGTTGTATGGCCCGTTCAGCCATTCCACACCACCGCTGAAGCTGCCGCCTGTGCTCGCCCACACAACGGCCCGCTCATCGGCGGCACTGATGCCCACCACCTCGGCCCTGCCGTCTCCAGTGACGTCCGCCACGTGGAATTGGTAGCCCGAGTAGTTGTATGGCCCGTTCAGCCATTCCACACCACCGCTGAAGCTGCCGCCTGTGCTCGCCCACACAACGGCCCGCTCATCGGCGGGACTGATGCCCACCACCTCGGCCCTGCCGTCTCTATTAACGTCTGCCACGTGAAATTGATAGCCCGAGTAGTTGTATGGCCCGTTCAGCCATTCCACACCACCGCTGAAGCTGCCGCCTGTGCTCGCCCACACAACGGCCCGCTCATCGGCGGCACTGATGCCCACCACCTCGGCCCTGCCGTCTCCAGTGACGTCCGCCACGTGGAATTGGTAGCCCGAGTAGTTGTATGGCCCGTTCAGCCATTCCACACCACCGCTGAAGCCGCCGCCTGTGCTCGCCCACACAACGGCCCGTTCATCGGCGGGATTGATGCCCACCACGTCGGCCCTGCCGTCTCCATTAACGTCTGCCACGTGGAACTGATAGCCCGAATAATTGTATGGCCCGTTCAGCCATTCCACACCACCGCTGAAGCCGCCGCCTGTGCTCGCCCACACAACGGCCCGTTCATCGGCGGGATTGATGCCCACCACCTCAGCCCTACCGTCTCCAGTGACGTCCGCCACGTGGAACTGGTAGCCCGAATAATTGTATGGCCCGTTCAGCCATTCCACACCACCGTTGAAAAGAAAGGCAGAGCGGGAGTAGAGAGCACGTACACCCTGCGCATCAAGATTGGTGATCGACAGATCTGAGGTGAGAACGCCGTTGCACCATGGGTAATGCATCACTGAACTCGCGTCGTAGGTTGTCAGGGCTCTCCAAGAGCTATCCTCGTAGCAGTCGACGCGGATGTGCTCGTGACGGAAGCCCAGGACGTGGCCGAGTTCGTGGCGGAGGACTCCGAGCGTAGTAACGTTAGGAGCGTTCTGCCGATAGAAGGGATTGGTGTCCAGATCCGTCATGTCAATAACAATGGTCCGTGGGACGCACCCACCGCCGGAGGGGAAGAATGCGCATGCCCCCCCACCTGACCAAGGACGAACAGAGAAAGTCGTCGCGGCATTGCCGTTGTGACAGTTAGCATCATGGGTCGGGTCATAAATGAAATCGACGTCAGCCACGGCTTCCCACGCGCTGGTTGCTTGACTCATTTCAAAAACAGCGCGTGACTTACGGGCGCCAAACTCATTGCTCACGCAGTATCGTAAGTTGCGCCGCAACGTGCCATTCCATATGTCGTCCTGGGAGTTCACGCGATTCACAATGAGCGGTTGCTGCAAAGTGCCGGAAAGATCGCTTGGCACTTCGGCTGCAACGTTTCGCTCGTAGTAGTCACGCAGTTCTTCGTGGGTGAGCGGTAAATCCCCTTCAACCACAAAGGACAGGGTCCCCTCGAAGCTGCGCGTGGAGTCACGTTCAAACTCTTCCCAAGAAGGAGGAGTCTTTCTTTCCTCGACAGAACCGCAGCCCGCAGCCCCCAAGATGAGGACTCCAGCCATGGTCATGAACTTGGCAGTTGCATTGAAAGGCACTCTGATTTTTGGGTTCATCGGATTTCCTGAACTCTTAGTGGGTGGCATTGTCTCGGCCGGATGAGTCCGTAGGCGCACGGCCCTGAGTAAATGGAGATAGCGCGCCAATTTCACAAGTGGGCACTGCACCGAGCCACCAGCAAACCCCTCATGAAGTCACGGGTCCACAGTGTCACGGAGTGAGGACCGAAGCAGCTTCTTGGAGGCTTAGATTATCACAACTCAAGATTTGCGCAGATTTCGCTCCGTCTCCAACGAGAACTCGCCTGAGCCCGCACCAGCCCTTGGCGTGGCTTGACAGCAGATTATTCTCTCCCAATATTGCGCGTCCCTTACAAACGGCTTTTAGGGAGACCACATGCGATGGCACTGGGGAGCGCTTGGCGCAGGCATCATTTTGAGTCTCGCAATCAATCCTGCCTGGGGTAACGATGCGCGCTTACCGGAGAGGCATGGATCACCTCACGAGTCTCCTCTTATCCCTGAGTATAAGAAGCTAGCCCGGATCTGTCACACGGAGGAGCGCGCCGGGCGGCTCGGCCTCAATCCTCGGAGTCTGGTTGCCGCGCTTGGCAAAAGGAAGCTCGGCAGCGTGCTGCAGGCATGACAGGAGCCTGCACCGGCCGGTGTTGGGACCCGTCAAGGTTGTCAAAGAGCAACAGGGTGTCAGGAGGGAGCTGGGACTTCGCAGAGCTGTTGCGCGACGCGCGCGAACAAGTCCTGCACTGGGGCCGCCGCGCTGAGCGAGAGCACGACACGACGGACGCTGACGCGGACGATGGCGGCGACCTTGAGCAGCTTCAGCCGGAGGGTGCCCACTTGGGCCCGCTCCATCTCGGTGCCGCGCAGGCCGAAGTGGCGCAGCAGGTTGAGCAGCACGTACGCGGCGGAGGAAAACCAGAGGCGCAGCTGGTTGGCGCGCAGGGTGTGGGCACTGGTCCTGTCGGCGAACAGGCCCAGCTGCTGCTCCTTGATACGGTTCTCCATGTCGCCGCGGGCGCAGTAGAGCTGCTCGTACAGAGCTCGGGCCCCACACGCCTCGGTGCGCAAGGAAGTCACCACGAAGCGCGGGTTGAATTTGTCGCTGAGCCACTCTGCTTTGGCCACGACGCGGCGTTCGCGCGTCCAGGACTCCCGCGTGCGGTAGCGCAACTCCCGGTACGCCCGCACCGGAGCGCCTTTGCGCTCCTGGAGGGAGACGGCGCGCATCAGCTTCAGGTCCTCGCCAATCATGGCTTCCAGCCGGGCGTTTCTGGCAAGGCCGAACACGAAGTCGACGGTGTTCTGCTCGCACCAGCTCATGAGCTCATCCCGAGCGAAGCCGGAGTCTGCACGCAGCAGGATTCGTGTGGTGGGCCAGCGCGCTCGGATGCGCGAGACGATGCGCTGCACTTCCTCCAGCGAGCCTGCGGCAGCGTCGACGTCGGCGGTGCGCAGCCTGGCGCACAGCAGGAAGTCGCCCGCGAAGATGTAGAGTGGCAGGTAGCAGTAGTTGCCGTAGTAGCCGTGGAAGAAACGGCCCTCCTGCGTGCCATGAATCGGGTCGTCGGTGGCATCCAGGTCCAGCACCACTTGTTTCAGCGGCTCACGGTGCGCATCCAGGAACGCCTCGACGAAGAAGTTCTCGATGGCTTGGCCGTCGTAAACCACCTTCCGGTAGCGGGCCTGCGCCGTCGCGTCCGCGGGCGTCAACTCCAGCCGGTTGAGCGTGCTCGGGCTGGCCAACGGCTGCTTCTGGGGCTCCGCCTTGCCCACCACGGCCGCCAGCAGCGGGTCGTTGCGCAGCGTCTCATGGTCCACCAGGTCCTCGTAGCCGCAGGCGAGGCCAAACACGCGCTGACGGACGAGCTCTTCCACCGAGTGCTCAATCAACTCCGGCTTTCTCAAGTCCTTGAAGCACTCAGCGAACTTCCTCATCAGCCCGAACCGCTGGTCCGTCCGGTGCAACAGCGCCAGCCCTCCGTCCGACGAGATGTGCTCGCCGTCGAACGCCGCCACCAGTTTCCTTTTCCCCACGTTGTCGAACTCGACCTGCTTCGCGTTACACTCTGTTTTCACCGCGTAGCTCCTTCCAATGAGTGGAAAGCCTTGAGAACTCTCCAGTTATCGGCCGGTCGCTACGCGGTGTTCCCTCCCTTTGTGATCGATCCGGGCTAGACCCTGTCCTGAATCAAAGTTCAGGACTGTCCTCTTCCAGCGGCTGTCCCGCATCAGGAATTGTTGGCTTCAGTGTCGTAGGGACAGGCCATGTCTCGAGTGGTGGGCCAACCCTGCTTGGCTACTCAGGCGTCTACGAGAGCGTAGGGGGAGGCTGGACCCCAGGGGGCGGAACCTTCATCGCGCCCTGCCCAGGTCTCTATTCCTTTACCATCTCCTTCGTGAAGGACGCTTACTACCAGGGTGGAACGACGAGCGATGTGTTTGTGCACATCCATCACAATGGAATTGACAAGGGATATGCCTGGAGCGGCGCGGGCGCTGGAAACCGTGACACTGGGACCTACAGCCTCGTCCTCCTTCTCAACCAGGGGGACTATGTCCAAACATTCGTCAGCAGCGGCTCTGGCGGTGCAACTCGTCACCTCATGAGATACAACTTCACGGGCCACTTGGTAAAGTCAGCTCTCAAGGCAAGCTGTCGAGAGATTCTGGAGAGCGGGATGTCGACCGGTAGCGGTGTGTACCAGGTCGATATCGACGACGCCGGTCCTCTGAACCCCATTGGGGTTTACTGTGATATGACAACGGATGGTGGCGGCTGGACGCTGATGATGAACCAGAGTCCGTCCGAGCGCCTGCCTTACGATTTCTCCACCATCAATTCACAGAATTTCGGCAGTCTGACTGCGAGTTACCGGTTGGGCGCCAGCGCCATCAGGGCCCTGAGGCCAACGGTCGCCTGGGTTCTGACGGATGACACCAATCGAGTCTATTTCCGGCCAAGTTGCGTGGTAGATTGGGAGAACAGCCTACACAACAAGCCGATCGGCCCCTGCAGCCAAGGGTTTACTTCTCGCTCCTTCTCGACTCCTGTGTCACCGGTGACAACCGCCAATGGCAGTATGGGCATCGGCCAGAACAACGCTGGGCAGTATTGCAGCATCCGGGCCTTCATGTTCAACCTGGATCCGAGTTGGCCTCCCGGAGCTGCGATCAGTTGCGCGGGAACTACGAGTCAAACCGTTCGGCTGTGGTTCAAGTAGTCCAAGGACTTCCCTCACGCGCTTGGGCATGGCTCTTGTCCATCTGCGTCTGAGTCTGCCCCGGTTTTCGTACCGGGGCAGGACTGGTGGCCGCGCACGGCTCCAGTTCTTGGCCGACCGTGCCGGACTCACGGCCAGTAACGGACGGGGAAAGCGCTCGACTCTCGCGGCAGGATCACCTCCCCTGGCTTGGATTCAAACGTCTTGAAGAGCCCTGTATGCGGGTCAGCCAGCACGAAGCAGACGGGGAACCGGACACCATCCGGCAGAAGGACCTCGGTGTAGCGGCCCATGACCGCCGGCTCCCCCTCCTTCGTGAGCCCCTCCGTCCAGAGTTGCCCGTAGAGGAGAGTCCCCTCGGGCAAGGGGTTTGAGTCAAAGACTCCCTTCACCACCTTGCTGACGATGGGCCCCGGCCGGTAGACGCCCTGTTGTGACGCCCACCCGGGCTGGTTGATGTCGATGACCACCGCCACGGAGTGCGCCCCGCTGAAGAGTCTCCTCTCATCCATGCTCCGGAGCGCCTCTTGGGGGCAGGCCTCCGACATCGGCCGCACCTGGGGGGCCGCGCATCCCACGCTGAAGGTGGTGCACAGCCAGGCGATGGTGGCCCTCACGGGCCGGGAGTTGCGAACGGTGGACACGAACGGGTTTCCTTTCTCGGAGACAGCGGGAGAAGCAGGGACCGGCGTGCGCCACACCTGCCAGGCCACGAAGAGCACCAGGCCCAACAGCAACGCCCCCGCTCCCCCGCCGATTCTCCTCCATCTCCGCTTGCGGCGGGCGGCCTCCTCATCGGCGAGCTGCAGCTGGCCATGGATCTCTCGGGTGAGGAAGGACAGCTGCTCCACAGCCTGCTCCCGAGACAACTCCTCCGGTGGCTCCTTCTGGGCCTCCTGGGCCCTGCGCTCGGCCTCCCGCTTCTGGAGGCGGCGCTCCTCCAGTTCCTCCAGAGTCGCCGGGGCGGGGCCCTCGGGGGGAAGCTCCACAGGCACCTTCCAGGCCGGCGTGGAGCGCTCCTTGGCCGCCTCCCAGAGGGCCTGGAGCAGGGCCTCGGCGCTCGGGTAGCGATCCTCCGGCCGCTTCTCGAGCAGCTTCAGCGTGATGCGGCTCAGCGACTCGGGCACCTCGGGGTTGATGTGATGAGGCGCGCGCGGCACCACGGTCTCGATGGCCACCAGCAGCTCGTCTTTCGTCAACCGGGGATTGAAGGGCCAGCCGTCTGTGAGGGCCTCGTACATGAAGACCCCTACCTGGTAGAGGTCTCCCGTGGCGTCCGCGTTGAACCGGGCGCCCTCCCTCCACGCACCCTGGCGAATGAAGGCAATGCACTCGGGCGGCAGCGCATGGGGCGTGCCCGGCGCCAGCCCCACGGTGAGCGTGGAGCCCCCCGGCAGCCAGGCGCTGCCCAGGTCCACCAGCACCGGCTTGTTGTCCTCCGGGTTGATGATGACGTGCTCGCTCTTGAAGTCCCGGATGAGGACGCCGCGCCTGTGCAGCCGGGCCACCGCGCGCACCACTTCGATGAACACGTCCACGAGCTGGGCGGCGGTGGGACGGACCTGCGCGCGCCACGCATGGAAGGGCCCTCCCGGCACGAAGTCCGTGACGAAGTAGAAGTAGTCCTTGGTGGAGTGCGGCCACCGGCCGACCTCGCGCAGGTGAGGCAGCCCTGGATGGCTCGTGTTCGCCATGAGGATGGCGGCCTCATGGTACATGCGCCCGTCCACCTGCCGCTCCTCCAGGGTCTTCTCAGAGGTTTCCTGGGGCAGCTCCGGCGCTGGCCGCACCGCCATCTTCAACGTGAAGAAAGCCCCATCCCGCTCGGCCTTGAAGGCATGGCCGAAGGTGCCGCTGCCCAGCGACTCGACGATGCGCCAGGTGCCCACCATGTCCCCGGGCTTGAGGTGATCCGGGTGAAAAGTCTCTGTCGTCATGGGTGGGGCTATTGCTTCATCAGGTGGATGGAAAAGCGGTGCTCGCCGCTGGTATCCGAGAGCACCACGTGGAAGGTCTGACGGGTCGCCCAGGGTGGCGTCTCCGCCTCCACCACCACGAGCCCCTGCTCGCCAGGCGCCAACCGCATCGGCTTCATCGCCACCGAGAGCACCTTCACCGGCACGGCTCCGGGCACGATGATGCTCGCCGCCCCCGGCCCCAGGGCTGTAGGCCCAGGTTGTGCAGCTTGATGGCGACCAGCGCGGAGGATGTGCTCTGGTAGCCAAAGGCCTGTTGCACCACCAGCCCACGGGCATCGGCCACAGGGGACTTCGCCTCCAGACGCAAAGGACCACTTGCCGCGGTGAGCCACCCCGCCAACATGAGTCCCACAGGCCCGCTTCCCTCGCACCGGACCTTGAGCGACTCCAGCTCCGCTTCCTTCTGCGTGAGGGCCGCCAGCAGAGCCTCGGGGGTGTTCGCCCGCCGGTCCACCTCCACCTTCCCGTCCACCACGTCCACCTTGGAGACGACCGCGAGCACGGCCTTCGCAGGCAGGGCCTTGTCCTTGAAGCCCACCTGAAGGATGAGCCGCTCCCCAGTACCCAGGTCCGTGAAGGGCTCCAGGGCAAGGATGCGGTCACCGACGTCCACCCACCTGAAGCGGGTGCGGTCCACCACGAGGCTGTCGCGGTCCAGCGGGCCGTTGAAGGCCACCAGGGTGAGGTTTCCCGCGGCGACGTACAGCTCGGGGACGGGTTCGGCGGAGGTGGTGGGCAGCGCGGCCCGCCGATCCTGGCGCTGGCGGGCGGGAAGTGGGGGCTGGGCGGCCGCAGCGCTCGCCTCCAGGAGGAGGGCCAGCAGAAGCCACTTCATGGGTAGGGACACAGAAGGAGAACCTCCAAGGTCACTACCCTACCCCCCGGAGAAGAACGGTGCCAGCGACGTACCGCTCCCCTCCCAGAGTTCCTCCGCGCAGACTTCCGACTCAGTCGGAACTGGCCCACGGCGTGTTGCCCCTGCCCGCTGAGCGGCGAGCGCAGACTTCCGACTCAGTCGGAACTGGCCATCAGGCCCGCGAGCCGGAGGCACCGTCCACGTTCGTGGACTGCACCTGTCGGGTGCGGGGGGAACCCACCCTCGTTGATTCAAGGCTTTACACAGCCCCCTCGGTGATTTGCTTTGAGCTACAACCTCGTAAGCCTCTGATATCTCCGCTCTTTTTTGTGAACGTCTCTCCGCGCGGACGAATCGTCCGCGTTCGTGGACCTCCTGGAAGGCTGTTTCTCGCAAGTCCCTGTTTTCGCAGGCGCCCAGGCGTTGGCCCGCCGCGTGCTCTGGGGATGTTTCGCCGCGAACACACGCGGCGGGAACGCATGGTGCGTTCCCGCAGGAGAACCCTCGCATGTTCAATCTGTTGAAGATCCCAGGAGCCGCTCGCGCCATTTCGGAGAGCCCCCCCGTCCACCGCGCCATCCCGGAGGGCACCCCGCTGGAGCAGCTGCGCAAAGAGCTGCTCGAGCTGTTCGCCCAGGAGAACTCCAACCACCACCGCATGGGGGAGATCTACAACCACATCGTGGACCAGCGGCTGGCAGAGAAGGCTGGGTACAAGGACGCCCCGGAGTACTTCAGCAAGCACCTGGCGGACCTGTCCCAGTCGACGCTGAGCACGTACGGGGCGGTGGCCCGCGTGTTCAGCGAGCCGGTGGCGCGGCGCTTCGGCGTCACGTGCCTGCAGCTGTTGCTCCGCTACAAGGAGATCGCCGACCTGGAGGTGAACCCCGCGGAGCCGGGCCCCACGCCCATCGAGGTGCCGGACGAGAAGGGCGTGGTGTCCACGCTGCCGTTCTCGCAGTGCAGCGTGGAGCAGATGCGCCGGGCGCTGCAGCGCAAGCCGGCCTCCACCAAGCCGCTGCCGCCGGAAGTCCAGCCGTCCTGAGGCCAGGTTCGTGAGTCACAGCCCCGCGTTCCGGAAGCCCGGGACGCGAGCTTTTTTCCGCCTTCTCTGCTGTGAAACCAGGGGTGCCTCCTGACATCTTCAATCCCTACGCTCTTCCGCTCTGACGCCGCGCACTGGCAGTTCGCGGAAGGCAATGTCTTGCTCGTAGCCCAGCCGCCGCACTGCCTCGACGAAGCGCTCCGTGGCGATGATCATCGTCAGAAAACCGGCCAGCCTGACTTGAGGCAGCGTCTCTGCGTCGAGAAGCGGCTCTGAGGGGCGCGTCCAGCCCTGACGACCACACTTCGAGCAGGGAGCTGGCCGGTCTGGGGGAAGACAGTCTGGGTGAAGTTGGCCGTATGGCAGCAACTCCATCTCCAGCAACTCCGGCGGGTTCTTCTTTCGGAAGCGAAGTTCTGTGCGGTACCCCTTGAGGCCTCGCAGCCCCTCTTTCTGAAGCCGCTCCAACGGCTCGGGCTGCATAAGCAGTGTCCACGCGTGATGGAGGACCAACGGAGCAAACTCTCCTTGGGCCGACCCCACCATGGGTCCCAGGTTGGTCCCTGGCCAGAGCGGAATGCCAGGCGGCATCAAAGGACGGAGCTGTTCGCGCAACCGCTCGAACTCCGCGTAGTCCTCCTCCAACCGGGCCGAGTACTTCTTCTGTTCCTTGACGGGCAATGGGGACAGATCGACCGACGGGTAAGCATCTGTTCCTGTGGACCAGCGCGCATCACACGCAGGGCAGTGCGTACCCGGCAGGTACCATTTGTGACCATACGTGTGCGTGCCCAAGTAACGCGGGTCCGGAACGTCATCCAACACGTAGAATCGCATGGCTCTCAATACCCAGGCGGCATCGACTGCGGCAGCCGCTTGCGATACAGGCTCCCCAGCGCCCCATATTGTCCACCCCCGCCATGAGACCGCTGGGTGCGCACGGGGCAAACCTGTCGGACAGCTTGACAGGTTCGGCCAAGGACACGGGTCGTGGGGGCCTCCTTCCGGGCACGCCCCTGGCCGTGGCGGGCAGAGCTCAACCCGCGGTGATAAAGGCATCGTGCACGGCGTTCAGCCCGGCCACGGCTTGCTCTTCTTTGACCACGCAGCTGATGTTTATCTCCGAGGCGCCCTGGGAGATCATCTCGATGTTCACCCCAGCGGTGCCCAGGGTGGAGAACATCTTGCCCGCGGTTCCGGTGGCCAGCTTCATTCCCTCGCCGACGATGGCGAGGATCGCGTGCCCCGGCGTCAGCTCGACGGTGCCGAACTCCCCGAGCGCCGCGCGAACCCTCTCCGGCTCGGCGAGCCGCTCGATGGTGCAGGAGATGCTGACCTCGCTCGTCGAGACGAGATCGACCACCACGCCGTGCTCCGCCAGAGCGATGAAGACGCGCGACAGGAAGCCATAGGCGTTGTACATGCGGTTCGAGGTGATGTTGAGCACGGAGACGCCCCGCTTCACCGTCACGGCCGTGATGCGGCCCGCCTTCTCGGCCGGCGACGCGGCGATCACCGTGCCCTCGGCATCAGGCTTGAAGCTGTTCTTGATCCGGATCGGCACGTTGGCCGAGACGACGCGCTCCATGGTGAACGGGTGGAGCACTTCGGAGCCGAAGTAGGTCAGCTCGGCGGCCTCGGCGGGAGAGATGCGCGAGAGCACGCGCGCGCTCGGCACCTTGCGTGGATCGGCGGTGAAGATGCCGTCGACCTCCTTCCACACCTGCAGCTCATCGACCTGCTCACGGCCCAGGCCGGCAGCGATCATCGCGGTGGTGAAGTCGGTGTAGCCTCGGCCGACCGCGGCGAGCAGTCCTCCGGGCACCGGGCCGAAGAAGCCCGTGACCACTGGCACCTCTCCTCCGCGCGGCCGGCACTTCTCGCCGAGCTGGCCTTGCAACCGGCGGAAGAAGGCAGGGTTCACGGCCGTCTCGTCGTGGGAGATGACGTGCGCCAGGTCGGTGAACACGGCCTTCACGCCGCGATCGTTCAGCACTGCGGTGAGGATGCGCGCCGAGAGCTTCTCGCCCACCGCGAGCACGTTGTCCTGCGAGCGCGGCGACAGCTCACGGATGACCGAGATGGCGTCGAGGAAGTTCTTCAGCCGGGTGAGCTCGTCGGTGACGAATTGCTTCGCCTCGTCGCGGAGCGCGGCATCGCGGACGCTGTCACCGAGCGCCTTGAAGTGGTTCTGCTCGATCAGCTCGAGCTCGCGCGCGAACGGAGCGCCCTGGCGCGCGGCGTCGGCCGCGGCGAGCAACAGGCTCGTGGTGCCTTCGCTCTTGGTGGTGCCGCTCATCGCCGAGACCACGACGATCACAGGTTGCTTGGCCAACGTGCGCTCGACGATTCCGGCGACGTTCTGCATCCGCTCGCCGTTGCCAACGCTGGTCCCTCCGAACTTCTGAACGATGATGCCCATGCTCGAACCGAGTCCTTCCTTTCGAGCCCCCTTCTACACGATCAATAGGCCGAGGTGACGGCCATCCACTCCGAGCTCAGGGCAGCACGCCGGCTCGCAAGTCAGGGAAGACCTTGCCCACCTTGCCGAGCAGGTAGTCCCCATAGGTTCCACGGAAGGCGTGGACGCTCTGGCCATCCCACCGCTCGGTCTGATCATCGGCCGCGGCTTCCCCCAGGGCAGCGGCCTCGATGGGCCTCACCTCCGCGGTCCAGCTCGGGTCGAAGAAGAACGGCAGCGACAGCCGGTCCCGGCCCGCGCGGTTCAGGACCCGGTGCGGCGTGGAGCGGTAGACCCCGCGCGTCATCCGGTCGAGCATGTCGCCGATGTTGCACACGAACGAGCCAGGCACGGGGGGTGCGTCGATCCAGCTCACCTGCCCGCCTGCGCGTGATTTGACTTGGAGCCCGCCCACGTCGTCCTGCTTGAGGATGGTGAGCACGCCATAGTCGGTGTGCTCGCCCACGCCCCAGCTGGGCTGACCATCGTCGGCGTGCTCGGGGCCGGGCGGGTAGTTGAAGATGCGGAAGAGCACGAGCGGATCCGAGGTATAGCGCGCGGCGAAGTACTCCTCGTCCAGGCCCAGGCTGAGCGCGATGCCTCTCATGAGCGCATGGGCCAGCTGGGTGAGCGCGGCCATGTAGTCCAGCACGGCCTCACGCAGCCCGGCAGGCTCTCGCGGGAACAGGTTGGGACCATGCAGCGGCGTGCCAGCACGCACGAGCGGGTGCTCGTCCCCCAGCTCCGCGCCGAAGTAGAGACCCTCTTTGCGATCCGGGCGTCCGGAGGTGAGCTCGCCCCCCACGGGGAAGTAGCCGCGCCAGGCCCGCCCGCCGAGCGCCATGCGGATGGCCCTCTTCTCCTCCGGCGGGAGCGCGAAGAAGCGGCGGCTCAGGTCCTCGAGGCGCTGCTGGAGCCCGGCGTCGACCCCGTGGCCGACAATGTAGAAGAAGCCATTGTCCCGACAGGCCGCGCCGATCTGGGTGGCGACCGCGAGGCGCTCGGCGACGCTCGAGGAAGGCTCCATGAGCGCACGGACATCCAGAACGGGGACACGGGCGAACCCTTCGGCAACCGGCACGACATTCATGGTGAGAAGCTCCTGGGGGGCGCTATTGGAGGGGACGCCCTGGTTCGGACGCAAGTCCCGCGACACCTCCCCGGCAGTCCCAGGCTTCCGAGCCCTCACCTAAATCGACGCCCGCTCACGCGGCAACGGACTCAGGGTGGGAGACACTGGCGGGCAGACGGATGCATAGCCGGGCCCCACCCTCTTCGCGGTTCGAGTGCAGCGTGCGAGTGTCACAGGAGTGACAGGGCAATTAAGGTGGCAGGTGGAGGACACCCCATGAACCCGCTTCGTCCCTCACTGTTCCGCCGCGCTGCTCCCGCCTTCCTCATCAGCCTCGCGCTGGCATTGCCCACCCACGCCGAGGCCCCTGCTGCCAAGCCCGCCTCGGCGAACGGCACCCTGCTGCTGACCCTCTTCCTGCGCCATGACCAGAGCAAGCCGCTGGACGAAATCAACGCCCAGCTCGATCGCACCGGCTTCCGGAAGAACTTCCCTCCCGAGGGCGTGGAGGTCGTCTCCTGGTACGTGATGATGGGCATTGGCCAGGTCGTCACCCTGCGCCTGCCGCCGGAGAAGCTGCGCACGGTGAACCTGGCCATCGAGAAGGGCGCATGGGGCGCGTTCCGCACCGAGATGTACGCCACCTACGACTACCGCCCCATCTGGGAGGAGCTGCGCTCCAAGAAGTGAGCGCCGCCTCCTCCCACCCCCGCGCCCCCCTCGCTAGGACCGAGCGCGCGGCCGGAGTGCCGCCAGCGCCAGCAGCGTCAGCCACGCGGTCGGGCGCGGCGCGGCGCTGCACCCTCCTCCCGCCAGGTGGGGCAGCTTGACCGTCCACTGCGCCTCGGCGGGCAGAGGATCGGCGTTCCCCGCGGCGTCCACCGCGCGGACGCGCAGCACATGGGCACCCGGCGCAAGGGTGTAGCGGGACACGCAAGGCGTGAAGCTGTCCTCGTCCAGGCTGCACTCGTAGGCCACTCCCGCCTCGTCCGAGGAGAACTCGAACTCCGCCTCCACGCCGAGGACGAGGGCCGGAGGGCCACTCGTGATGAAGGTGTCCGGCGCCTGGGTGTCGACCGTGAAGGAGGTAGCGAGGGTGTCCGGGCCCCTGTTCCCCACGGCATCCGTGGCGGTGGCCGTGAGCATGTGCCCGCCCTCGGCCAGCGGCGTGCCCACCGTGCAGTTCCAGGAGCCGTCCACCGCGGCCACCGCCGTGCAGACAGGCACCGCCAGGCCGTCGAGGTGAACACGGACGAGGGAGCCTGGCTCCGCGACTCCTCCCACGCGGGGAGTATTGGCCGCCAGCGCCTGGCCAGGTCCCGGCTCCGTCAGGGCCGGTGCTGCGGGCGCCGCCGCATCCACGATGAAGGCGCGCCAGGCCGAGGACGAGGAGCTGTTGGTCGCCACGTCCGTCGCGGTGGCCAGCACGGTGTGCGGGCCTGCGACGAGCGGCTGCGAGGGCATGCAGCTCCAGTTGCCACTGGCGGAGGTGGTGGCGGTGCAGAGGATGAGAGCGTCCTCGGCCACCGTGATCTGGCTGCCGGGCTCCGCCAGCCCCCCGAGCTCAGGCGCCGCGCTGACGACAGCGCCTTGCGCCGGAGTGAGGACCGAAGGAGCCGCCGGGGCGATCGTGTCCCGGAGGAAGACCACCGGGGCCGAACTCACCGTGGCACTCAACCTGGTAACCGTGGCCACCGCCGAATGAGGCCCCTCCGCGAGCGCTGGGATGGCACAGGTCCACTCGCCGGACCCGCTGGCCACCGCCGTACACGCGGGCGTGGCGCCTCCATCGAGGTAGACTTCCACCGTCGTGCCAGGAGCGGATTGCCCCGCGAAGGCTTGGGGCACATTCCCAGCGGGGGCCTGGGAGATGACGGGCTCCTGCTGGCAGATGGCGAGCGCATCCACGCGGTAGATGATGATCGTGTTGCTGTTGTTGTTCGCCGCGCAGTCGGTGTCCACCATTCCCAGGAGCACGGGACCGGAGACCGCCTCGAAGTCCCTCTTCAGTCCAACGCTGAAGCCGGCACTCATGGCCGCCACGCGCGAGGGCTGCCCGCCGGGAGGGTTGGCACCCAGGGAGACGACGCCGAGGCCTGATGCGCCAGTGAAGTTCACGCCCAGGACTCCCGGCAGCCAGGCTCCTCCCGCATAGTAGCTGATGGCGCCCGAGACGTACTGAACCCGGTACCGGCCGGGCGTGCTCAGGAGGGCCTGGGCGACGGAGTTGGGAAGAACGGGAGAGGTGAGGCTGGTGACCGTCGTGCAGTCCGAGTTGCCCCGGTGCGTGAAGAAGGCGCTCACGGGGGTGGTTTGGCAGCCGAAGCCCGCCTCGACGGTGCACGCCCCCGAGCAGCCATCCCCGTCCATCGCGTTGCCGTCGTCACAGGCCTCTGACGCGTCCTGGATTCCGTCGCCACACGCCACGGTGCACACCGAGGGAATGCCCGTGCAGCCGTAGCCTGGCTCGATGTCGCAGAGGACTCCGCAGCCATCGCCGCTGGTGCTGTTACCATCGTCGCACGGCTCGCCGTCATCGAGCGCTCCATCGCCGCACACGAGGGTGGTGTTCACGAAGGTGAGCAGGAGCGGGAGCGCCACGAGGCTGGCCGGGATCATCAGGGAGACCTCACGGTGATGATGAAGTCGACGCGGCGGTTGGCAGCGCGCCCGAGGGGGGTGGCGTTGTCTGTGACGGGGCGGCTGGGGCCATAGCCAGCGGTCTGCAGCCGGCCGGCGTCGATGCCATGCTCCACCAGCCACCGCTTCACGCTCTCGGCGCGGCGCAGCGAGAGCAGGTTGTTGAAGTCCACGTTGCCGCTGTTGTCGGTGTGCCCCTCGATGCGCAGCTGCTGGATCCAGGAGCGCTCTTGAATCGCCCGGGCCAGGGCCTGCAGCACCGGGAGGTTCTCCTCCAGCAGCACATCCGTGCCCGCGGCGAAGACAACGGGCTGCCGGGTGATCAGCCGGTCTTCCTTCAGCTCCACCAGGTTGAGCGCGCAGCCGTTCATCTTCGGCTCCAGGCTGGGAACTCCGGGCGCGTCGGGGCAGGCGTCTTCCGGATCGAAGACGCCGTCATGATCGGGATCGCTGACGGGACACCCCAGGCGCCGGGGTTCGGGGGTGTCCCCCATGGGCGTGTCCGGGCAGAGATCCTTCTCGTTCAGCACGCCGTCCTCGTCCAGATCCAGGCTCGCGCGCAGCGTCTCCAGGGAAGGGCCCAGGGTGAGCTGCGGTAGCTCCGCAGGGGCAGGCACGCGCACCTGCGGGCGCTCGCGGCGGAGGGGCGGGGCCGCTGGCGGAGAAACCCGCTCGCTCGCGCGGAGGGCGTCATAGGACATGCGGACGAGCAGGCGAAATGTCGGTGTCCCCGGCTGCCGCTGCAGGCCCGCCCCCGCGCCCACTCCGAGGCGAAGCCGTTCCCCGAAACGGACATGAAGGCCGAGCAGGGCATCGAGGCTCGAGAAGAAGGGCTTGAAGGCATACGCTCGCGGCGTGATCACCGTGGCGTAGAAGGCCTCGGGGCCCAGCGCGAAGCGCCCCGCCGGGTGGACGTACTGAAGGCTCGCTCCGAGCTGAGCCTCGGAGCCCGCCGAGCTGCCCTCGGGGCCGGGCAGCTCTCCCAGGTGCGCCTCGGGACGCAGGAGGAAGCCCCCCGTCACGGACCAGCGTAATGAGGAGCGCCTGCCGGACAGCACCAGCTTGGACAGCATGCGCGCCTCCAGATCGCTGGTGTGAGCGGCCGTGCCGTCGAAGAACTTGCGCAGCGGCACCCACAGGGTGCCGCCGAGGCTGGCGGAGAAGGCGCTCTGGCCGGGCTGGCCATACAGGCGCACCATGAGGCCAATGCGCGGATCACTCGCGCCCAGTCCGCTCACGGGGACCACGCCCACCAGCGGCTCTTCCTGGGCGGCGGCCCGTAGGCCCAGGGCCCGCGAGGAGGCGTTGGTGGAGGACGAGGAGGAGCCCCGCTCCAGGAGGGTGAGCGGCACCGAGGCCGACACCGTCATGCAGCCACAGAACGAACCCGACAGCTCAAGGTTACCGAGCAGCTGGTGCTGAATAAGGACCCGGAGCTGTTGGAACTCTCCGTCCTCATCCTCCACCCCCAACACCAGAGGCCGGTAGGCATAGTCGAGGCTGATGCCCGCCGACCAGGTGCCCGACTCGAACCGGGGCGAGTCCACCAGGAAGGAGGACTCGCCCGCGGGGGTCGGCTGGGTGCGATGAATCTCGAAGCCCGAGCGTGGGAGGCTCGGGCCCTGCTGGGCCATGGCCGTCAGAGGAAAGGCCCAGACGGCCAACCACCAGAGGAGGTGCCGGGTCATGTCAGCTCATTGGAGGGAATAGAAAGGCAGTAGAGACTGGTGACCCGAGCGAGGGAGGCAGGGGCCGCGTCAGTTCAGCGGCATCTTCACGAGCTTGAACTTCTCGTTGTCGGTGCCCGACTTCGGCCACTGGACGAGCTCCCCGCCGTCAGCCTTGCTGTTCCCGGAGACGTTGAGCACCTGCCCGCTGTGCTTGGCGGTGAGGGTGACGAAGCCATCCGGCGTGCTGTCGATCTTCCACTTCTCGTTGTCAGTGCCGGACTGCGGCCACTGAACGACCTTGGCGCCAGGGGTCTTGCTGTTCCCGGAGACGTTGAGCACCTTGCCGCTGTGCATGGCCTTGAGAATCACATAGCCATCCGCGGCGGGCTCGACGATCCACTTCTCGTTGTCGGTCTTCGACGGAGCCCACTGAATCACCGGGGCGCCATTGTCCTTGCTCTGGCCGGCCACGCCGACCACCTTGCCGCTGTGCTTGGCAATGAGGACGACGTAGGACGCTGGGGCCGGAGCCGGAGCCGGAGCCGGAGCCGGGGCTGATGCCGAGGCTGGGGCACCGCTGCCCAGCATCCCCTTGAAGCTGATCGGGCCCTCTCCCTTGTACGTGACGGTGCCGGACAGGCTCTTTCCCTGATCCGCCGACTTCACGTCGAGAGCGACCACCGCCTGCCCGCTGCGGCCACCAATGACCCACGTGCCGCCCGGCTGCCACGGCGCAGAGGCCCCGCCCCACTGGTTCTCCACGGCGTACTGGTTGTTTCCTGTGGCCTTGGCTCGGAAGCCAATGGGCCCTTCACCGTTGTAAGTCATGGTGCCCGTCAGCGTCTGGCCATCATCCTGGGACTTGACCTGGATGGCGACGACACTCTGGTTCGGGCGGCCGCCCAGCACCCAGGTGCCTCCTGGATTCCAGGGGGCTGTGCTCCCGCCCCACTGATTCGTCACCGTGTAGCTGTTGGCCTGAGCGTGCGCGGCCTGCCCAGTGAGGAGTGAAACAAGAACTGCGGTGAACACAACGGCTTGGGATAGGAATCGACGCATCAGGCGCTCCTTGAAAGCACTCAGGATGCGGCCATCTCTACCCAGAATGTCAGGCAATGAATATTGGACCTGGTGCTTAGACAGCGTGGGCTCAGGCCTGGCCCAGCCGGTCCACGAACCGCACCAGCTCCGCCACCGAGTCCACACCCAGCTTCTGGATGACGCGGGCGCGGTGCACCTTGATGGTCTTCTCGGTGGTGCCCAGCTGCTGGGCGACTTCCTTGTTGGTCAGCCCCTGGGCCACCAGCGTGCACACCTCGCGCTCGCGGGGCGTGAGGACGGAATGACGGGCCTGCAGCGCGGCTGACTCGGCGCGGCCGGCGCGGGCCGACGCGTCCTTGAGCAAGGCCTGGGAGATGGCTCCCAGCAGTTGTTGCTCATCAAAGGGCTTCAGGAGGAAGTCCACGGCGCCGGCCTTCATGGCCCTGACGCTGGCAGGCACATCCCCGTGGCCGGAGATGAAGATGACAGGCAGGTGGCAGCCCTTGGACTCCATGGCCTGCTGCAGCTCCAGCCCGTTCAGCCCCGGCATCCTCAGGTCCAGCACGGCGCAGCCCGGCATGTCCCCGGACAGTTGCTCGAGGAACTCGGTGGGCGAGGCGAAGGGCTTCGTTGCATGGCCGGCAGCCCGCAGCAGCCGCCCCAGCCCCCGCAGCACGGAGTCATCGTCGTCCACGAGGAAGATGGTCGCGGGGGCTTGTGTCATGACAAGAGCTCCGGGTGCGCCGAAGGAAGCACACACCGTAACAGAGCCCCCTGTCCCGGAGGACTCTCGGCGTGCAAGTGGCCGCCGTGCGCCTCCACGATGGAGCGGCTGATGGACAGCCCCATGCCCAGCCCGTGCTCCTTGGTGGAGTAGAAGGGCTCGAAGATGAGGGCCAGCCGCGACGGCTCGATCCCTCCTCCCGAGTCCTGCACGCTCAGCGCCACCTGCCCCGGGCCTGACGAGGCGGTGCGGACCTGGATCTGGCGCTGACCTGCGGGGACATCGGCCATGGCATCCATGGCGTTGATGAGCAGGTTGAGCACCACCTGCTGGAGCTGGATTCCATCCCCCTGGATGGCGGGCAGCGACGGGGCCAGCTCCAGGTGCAGGGTCGCGCCGCGCAGTTGCATGTCGTTGGCCAGCAGGCGCGCCACCTCGCGCACCAGGTCATTGAGGGAGTGGAACTCCTGCCGGGGCTCCCCCCGCTTGAGCAGCGCGCGCATGCGGTGGATGACTTCGCCCGCGCGCTTGTCGTCGGAGATGATGTCCCCGAGCGCCTCGCGCACCTCGCCCAGCTCCGCAGGGGTGGCGTTCAGCAGGCGGCGTGCGGCCTGGGCGTTGCTGAGGATGGCGGCCAGGGGCTGGTTGAGCTCATGAGCCAGCGAGGCAGCCAGCTCGCCCATGGCGGCCACCCGGCTTACGTGGGCCAGCTGATCCAGGGTTCTGCGCGCCTCCATCTCCGCGAGCTTCTCCATGTGTTGGCGCTCGATGATCTCGGCCTGGGCCCGCATGCGGCGGCGGCGCTCCACCACGAGCCCTGCAGCCACCAACGCCTGCAGGCCGCTGAGCGCCAGGGCCCCCAGGACATACCAGCGGTAGCGCTCCCAGAGCGTGGGCTCGTCGAAGGCGAGCCGCACCCCCGGAGGCACCCGGTCGCGGGGGATGCCCCAGCGCCGCAGCGCGCGGGCATCGACCGTCAGCGTGTCCACGGGCGCCGGCTTCAGGGGCGCGAGGAACTCCCCCTCCTCTCCGCGCAACACGCGGGCGGTGAGCATGCCCAGTTGTTGGCCCACGGCCTCGTAGCTGACGAGCGCTCCGCCGACGAACCCCCCTCCTAGGACGGTGTCGTGGAGGGCGAAACAGGGCCTGCTGCTGGCGGCGAGCAACAGGCGCGCGACCTCGCGCCCCACGAAGGGCCTTCCGCTGGGGTCGGTCATGAAGGTGAAGGTGAGGACCGCGGTGTCGTCCGGCAGGGTCTTCGCGCGCTCGAGCAGCTCAGCCAGCGGCAGGCCGCTCAGGTCGATGAACTCCAGCCCTCGCTGCGTTAGCAGCGGTTGCAGCTCTCGCACCATCTGCTCCTGCTGAGCGCGCTCCCAGCGACTGGCGCCGTTGATGAGCGCCAGCCGCCGTGTGCCGGGCAGCAGCTGCAGGGCCAGCTCCGCGGTGGCCCTCATGTCATAACGCAGCCAGAGGCCCGCCACCCGCTCCGGGCGAGGTTGCTGCTCCCAGAGCCGCTCGTCCTCGGAGAGGATGATCACCGGGATGTCCGGCCACAGCTCCCGGCGCAGCTGCAGGGCCACCTGGATGGCGTCCGTGCGGAAGGTGATGAGGGCATCCGGCCGGCGCTCCCGGTACTTGGCCAGATACCAGGTGTGCAGGGCCTGTGTGTATGAAGACCCACGGGCCCAGCCCAGATCCAGGCTCTCGACATCCACGGTGATCGGGACGTCCTGAGCCTCCCACAAGGAGGAGCGGAGACTGGCGACGAGCATCGCCATGGCGGGCAGCGCCGTGTCCTCGGGGACGAGCAGGAGCACGGACTTGCCAGCCGGACGCGCCTCCTGGGCCACCGCCTGGGGTGTCATCAGCGATAGGAGGCAGAAGACAAAGACCGTGCGCCAGAACATGGTGGACACTTTGAACCAGATGGAGGGTATCAGGCGATTCCCAAAAGGTTCATGTGGAGAACCTCCTGCGGGGGCACCCTACGGCGCTGCGCCCGCGGGACGCTGCTCCCGCGCCGCTTTCCGAAAAAGCTGGGCCGATGTGAGCCACAGCGCGACAAAGAGCCCCGTCAGTATCAAGGCGTTGCCCCATCCGGCGATCAGGGCGATCACAGCGGCCACCGCCTGGGCGAGCGCCGTCCCAGCCAACGCGCGTGCCATGCCCTGGGGCTGGAAGCGCGCAAGGAGGGCACCCATGAGCCCGACGGCGAGCACTCCACCATACATCAAGCTGGCGGGGTTCTCCTCACTCCCGATGATGCCCACGGCCAGGTTCAACCAGACGAGGATGAATGCCGCCGCGAGCGCAACACCAGCGGCGGCTCGGTACGCGGTGTTGCCCGTCACCCTCGCTGCGAGCTCGTAGGTGCCGCAGGCGGCGAACAGCATGGCGCCGAAGAGAGCGAAATCGGCCGGGCCCCAAGCCACTTCCTCGGTGAACTGCATCGCCACCCCGGGCGCCAGCAGGAGAAGCGCCGCAGTCCCCCAGAGCGCCCTCCTCCAACGGCTCCCGAGCCGTCCGCTGCCGTTTTCCGTGTTCCCCGCCATGGCCTTGCCTCCGTGCATGAGTGAGGCCTATCCAGTAGCGCGGAGTAGAGCCCCGCACGACAGCGGCCGTGCGAGCGGTCGGGAGTCGCGTCCGAGCGGCCCGGCGGCGGGGGCGAGCCGCTCGGAGTTCCTTCAGCGCGGGGTGAGCTTGAGCAGCTTACCGTTGGCGTCGTCGGTGAGCAGGTAGAGCGCTCCTTCAGGGCCCTGCACCACCTCGCGGATGCGCGCGCCCAGGTTCGTAAGCAGCCGCTCCTCGCCCACCACGCGGTCATTCTTCATCATCAGCCGCACCAGCGCCTGGCCGGACAGGGCTCCGATGAAGATGTTGTCGCGCCACTCGGGGAAGAGCTCCCCGGTGTAGAGGGTCATCCCCGAGGGCGAGATGACCGGATCCCAGTAGTACACGGGCTGCTCCATGCCCTCGCCCTGCGTGCTCTGGTGGATGGGCGCACCCGAGTACTCCTCGCCATAGCCAATGGTGGGCCAGCCGTAGTCCTTGCCCGCCTCGGGGCGGTTGAGCTCGTCTCCGCCGCGCGGCCCCATCTCCACCGTCCACAGCCGCTGCTGGCGGTCGAGCGCCGCCGACAGAACGTTGCGGTGTCCCACCGACCAGATCTCCGGCTTGGCCCCCTCGGTCTTCAGGAACGGGTTGTCCTGGGGCACCGAGCCGTCGGGGTTGATGCGGACGATCTTGCCGAAGTGGCTCCGCACATCGCGCGCCTGCACCCGGCCCGCGAGGATGGAGCGCTCGCCGAGCGTGACGAACAGCTTGCCGTCGGGGGCGAACACCAAGCGGCCTCCCGCGTGCAGGGTCGACTCGAGCGTGGGCATCATGCGGAAGATGATCTGCAGGCCCTCCACGCGCGGCTGTGGACCCTCCACGAGCTTCGCGCGTGCCACCGCCAGACCATTGCCGCCCTGGCGCGGCTCGTAATAGGTCCAGTAGATGAGGCCGCTCTGGGCGTAGTCGGGGGCCACCTCCACGTCGAGCAGACCGCCCTGTCCACGGCCGTCAACGGGCGGCAGACCGGCGACGGCGGGGGACTTCGCGCCCTGGGGCGTGACGATGTAGAGCGAGCCGGTGGGCTTCTCGGTGACGAGCATGCGCCGGTCGGGGAGGAAGGCGATGGCCCAGGGATTCTTGAAGCCCGAGGCAATCTCGGTGACCTGAAAGGCCGTCTTCGACTGGATGGCCGGGGCGCGCGTCTGCCCGGGGAAAGCCGGCTGGAACTCGGGCACGTTGGGAGGGCCCGTCGGGACGGGGGGACCGCTCGGAAGGGCTTCCTCGGGCGGCGGCTGCGTGTCCCCGGGGGGCTGCGGCGTGCCCTCCGGCGGATTGGGGGTCTTACCGCTACAGCCCGGCAGGAGGGCGGCCAGGAGGATGATCATCGACAACGTTCGCATAGGACTCTCTCCAAGAGAGGGCAGGAAGGAATGCCTTCTTGGAGGTCCCATAAACAAGGTGGAAGAGGCGCGCCATCAAACGCTCTGGCGGATGTCCACTACCGTGGCTTCCGGCGTGCCTCATTCCAAGCGCCGCACGGCCCCCCACTGGGCGCTGTTCCAACGGGCGGAAACGCTCCTAGCGGCGGCCGCTGGCGGCCCGCTTGCGCTGGGGCTCGGCCTTCCGCGCGAGGTGCTCCACGGTCTGCTCGACCGTCGCGAGGAACGCGCGCACCGACTTGTCGAGCGCCGGCTCCGGCGTGTCCTCGATGCGGGTGTGCGAGATGCCCGGTGAGGACTGCGCGAAGACCATCGCGGTCGGCACGATGTCGGCCATCTCCGCCGCGTCGTGGAGCGGACCCGACGGAATCTCCGGCGCATGGCCGGTGACGCCCTTGACCGCCTTCCGCACGAAGCCGGTGAGCGTCTCGTCGAAGATGCGTGGGGTGATCTTGAGGATCGGGCTCCACTCGACCTTGACGCTGAACTCCTTCGCCGCGGCGAGCGACGCCTTCTTCGTCCCCGCGAGCAGCTTCGCGAGCACGCCTGCGTCGAGCGCGCGCATGTCGATGGAGATCTCCGTGCGGCCCGGCACCGCGGTGACGAAGTTCGGCTCGACCTTCACCACGCCGCAGGTGGCGACCACGCGCGTGCGAGGCGTCTTGCCGGAGAGCTTCGTCGCGAGCTCCTGCGCGGCGAGCGCGAATCGGGCGCCTGCGAGGAACGCGTCCTGGCGGAGGTGCAGCGGCGCGGCGCCGGAGTGCGCCGCCTGCCCGATGAACTTCAGATGGTGGCGCTCGACGCCCATGGTCCCGAGCACCACGCCGACCGGGCGCTTCATCTCCTGCAGCACAGGCCCCTGCTCGATGTGCAGTTCGAGGTAGGCCTCGGCCTGAAGGCCGTCGAAGTACTCCCGCGCGGTCTTCATGCCATCGAGGCTGATGCCGTTCTCCTTCAGCGCGTCGGGGAGCTTCACACCGGCGCGGTCTACGAGGTGCGCGAGCTCCTTCTGCGGATCGAGCGAGCCCGCGGACGCTGCGGACCCGGTGAGGCTGCGGCCGAAGCGCGCGCCCTCTTCGTCGGCCCAATCGACGATGTGAATCGTGACGGGTGGGCGTTCGCCCTTCGCGGCATAGACACGGAGGACCTCGAGACCTGCGAGCACGCCGAGGCAGCCATCGAGCCAGCCGCCACCGGGGACCGAGTCGAGGTGGCTGCCGATGACAATGCTCCGCTCGGAGGCGCCGGGGAGCGTGGTCCAGAGGTTACCGGCGCCATCCTGACGCACGGGGAGGGAGAGTTCCTCTTTCAGCTTGCCTGCGAACCACTCGCGCGCCTTGCGCCAGACGGGGCCCCACGCGACGCGCTGGGCGCCGCGCTCGTCGGAGGTGAGCTTCTCGAGTTCCTTCAGATCGGAGATCACGCGCTTCGAAGAAGGGTTCATGGACCCCTTCATAGCGCGGGTGCGGGGAGGGGTGGGCACGTCCCCGGCCGGAGCGGGTCAAAAGGACAAGACCTTTCCATGGGCGAAGAGCAACTGCCTGGCCTCTTTCCAACTCGGCATGAGTAGATTGCTTCCTGAATGCCTGTCGCGAACCCTGCCGCACACGAACTCCATGACCGGGGCCTGGCGTTGCTCCGATCAAACCGCGAGCGCGAGGCCGTATCATGCCTGCGTGAGGCGGTGGTGCTCTCGCCGGGTCATGCGGTCGCGCACTACCACCTCGGCATCGCCCACCGCCTCCTGGGGGAGCTCGAGGAGGCACGAGCCGAGCTGCGAACCGCGCTGGAGAGGGATCCCACGCTGGCTCCAGCCTGTGCGCAGCTGGGAGGACTTGCGCTCGTCTCGGGTGGACTCGAGGAGGCGCTCACGTGGTTTTCTCGGGCACTCACCCTCAAGCCTGGTCACCGCGTGTCGCGCTACCAGATGGGCATCGCACTGCGGTTCGCCGGATATCGGCAGGAGGCCATCGCGTTCCTGCGGGCAAGCCTCGAGCCAGGACCGGGAGCGCTTCCTCCGCTCCTGGAGCACCGGGTGCACGGACAGCTCACGGATGCCTTGAGCGACCTGGCCCCGGGACCGAGACCGTTGCCCCAGTGCGCCGCGCCCCTGCTGACGGAGTTGATCGATGTCGAGGCACCTGCCGCCGAGGATGCTCCGCCCTTGGAGGGCTCAGGGGAGCGGTCGCGGATCGTGACGCCTCTCGAGGCCGCGCAGGTGCTCTCCGAGGCTCGGTCCGTGCTGGCGCTGACGGGTTCGGGGATCTCGGTCGGTAGTGGCCTGGCCACACGCAAGGAGCTGTGGCAACGCTGGGACCGTGACGCGGCGGTGTCCGTGTTCAGGTTTCGCGAGGACCCTGGCGTGCTCTGGAAGGTGATTGCTGACTTCCTGGGCACGGGACCTCACGCTCCTGCCCCGGGACATCTCGCGCTGGCGGAGTGTCCGAACCTGATCGGCATCGTCACGCAGAACGTGGATGGGCTCCACCAAGCGGCGCACCGCACGGTGCACGGAGAGCAGGTACCGATGCCCTCGGTCATCGAGCTGCATGGCACACTGCTCGAGACCCGGTGCCATACCTGCCACTCCCGAACCGGCCGGGCCGCCACCTCCTTCCTGGAAGCCCCTCGGGCACATCCGCCCCTCTGTGAGAGCTGCGGCGGCCCGCTGCGGCCGGACGTCGTCCTTTTCGGGGAGAGGGTCTCTTCGGAGCGGATGCTCGAGGCCATCCAGCTCGTTCAGCGATGCGATGTGCTCCTGGTGGTTGGCACGGCCATGGATGTGGCTCCCGCGGCGGACCTTCCTCGGGTCGCTCGCGCGAGAGGGGCGGTTGTGATCGAGCTCAAGCGGACGCCCTCACTTCTGTCACGGAGCCTCGACACGCTGCTCGTGCCGGGAGAGGCGGACGTGGTGCTGCCCGCCCTGATGAGCGCTCTACGCGGTGATAACGCCTCGAAACGCACGCCTCCATCCCACGAGTAGCCCACACGAACCTCCGGCGCTGTCCCTCTCCATGCGCTGAGTCCAACACTGCCCTCGGCCCGAGGCGCACGTGGAACCTCGGGCGCTGCGTGACCAGCCTCGGTGCTGGGCAAGGGGGGCGAATCATGCGGCAGACCTGGAGAAGGCTCGCGAAGCAGGGGTGGATGCTGGCCGCGATGATGCTCGCGGCCTGTGCCTCCGAGCAGCCTGCGCCTTCCCTCACCTGGCACCGGGACGTTGCGCCGCTCATGCAGGAGCGGTGTGGAGGCTGCCACGTCGAGGGCGGCATCGCTCCGTTCGCGCTCCAGAGCCACGCGCAGGTCTTCGAGCGGAGAGCGGAGATCCGCGAGGCCGTGAGCTCGCGCCGCATGCCTCCCTGGCAGCCTGGGCCCGGCTGCGCGGAGTACCTCGACGACCTCTCTCTCTCCGAGGAGCAGATCACCCTGATCACCCGCTGGGTAGACGCCGGCGCTCCCGAGGGCAGCGTGCGTGACGCCCGACCCGTTGCGCCGAGCCCACCGGTGGGACTGTCTCGCGTGGACCTCGAGCTGCGGATGCCCCTCGAGTACACGCCCCAGAAGGCGCCAGATGACTACCGCTGCTTCATCCTCGACTGGCCCCATGAGCGGGCCCAATACATCACCGGGTTCAACGGCAAGCCCGGCACCCTGGCGGAGATCCACCATCTCATCGCGTACCTGATCCGCCCCGAGGAGGTGGCCCAGGTGCAGGCCTTGGACAACGCGGAGCCGGGTCCGGGCTACACCTGCTTCGGTGGGCCTGGGGGCAAAGGCGCGCAAGTGTGGCTGGGAGCCTGGGCGCCCGGAGCCATGGGCGGAGACTACCCCGAGCGGACGGGGCTGGAGATCCAGCCCGGCTCCAAGATCGTCCTTCAGGTCCACTACAACACCCACAGCGCGGCCCCGAGCCCGGACCGATCCTCGCTGCAGTTCAAGCTGGATGAGCGGGTCGACACCCCCGCGTACATGCTGCTGTGGACCGATGCCTCCTGGGTCTTGAACAAGACCATGGACATTCCCGCGGGCCAGGCCGATGTCATGCACCGCTGGACGTCCGAGCCCTCCTCGGTGCTGGAGGCCGTGACGCGGGGGGCGGTGCCCAACGGGGAGCCCCTCACCCTGCACACGGCCGCGCTGCACATGCACACGCTGGGCACGCGCGCGCGGCTGGAGGTGCTCCGCCAGGCGGGAGGAACGGAGTGCCTGTTGGACATTCCTCGCTGGAACTTCAGTTGGCAGAACAGCTACCGGCTGAGGGAGCCGCGCGAGCTGATGCCTGGAGATCGGCTCACCGTCGAGTGCCACTGGGACAACAGCGCTCCAGGCGCGGTGGACACCCACTGGGGCGAAGGCACCCACGACGAGATGTGCCTGGGCATCCTCTATATGACACCCAAGAAGACAACCGTGCGTTGAGGTGGGCTCGCTCCACGCACCCCCTCCCCAGACGAGGTGGGCCATTGCAGCTGCCGCTGGAAGTGGTGGCCCAGCATCTTCCGCTAGGGCGGCCTTCCTGGCGGCCCGCGTCACGGAGAAAAAATGTGGGGCGACCGATGACTTTTCCCACGGCGAGGAGTCTGAGCTTGAGAACCTCATGGGGTGGGCGTGGGCTCACCTGAAAGGAAGCAAGCCATGACGATCCTGACTGCGACTCCCTACCTCATCCTCAACGGCGCCGCCGCGCGCGCCATCCCCTTCTATGAGCAGGCGCTGGGAGCCAAGACCACGGCGATGCAGCGCTTCGGCGACGTGAACCAGAGCTGTCCCGAGGCACAGAAGCACCTGGTGATGCACGCGGAGCTCCGCGTGGGAGAAGCCCGGGTGATGATGAGCGATGGCCCGGGCGAAGGCGCTCTGCCGGTGGGCGGCGCCGTGAGTATCGCGCTGAACTTCAGTGATGCCGCCCAGCTTCGGCGCTCCTTCGATGCGCTCGCCGCCCAGGGCAAGGTCATCCAGCCGGTCATCGATGCGCCTTGGGGTGACGTGTTCGGCGTGGTCAGCGATCAGTTCGGCGTGAACTGGATGGTGACCGCACCGATTCCCAAGAGCTGAGTGGAAGCCGCGCTCGACACAGTGAGCGCACTCTCGCCAGAAGCTCGGGCGGCGGGTTCGATTGCCGCCGCTTCCAAGTAGAGCAACCCGCCGCTCTCAAGGCGCCGCCCTCTAAGAACGGGGGCGGCGCTCGCATTTTTGGGACCCAATCCGGTTTTTGGGACCCCAAAAGGACCAAACTGGAGACGGAAACGACATGAGCAAGACGTGGATCGGCAAGTGGAAGCGTATGCGTATAGGCGGGATAGAGGCCATGTGGAGGGTGAGGGCTGGAGCGGAGGTGCCCTGGAGGACCGCTGACGGGGGCCGCCCGAGCAGTGAGCCAAGCGGGTGGAGAAGCCGCGCAGCCCCTTCGAGTACACGCCGGCCCTGGCCGCCCTCCCATGAGGTGCGCGGCAGGGGCTTGGTTCTCTTGGCCCTGGCGGCTTGAGCCTCAACACCCCGCGGCCTGAGGGGGCTCGCGCGCTGGGGCCAGCCTCACACCTGCCGTGGGCAGGCCCAGGTGCTCCAGAATCGCTCGCACTCCTCCCGCCTCGTTCACGTACGCCAGCACTCGCCGTCTACCTCCACACCTCACGCAGGCGAACACCTCGAAGTCGAACGTCCTGCTGAGCAACTCGGCCCAGTCTACTCGCGGCCTCTTCTCCATCAGCGGCTCCTTGCTGGCCGCTGCCTGAGGCGAAGCCAGAGTCGCCATTCACCTCTGACACGTCACACCGCCGATGATGCGGGCGCTGCCACCTCTACAACGCCGGTGATCAGGCGGCCGCCGTCCCCTACGGACGGAGGTGGACGTCCGGCTCCCTCCCCGAAAACAGCCCCAGTGCGCCTCCCTGGAGGGCATCTCCCTGCGCGCCAATACACACCTGCCTGCCAAGACAGGCAGGGACTGGGATGAGGCTGACGTTCCGCACTGCGAGCCGCTGCATGCGGGACACGCTCCCGTCGGTTCCTGCTAAGGGGTTCTCCATGGCGCAGAAAGAAAAAACTCCGCAACCTGAGCGGTCCCACACGGACGAAAGCCTGCGCTCGGAGCGGGAGCACTCCGACCGTGAATACAGTAAGACGCAGAGTGCGACTGAAGAAGCGTCAGACGCCTCTGTCCAGACGGCCCGGGGAATGGCTGATCAGCTTTCCCAAGAGGCCCGCGACATCGCGGATGTGAAGCTGGCGCGGAGCAAGGCGTCCCCAGAAGCACGTGAGAGCGTTGACCGAGAGCGGGCACACGAGGATGCAGCCTTGCAGGGGGAGCGTGAGGCTTCTGACGCGGAAATGGAGGCCGAGCGCGTGGAGGGCAAGCGCGCGTTGGCTGCCCTCCTCTGCCTGGAACGAAAGGAAACGGATACGCGCCTCCTCTTGGAGCGGGCGCGCTCCGATGAAGGGCTTGCGACGCGGGATGATTTCCTGGGGATGGTCAGCCACGACGCGCGCACGCTTCTTGCGGGGATCGCTTTGCAGGCGACCCTTCTCAAGCGGAACGTCGCTGAAGATGAGGCGGGCAGGAGGACCGTACAAGGCCTCGAGAAGATCGAGCGCTTCACGGCGCGGTTGAACCGGCTGCTCGGAGACTTGATGGATGTGGCCAGTATCGAGGCGGGCAAGCTCCTCGTCGTCCCAGTATTGCAGGATGCAACCGCGCTTGTGCGGGAGTCAGCCGAGGCGTTCCACCCTCTGGCCACTGCCCAGGGCCTCTCTCTCTCCGTGGAGATCCGCGGGAAGGATTTGAAGGCGAAATTTGACCATGAGCGTGTCCTTCAGGTCCTCGCCAACCTGTTGAGCAATGCCATCAAGTTTACCAAGCCAGGAGGCAGGATTTCGATCCGATTGGAGTCTTTGGGCCACGAGGTTCACTGCTCTGTAACGGACACCGGCGCGGGAATCCCGAGCCATCAACTCGACGCCGTATTCGAGCGTTTCTGGCAAGCCCAAAGCAGGGATCGGCGAGGGATGGGGCTCGGCCTCTACATCTCCAAGTGCATTGTGGAAGCTCACGGTGGGCGTATCTGGGCCGAGAGTCAGCCGGGCGTGGGCAGCACCTTCACGTTCACTCTTCAGGGTGCCCCTACCGAGTCGCGGTAGAGCCCTCCGGCTGAGAGAAGAGGATGGCGAGAGGTGTCTGGAGGAGAGCATCCCATCGAGCGCCGGTCGGCTGCTCACTGCTGGCCAGGCCCCCCGACTTGAGGTGCCCGGAGCCTGTGCGCGTGTTCCTGGGTATTGGCACCTTATTTTCCCAGGATGACGACGATGCTGCCCAAGCTCCCAAGACCCAAGCCGGAACGCCAACAGACCGACCGAAGCCTGTACGTCGAGCGTCAAAAGACCGACCAGGAGTTTGGCAGGCGGGAGGCGTCCATCGTGAAGGACGCGGATGCAGGCGTCCGGGAGGCTCGTGGGCGTGCCGACGAAGCGCTCGACGAGGCGCGGGAGCAGGCGGACGGAACGCTGGAGGGGGGTTCTTCGTGGGAACACCTTCGAGCGCTCGGGCAGGAGCGTACCCAGCAGGCTGCCGCCCTTCATCAGGAGCGGCTCACCGTCGATGAGAAGTTGCTCAGCGAGCGTCAAGAACGGATGCAGGCGCTGGTGAATCTCTTTCTGCGTGAGCGTCAGCAGACGGACGAACGGCTACTGACTGAACTCGGACGTGCCGATGCCACCCTGACGGCAAGGGATGACTTCATGGGAATGGTCTTCATGCAGCTGCCCATGCCCATCTGCCTGACGCGGGGGAGCGACCATGTCTTTGAGCTGGCCAATCCTTCGTACCTGCGGCTGGTGGGCAAGAGGGAGCTGGCGGGCCAGAGCATTCGCAGGGCGCTCCCTGAGCTGGAAGGACAGCCATTCTTCGAGCTGATGGACCGCGTCTTCGCCTCAGGAGAGGCCTTTCACGGAAACGAGATGCCCGCTCGGCTCCATATGGGTGAAGGCGAGCTGACGGAGGAGCGCTTCTTCAACTTCGTCTACCAGCCGCTTCTCGGGCTCGACGGAAAGGTGGATGGCATCGTCACCTTCGCGTTCGAGGTGACAGAGCAGATTCGGGCGAGACAGAAACTACAGGAGGCCGAACGCCGTGCGCGATTCCTGGGGGAGGCCAGTGCGTTGCTGGGTGCCTCGCTGGAGCTCACCCTCACGCTCAACCGCCTGGCAAGCCTGGCGCTCCCGAGTCTCGCGGACTTCTGTGTCGTGGACGTGGCCGATGACGAACGACGGATCACTCGCGCAGCGACTGCTCATATTGACGCGGTCAAGGAGAACCTCCTGCGGGAGCTGGACCGTCGTCAGCCCATGACGTGGGACTCGTCACACCCCGTCCCTCGGGTCTTTCGCACAGGGCAGTCCGAGTTCCTGCCTGAGACGACTCACGAGGCAATTGCCGCACGACCCCAGGATGCGGAGCACGCCACGCTCATGCGGCAGCTCGGTGTCCGCTCGTACATGGCGGTGCCCATGCTCGCACGAGGAAGGACCATTGGAGTGCTCAGCTTTGGATTGACGGAGCCGGGGCGGAGGTACACGACTGATGATCTGCTTCTTGCCCAGGAGCTTGCCGAGCGGGCCGCCCATGCGGTGGACAATGCCCGGCTCTACAGCGAGGCGCAGCAGGCCATCCGCATTCGGGATGAGTTTCTCTCCATTGCCAGTCACGAACTGAGGACGCCGCTGACTCCCATCCAGCTTCACCTTCAGAGCCTGACCCAGGACGCACGCGAGGAGCGGACGGACAAGTTGGACTCCTCGAAGCTGAGGCGGAAGCTCGAGACCCTTGGCCGACAGGTCCACCGGCTCAAGTTGCTTGTCTATGGCTTGCTCGATGTTTCCCGGCTCAGTGGCCATGACTTCAAACTGGAGATCGAGCGGGTGGACCTCTTGGAGCTCATCTCCGAGGTGACAGCACGATTCCGAGCCGAAGCGGAGCAGACGAAGACACCGCTGGAGGTGAATGTGCCCGCCTCGCTGATAGGGGAGTGGGACAGAATTCGCGTGGATCAGATCATGACGAACCTGGTCAGCAATGCCCTGAAGTTCGGCAAAGGGAAGCCGGTGACGGTCTCCGCCACGAGCGACGGCGAGTCGGCCCTCATCCAGGTTCGGGACCTGGGGATCGGCATCGCCCCGGAGGACCAGGAGCGCATCTTTCAGCGCTTCGAGCGGGCGGTGCCCACCCGCCATTTCGGAGGCTTTGGGCTCGGGCTGTGGATCGTGCGTCAGATTGTGGAAGCCCTCGGGGGCACCATCTGCGTGGAGAGCGAGCTGGGGAGGGGCGCCACGTTTACCGTCGAACTTCCGCTTCAGGCGAGGAGGGCCCGTTGATGGAGACGATCCTCCACTCTATTCACGAGGGCTCACTGGGGGGTCACCTTCCACAGCTGCCCCGAGACATTGCCTGTCTTGGCGAGGATGGGGATGTTGTTGGCCTTGCCGTCATTGACGATTTCCAGCGACATGCCATCGCCCTGCGCCTGGGTCGTCAGCCGGTAGGTGCCGTTGGCCTCCGGAGTCAGCTTCCATCGCTGCTCCGGAACAGCCGCCGAGTTGACGAGGAGGGGGCGATTGCCGGCGGTGTTGGCCAGGGACAGGCTGGTCCCACGCCACTGGGTCGTCAGTCGGTAGAAGCCGTTGGCCTCCGGAGTCAGCTTCCACATCTGTCCCCAGACATTGCGTGTCTTGGCGAGGATGGGCACGTTGTTGGCCTTGCCGTCATAGAAGATGTCCAGCGACATGCCATCGCCCTGCGCCTGGGTCGTCAGCCGGTAGTAGCAGCGGGCATCGAAGGCGGCGGACACCGGCGGCGGGGTGGGTGTCGTGGGCGGGGTGGGTGTCGTGGGCGTGGGCACCTGCCACACCTGCTGGAGCAGCGCGAGCATGCCCGGGTCGTGCTTGCCCAGCTCTTCATGTGTGAAGGGATAGAAGTCGTTGCGGCCGAAGAGCGCCTCCGAGTTCTCCGCGAAGAACTCCCACTCGTCGTTCATGGCATAGGCACGCTGGAACGTGTTGGGCACCCCGGGCCCACGCCAGCGCTCCACGCAGTCGTAGCTCTTGCTTGCAACCGCGCGCGCATAGGCAGCCGCGAGGCCGGCGTGCTCGCCGAGCACCTGGTCGTGATAGGCGTGGCTGAGCTCGTGGAGCACGAACAGGGGCATCCGCTTGGATTCCTTCTCGAAGATGAAGACGTTCGAGAACTCGATGCTCTTCACCATCGCCCGGGTGCGACCATTCTGGATCATCCAGTCCTCGGCAGCATGGTACCGAGCCACCGGCTCCTCGTTGGGATAGGGCGGCGACAGCCACAGCGTCACCTTGCGGAGCTGAGCCACGGGGCCCGCAGGGACGATCCGGACGATCTCCTTGAGCTGCGCCGCCAGGATCACCAGGGCCTTGTCCGTCACGGGCTTGTTCGCCGCTGTCAGCAGGCGGTCATCGATGCGAACCGTCCAGCCCTCGAGGGTCTGGGTCTGGTAGGTGGGAACGGGGCTGGCCGCGGAGGCGACGCAAGCGAATGCCAGGGCGGCCAGGAGGAGCCATTTGGGAGAGTGCATGCCTCATCCTAATCCCAACCAAGCGCGTCCGTGGCCGAAGGTGGGGCCCCCTCTGATCCCACGGAGCGCCGTCAAGCCCGCCGCCTCCAAGGCGAGCAACACCTCACGCAGGCGAACACGTTGAGCCTCGTCATCGGCGTGTGACGTAGGGAGCTGGAGGCCTGCCGCCCCCGGGCACGGCCTTCTTCACCTCAGAGTATGTCTTGACACGCATATACTCCATCGGGCATATACCGCTTGTGGAATCTGCCTTCGACATCATCGCCGAGCCAAACCGCCGGGCGATCCTGAGCCTGCTGGCCTCCTCGGAGAGGTCCGTGGGGGAGATTGAACAGCAGCTCCAGATGCCCCAGCCGTCGGTCTCCAAGCACCTGCGCGTGTTGCGCGAGGCGGGCTTCGTCGAGGCGCGCGTCGACGCGCAGCGCCGCGTCTACCGGATCCGGCCCGAGCCCCTCATGGAGGTGGACGCCTGGCTGGTTCCCTTCCGGCGCTTCTGGTCCGCCCACGTCGATGCACTCGAACGCCACCTGGATCGCATGGATCAGTTGCCGCCCAAGAAAGGGAAGAAGCGATGAACCGTCGTGAGAAATACACACCGGGTGCCGCAGCCGGCGCCAAGGTCCAAAAAGAGGGGGAGAAGTGGACGCTCGTGCTCGTCCGAGACCTCCGCCACCCTCCTGCCAAGGTCTGGGAGGCGATCACGGACCCCGAGCACCTCCGCGAATGGGCTCCGTTCGATTCGGACCGGAGCCTCGGGGCCGTGGGCACCGCCAGGCTCTCGACCGTGGGGGCGCCAACGCCGATGGTCTCCGAGACCCAGGTGAAGCGGGCCGATGCGCCCAAGCTGCTGGAGTACAGCTGGGGGGGACAGGACATCCGCTGGGAGCTGGAGCCGCTGGCAGGCCAAGGCACCCGGCTCACGCTCTGGCACAACATTGATCGCCGCTTCATTGCGATGGGCGCTGCGGGCTGGCACATCTGCCTCGACGTGCTCGATGGGCTCCTCGCAGGCGAGCCCATCGGCCGCCTCGTCGCCGCCGACGCCCTGAAGTTCGACGGCTGGCAGCGATTGCACGCCGAGTACGCCCAGCAGTTCGGCGTTGAGACTCCTGGTTTTCCCCCTCTCCCGCGGACCTGAACATGCCCCGCTCCAAAGGAATGGTCATCGGCTTCTGGATCGCCACCGCGCTCTTCTGCCTGCAGATAGGCTTCACCGCCTATGCGCAGTTGCAACTGCCGCAGGTGGCGGAGGCGTTCACCCACCTCGGCTTCCCCGCATACTTCCGGGTGGAGCTCTCGTGGGCCAAGTTCCTCGGCGTGGCGCTGCTGCTTGCACCAGTGTCGGCGCGGCTCAAGGAGTGGGCCTACGCCGGCTTCGCCATCACCCTCGTCTCCGCGCTCGTTGCCCACTTCTCGGTGGGCGATGGCCCGCAGGCGTGGGGCTGGGCAGCGGCCACCGGCGTGCTCTGGGGGCTCTCGTACTTCCTCTGGCGCCGCATCCAGGCCACGCCGGCGAGCGTGCCTGGCCGCGCGGCCGCCTGAGAGAAGCTCCACGCGACACGGCCGGTTCGACGTGGACCTGTCGCTCGCAGCGGTCGAGGCCTCCTTTGGCCTGAGTCCAGGGACTGGGCCCATGCACTGCGTGACTCGTTGCTCGCGAACACGACAGGCGTGCGCCGGCACTGACGGGAGCCCAGCGGGTTGCGCGGATTGCGCAGAGATAAGGCCAGGAGCACCAAGGCCCAGGTGGCGGGGAGCGCGGGGGCAGTGGTGCACCCCTCCCAGCCGTAATGGCTCTGCTGAGGAAGGTTGAAACGAGACTGGGAGATGGTGCTGGTATTGCCCGCCGCATCGATGGCGATGGCGGAGAGGGTGTGGTCCCTGAACGCCAACGGGGTGGTCAGCATGGAGTGCCAAGTGCCATCAGCGCCCGCGCTGGCCGTCGCGGCCTGCGACTCATCATCATCCAGCCAGAATTTCACCGTGCTGCCCGCCTCTGCAGTGCCGCCAATGCTGGGGGTGGGGGTATCGACGAAGGCTGCAGGCTCAATCACAGCGGGCGCGGCTGGCGGCACGGTGTCGACTGTGAAGGATCGGCTTGAAGTGGAGCTGATATGACCGACCATGTCCGTGGCGAAGGTCCTGGCTGAGTAGACTCCGTCGTTGATCGCAGTGCTCAGAGTGAAACTCCAGGCCCCTGTCACGTCTGCCTTCACGGTGCCGAAAGTCATATCATCCAGAGACACCGTAATCGTGCTCCCAGTCTCAGCCTTGCCGCTAATCGTGAGTCTGGATGTAGAGACGAAGTTCCCGGGCGAAGTCATCACGGGCGCTGGTGGAGGAGTGGTGTCGACCGTGAAACAGAGTGCCTCGGAGCCAGGGCTGAGATTGCCTGCTTTGTCCCGGGCGGCGGTCGTGATCAGGTAGGCAGCATCGGGCAAAACCGTGCCCGGGGTGAATCTCCAACTCCCCGTTGCATCCGCCACGGTGGTGCCTGCCATGCTCCCACCGAGCCACACGGTGACTTGGCTCTCCGCCTCCGCCGTGCCCTCGATGACGGGCAGACCGTTGTTGAAGCCTGCGGGCGGAAGCGTTACCACGGGCGCTCGAGGGGGCACGGTGTCGACCGTGAAGAAGGAGCTGTTCAAGGCTGGGGGACTGAGATTGCCCGCCGCATCGGTGGCGGTGACTCTGAACAGGTGGAGTCCATTGACGAGTGCTGGAGGGGTGAAACTCCAAGCTCCCAGGGTATCCACCGGGACGGTGCCTCTCGTCTTGTCTGCATCCAGCGACACCGTGACGGTGGTGCCGGGCTCGGCCGTACCTGCAATAACAGGGGTGAGTGTGTTAGTGAATGCTCCTGGCGCGGTGATCACGGGTGTTTCTGGCGGGAGGGTGTCCACCGTGAAACGGTGTTCCTCGCAGTCAGGACCGATGTTGCCTATCGCATCGATTTCGAAGGCCGAGACGCTGTGCGGGCCCTCCGCCAATGCGCTGGCTGGGGTGACACTCCAAAGGCCCTGTGAGTCGGCCTGAACTGTGCCTGCAAGGCTTCCGTCCAGCCGCACGTCCACCGTGTTATCGGGCCTCGCGGTGCCGCTGATGGTGGGCTTCGAGGTATTGGCCCAGGAAATAGGTGAGGTAATGGCAGGCGCTGAAGGAGCAGGCCCCGTGATGAGCACCAACTGCCCACCGTGGATGCCATTGGCCGTCACGGAGAGGATGTAATGGCCATTCGCAACCCAGGGTGTCCGGAAGGATATTTCCGTGTCAGAGAATAAGTCCAAAGCCTGGATACGCGTCAGCTTTCCTCCTTCCAGCGCGATAAGGCTGGCGACGGGCGCGTTCGTGGCAGAACTCTGGGTATTACCGCTGCTGGCCTCCGAGAGGCCTCGCAAGAGGCTCCCACTGATACGGAATTCCTCGCCCGGATGTTGCTCGGCGAGCGGGGTAATGACAGGGCGCCATTCCTGGCGAGCTCCCGTGTCTTCATACACCTCCGCGCTGGCCAGGGAAGGGCCCCAGCTATACCCCCCGGTGACGAGGACTTTTCCGGAGGGCAACAGGGTCGCCGTGTGGAGATAGCGAGCGGAGGCCATGGAGGTGGTGGAGTTCCAGGCGCCCGTGGCCGGGTCGTACACCTCCGCGCTGGCGGGGCCGCTGCCTCCTGTGACGAGGACCTTTCCGGAGGGCAACAAGGTCGCCGTATGGCGATAGCGAGCGGAGGACATGGAGATGGTGGAACTCCAGGTGCCCGTGGCCGGGTCGTACACCTCCGCGCTGGCGGGGCGGTGGGTGGGGTCACTGCCTCCTGTGACGAGGACCTTTCCGGAGGGCAACAAGGTCGCCGTGTGGAACTCGCGCGTGGAGGCCATGGAGGTGGTGGAACTCCAGGCGCCCGTGGTCGGGTCGTACACCTCCGCGCTCGCCAGAGGGATGTTGTCGTTATCTCCCCCGGTGACGAGGACTTTTCCGGAGGGCAACAGGGTCGCCGTGTGGCTAGAGCGAGCGGAGGCCATGGAGGTGGTGGAACGCCAGGTGCCCGTGGCCGGGTCGTACACCTCCGCGCTGGCCAGGGTGCTGTTGTCACGAAAGCCCCCGGTGACGAGGACTTTTCCGGAGGGCAACAGGGTCGCCGTGTGGCGACAGCGAGCAGAGGCCAAGGAGGCAGTGGAACTCCAGATGCCCGTGGCCGGGTCGTACACCTCCGCGCTCGCCAAGTATGAGGTGGCGCCATAGCCCCCGGTGACGAGGACCTTTCCAGAGGGCAACAGGGTCGCCGTGTGGTGAGAGCGAGCAGAGGCCATGGAGGCGGTGGAACTCCAGACGCCCGTGGCCGGGTCGTACACCTCCGCGCTGACCGGGAAACCGTACCCGGTGACGAGGACCTTTCCGGAGGGCAACAGGGTCGCCGTGTGGAACTCGCGCGTGGAGGCCATGGAGGTGGTGGAACTCCAGGCGCCCGTGGCCGGGGCGTGCACCTCCGCGGTTGCCCAGAGGCCATTGCCGCCATATCCCCCGGTGACGAGAACTCCTCCGGAAGGCAACAGGGTCGCCGTGTGAAACTCGCGCGTGGAGGCCATGGAGGTGGTGGAACTCCAGGTGCCCGTGACCGGGTCGTACACCTCCGCGCTGGCCAGGGTGCCGTCGCTGCCAATCCCCCCGGTGACGAAAACCCCTCCAGAGGGCAACAGGGTTGCCGTGTGGCCATAGCGAGCGGAGGCCATGGAGGTGGTGGAACGCCAGGTGCCTGTGGCCGGGTCGTACACCTCCGCGCTGGCCAGAGGGCTGTTGCCAAATCTCCCTCCGGTGACGAGGACCTTTCCGGAGGGCAACAGGGTCGCCGTGTGGCCATAGCGAGCGGAGGCCATGGAGGTGATGGAACTCCAGGTGCCCGTGGCCGGGTCGTACACCTCCGCGCTGGCTATAGGGCTGTTGTCGATATCTCCCCCGGTGACGAGGACTTTTCCGGAGGGCAACAGGGTCGCCGTGTGGCGACAGCGAGCAGAGGCCAAGGAGGCAGTGGAACTCCAGGTGCCTGTGGCCGGGTCGTACACCTCCGCGCTGGCCAAGCAGGAGGTGGCGTCATAGCCCCCGGTGACGAGGACCTTTCCGGAGGGCAACAGGGTCACCGTGTGGTGAGAGCGAGCAAAGGCCATGGAGGCGGTGGAATTCCAGGTGCCCGTGGCTGGGTCGTACACCTCCGCGCTGGCCAGGGTGTTGTAGACAAATCCCCCTCCGGTGACGAGGACCTTCCCGGAGGGCAATACGGTCGCCGTGTGGAACTCGCGTATGGCGGCCATGGAGGCGGTGGAACTCCAGACGCCCGTGGCCGGGTCGTACACCTCTGCGCTGGCCAGGTTGGCGATGCTGCCATATCCCCCGGTGATGAGGACTTTTCCGGATGGTAACAGGGTCGCCGTGTGGCCATAGCGAGCGGAGGCCATATCCCCCGTGTAATTCCACTGTCCAGAGGAGAGCGCCTGTGCCTGCAGATGCCTCGGAGGCAGCACTTGACCTCCAGCCTGCGGTGCCTCACTGCAAGCAAGCCACAGCCATACCGAGGCCAGGGCAAGCCACGCCACGTGCTTCAGTTCGGAACGAGGTGAGGCGAGCAAAGCGGGCGGCCTGGAACGAGAGAGGGAACTGCGGTTGCTGCTGAAACCTGAGCCGCGGGGAGGGGAGGGAAAATCGGTCACGGGAGTCCGCTAAAAGCCAGAGGGCGAGTTCATCCTCCGTGAATGCAAGCGATGGACCTGGGGTGCCCATGCTCCGCGAACAGCAGTTCGGGGCTTATCGGCTCGGCACTGGGCGCCAGGGGATCCCCCGCTTCGGGCTGGGCTCGGAGGCGCCCGGACACAACTGACGCGCCAATTGACGCGCCAGCGCGCTCGTTGACGCGCCAGCGCGCTCGTTGACGCGTCAACCGCTCGGAGTCTCGGAGGTGCGAGAGCCTTGAGACATGCGCCGCTGCAGGTGGGGGGCCAGATGCCTCAACGTTAAGACACGGGGTCCGCGCCGAGTACCTCCAGGCTTGGCTTCCGTCCACCTACTCGTGAGGGAGTCTACGGGAGCCTCACAGCCAGGACTCGCGAACACGTCCAACGCCAAGGTGCGACGCAGCAACCCCGCCCCATCCAGCCCAGGCTTGCGCCCCTTCTTCGAGCTGACGCCGAGCCCGGACATCCAGGGGGACTGGTCCCCGGCACCGGCCACCATCGAGGTCAACGGCGTGGCGGCCGCCGGCTCGCTATTGATGGACACCGGCGTCCCCTCCATGTTCCTCAGGCCACCGGAGGACACTTCGCAGGTGCCCCCCAAGCCCGTCCTCGTGCCCGCTCAGCCCGTCCCCAATGGCACCGAGGAGTGGACGCGTGGAGCCAAGGCGGAGTTCAGTGGCGTGGTACCCAGCAAGTAGTTCAGCCCTGAGGAGCGAGGACTCCTACCGATAGACCTCGATGTAGTCGAGCTCTGTGAACTGGGCCCCTTTCGTGAAACGGATCGTGTTGGTGCCCGCGTTGAGGTTCACGGTGGTGGTGGCCGCCGTCCAGACATCGACGCCATTGTTGGCATAGCTCTGGCTGAAGGAAGCGCCTCCATTGACCGAGATGTTGTGGCTGCTGCTCCCCCAGCCATTGCTGTAGAGCGTGCGCAGGGTATAGGTGCCCGCGCTGGGGACATTGACCCGGAACTCCACGAAACTGTCCGCGTAGTCGATGTAGCCGACCTTCTGGCCGTTCGACGCGCTGGCGTGGGAGGCGATCGCGGCGCGAGAGATCGTCGCGTTCTCGGCCTCGTAGCGGGGCAGCTCGAGGTAGTCCAGCTCGGTGAAGTTGCTGCCCTTCGTGAAGGAGAGCGTGTTGTTCCCAGCGTTCAGGGGGACCTGCAGCGTTAGCGACGTCCAGACATCCACGCCGTTGTTGGCATAGTTCACGCTGAAGGGCACACCCCCGTTGACCGAGACATTGTGGCTGCTAGCGCCCCAGCCATTGCCATAACGCACGGTCACCGCGTGCGTGCCGGCCTTGGGGACGTTGACGGTGAAGCGCACCGCGCTGTCCGCGGAGTCGATGTACCCAGCCTTCTGCCCATTCGACGCGCTCGCGATGGCGGCGACACGGGCATTCGTCAACTGCGCGTGCTCGGCCTCGTACCGGGTGGCGTCGGTCGCGCTGGCGCTGATGTCGACCCGATCGATCGTGAGGTAGTAGCCACCGGAGGCCCCATTCTTGGTGCCGGTGACACGGAGCTTGAGCGTGTGCGGGCCAGGGCTGAGCACGGGGCTGATGTACATGGCCTGATGGCCCTGGCGCGGTGACTGGTAGAAGTCCACGAGCGTCTCCGGCCCCCCATCGATCGAGACCGCCCCGATGCCGTGGGAGGGATCCTTCGCGCCATAGAGGACGATCTGCGTGCCGTTGAAGCGCACCTGCACGGAGGCGTTGGCGGTGTTGGAGTAGTGATCATCCCCCTGATAGCAGCCGACCCCGCAGGAAGGTCCGTAGTTCCAACTCCCGGTGTACTCGAACTGCTGGAGGCCCGTGCCGGTGGCGTTGTCGTTCAGCGTGATGGGGCTGGGCCCGTTGTCTCCCGAGGGCTTGGTCAGCGTGGCGCCGAGAGACACCGGGCTGCCGAGGTTCGGCGTCCCGTCGGAGTTCCAGGTGATGCGCTGCGCGCGGGTCGTGCGGCCGTTGTACGTGAACTCGGCGGTGGTCTTCGCGTGATAGATGATCCAGTCCTCGGTCCCATCGGGCGACTTGAAAAACCCATGGTGCCCGGGCCCGAAGGCCCCGTTGGCATCGTTGCGCTGGAACACCGGGACGGCCGTCTGTGTCCAGGAGGCGGGGTTCATCACGTTGCTGCTCTCGTTGGCGGTGAGCATGCCGAGCCTGTAGTCCGGCTTGCCCGTATCGCAGGCGGAGTAGGTCAGGAAGATCCGGCCGTTGCGCTGGAGAACCACCGGGCCTTCACGCACCTCGGTGCATCCAAAGCCAGACGCGGGGAGGTTGGCCCGGGCGCCGCTGATGGTCCACGGGTTGCTCATCGGTGCGATGTAGAGCAGGTGCCCCGGGTGCCCGGCCCATAGGAAGTACAGCGAGCCGTCGCTCTTGCGCAGGACACTGCCGTCGATGGCGTAGTACTGGTTGTTGGGATCAGTCGCGATCCGGCCCTTGTCCGTGTAGGGGCCGAGCGGATCCGTCCCGCTGCTCTCCAGGACATACATGCGGTGGTTGACGTCAACCCCGTCGTCCTTGGTGTAGTAGAGGTACCAGCGGAGGCCGTTGGGACCATTGAGCAGGTGGAACTCGGCTGCCCAGACGTTGCAGCACCCGGTCCACACGGTCGTCGGAGAGGCTGTCAGCAGGCCCGAGATCGACGCCGCCTTCCAGATCTTGATCGAGCTCCCCTGGGTGGTGGCCAGGTAGTAGTAGCCATTGTGGTACTGCATCCACGGGTCCGCGCTGGTGTTCAGCGGGTTGACGAACGTCCCCGATGCGTGGGCACGCGGCGCGATGAGCAAGAATAGGCCGCACACCATCACGTGCAGCAGCACAGCGGCCTTCCACGAGGTGGCTTGAAGGCGCGAGGGGATCACCATGGGAGTCCTCCTGGAGAGGCGCCCATCGAAGAGCAAATCCGGGTGCCACGTCAATCAAAACAAGAAAAACAAGACATCATAGAAACCCAGGTTTGGAGACCCTGCCCCTGGGCTGGCCAGCAAGCGGCGCCGCGGACGCGGGTCACAGGCGCGGAGAGGCGACTCCGGCGAGGAAAACCCTCACGGAGCCCCGCATGCCCTCTCTTCGTATCGTCTCGTGGAACAGCACTGGCGAGAGCCAGCAGAAGGCCGTCGAGCTCCAGGCGGTCCAACCGGTCCTGGCCGGACTCTATCCGGCGGCCCCAGACGTGGATGTCTTCCTGGTCCAGGAGGCCCAGCAAGCGGCGGGTGGTTCCATCTCGAGCATGCTCGATACGGACCCCGCGACGCCCGCGACGGGGGTCAGCGTCGGCCCAGCCTACCAGCGCCCGGCGGCCCACCAGCCCGAGCTGACCACGGGAGGAGGGGCTGGCCACATCTGCCTGGTGCACAACGGCGTCGTGGTGAACACGCCGCTGACCCTCTGGGACTACGCCACGGATCCCGCGCTCAACGGATGGATCGCCAGCTTGCCCGGGCATCTCCAGGCCACGGCGCAGACTGCGACGACGCACCGGCCGCCGGCCTACGCGGTCCTCACAGTGGGTGGCTCCACGGCCATGCTGATCACCTGGCATGCGCCCTTGGGAGTACCCGCGCTGGCGCCAGGCTATACCATGCCGGGAAATGGGCTGATTGATGCCTACCTGGTGATGGAGAACAGCGGCCTGCTGCAGCAGGCCCAGGCCCAGGTGCTCGCCACGGATGGGGTGGTGATCATCGCCGGGGATCTCAACACCACGTCCCAGGGGCTGGCCGCCAACTACCCGATCGCCACCGGCTACAACCCGCTGCCGGACTTCGTCGGCTTCAGCGACAACGTCAGCCACATCCTGGCCTGGCGGCCCAGCGGCAATGTGGTGACCGTCCAAGAGGGCCACAGCACGGACAGCTCCAGCGTGCACCGCATCATCTCGGCACGCGTCTCCTGGTGAGCGGCGTCACAACGGACTCGAGCGGTCTCTGTGATTTTTGAGGCCGGTTTTCTTCACCGGCCCGGGGACAGAACTCATGACTCACGCTCACGATCTTCCCGCTGCGGTGCAGTGGCACGAAGGGATGTTGCTCGCGCCTCAGCACTTTCAGCAGCAGGACCGCCGCCACGAGGCCCTCCTTCAGCTCCACCTCAGCCTGGCCATGCCCTTCCACTGGGGCGTGCGCCAGCTCCAGTATGATCGCTCGCTGTTGGCCGCAGGCACGCTCCAGTTGCAGGAGCTGGAGGCGGTGCTTCCGGATGGGCTCATCCTCTCCCACCGGATGGGCGAGGCGGGCGAGCTGCGGCTGGCGCTCCATGGCCTGCAGGGGGTGGACTGGCAGCGTCCCATACGCCTGCATGTCGCGGTGGCCTCCGAGAGAGGCAGCGCCCCCGGCCCCAGCCGCTTCATCTCCACCACGAGCGAGCCGCTCGCCGACGAGAGCACAGGCAGCCTGCCGCTGCGCATTGCTCAGCTCCAGCCACGGCTCGCGCTGTTCGCGGGCCCGCCTCCCGCCGGCTACTGCGCGCTCCCGCTGCTCGAGGTCCGCCGCGAGCACGAAGCCTTCGCCGTGGAGGACTACCTGCCCCCGCTGCTGACGGTGCCCTTCGACTCTCCGCTGGCGGAGGGGTGTGATCGGCTCGCCCTGCGCATCCGGCAGAAGGCCACCAGCCTGGTGGAGCAGCTCCACACCCAGGAGGCCGAGTCCGCGCAGCTCGCCGGGGGCCCGCACCTGCTGCGCTGGCTCGTGGCCGGGCTCCCGGCCTTCGAGGCCGTGCTCCGCACGGGCACCGCCCATCCCTTCAGCCTCTACCTGGCGCTGTGCGCGCTGGCCGGACACCTCGCCCCCCTGAGCGAGGGCCGCATCCCTCCGGCCTTCCCCGCCTACGAGCACCTGGACCTCCGGCGCTCCTTCCAGGCGGTCCTCTCCTTCATCGAGAGCACGCTGGAGCAAGGCGTCTCGGAGGCCTACACCCGCGTCCAGCTCACGCCCGAGGGTGGCGGCTTCAGCACGCGCATCCTGCCCCAGTGGACGGACCGCGAGCTGGTGCTCGAGGTGCACGGCCGGGCGGGGACGACGCGCCAGCAGGTGCTCGGGTGGATGGCGGGGTGCCGCATCGGCTCGGAGAGCCGCCACCGGGTGATGCGGGAGACGCGCACGCTCGGGGCCCGCCGCGAGCTCATCGACAGCCGGCCGGGCCTGGTGCCCCGCTCCGGCACGCTCCTGTTCTCCCTGGAGTCCAGCTCCGCCTTCATCCGCCCGGATGAGCGGCTGGTGCTCGAGAACATCCTCGAGCCGGGCGAAGTGCATGCCCCCGCCGAGGTCTTCCTGCTCATTCGCAACGACAGGTAAACGCCATGACACACTCTGCCCTGCCCACCGGCGCCGAGGCGCTCGGAGCCTCTCCTCTTGTCTCGAGAGCCCGCGAGCTGTTCGCGGAGCTCCTTCAGCTGCGCCAGCAACTCCAGGCGCTGTCCGTCCCCAGCCGCTTCACGGCCAAGGCTCCGCCGGGCCCCAGCATCGACGAGATCTGGCGAAGGCTGCGGGAGCGCATCCAGGAGCAGACGGGCCTCGCGGGCGCTCCCCGCGGCTCGCTGCTGGAGCGCCACCTCGAGGAGTGCCGCTATGTGCTCACCTCCTTCGCCGACGAGCTGCTCGTCCACACGGAGTGGTACGGCCGGGAAGCGTGGCAGCAGCACCTGCTGGAGGATGAGCTCTTCGGCACGCACGAGGCCGGTGATCGCATCTTCGCGGACGTGGAGCGGCTGCTGCGAGAGCGGGATCCCGCGCGCGCCGAGCTCGCAGGGGTGTACCTGATGGCGCTCTCGCTGGGCTTCGAGGGCCGGTACCGAGGGCTCGGCAGCGAGGCCCTTCTCCAGGATCTGCAGCGCCAGCTCTTCGCGCTCGTCTTCCAGCGGCCGCCCGAGCCGGACACCCGCCCCCAGCACCTGGTGGACGAGGCCTACGCCCACACCCGGGACGAGCGGACGGATCGGCGGTTCGCGCGCCGGTGGCCCTGGGCCGCGGCCATCGCCACCGTGCTCGTGGGCGCCGTCTCCACCAGCCTGGTGCTGGCGCTCTCCCCGTCCTCGCCTCCTTCCCCCACGGCCATTTCCTCCTCTCTCCCGGAGACGCACCCATGAGCGCACCTTCCACCTCTCTCCACACGGCGCTGCAACGGCTGGGCGCCACCGGCAAGCACCGCGAGCGCCGCTACCAGGTGCCCTGGCTGATGCTCGTGGGCGAGCCGGGCTCGGGCCGCACCTCGCTGGCGGCGGGTGCCCACCTGCGCCGCCCCTATGGCTCTCCTACGCGCAAGGAGCTGGAGGCCGGCGGCTGGGGCGTCTGGCTCTTCGACCAGGGCGTGGTGCTCGACATGCCCGGCCTCACGGAGCAACCCACGCCAGAGTGGCAGGACGCCCTCCGGAGCCTGAAGCAGCTCCGGGGCCAGCGGCCCGTGGACGGGCTGATGCTGACGGTGCCCGCCTCGCGCCTGACGGGCCCGCAGGCCCTGGATGACGTGGGGCTGGAGCGCATGGCGCAGGGCCTCTTCGAGAGACTGCAAGCCCTGCGCAGCGAGCTGGGCGTGCGCGCGCCCGTGTATGTCGTCATCACCCAGTCGGATCTGATCCCCGGCTTCGCCGCCTTCTGCCGCACCCTGCCGCCGCACAGGCGGGACGAGATGCTCGGCTGGTCCAGCCCCGCCTCGCCCCAGGAGCCCTACTCTCCCGCCTGGGTGGACACGGCCTTCCAGGTCATCCACCAAGAGCTCTGCGCCCTCCAGCTCGAGCTGCTCGCAGCGGGGCAAGGAGCGCAGGCGGACCGGGAGTCCGCGTTCCTCTTCCCCTCCGAGCTGCGCGCGCTCGCGCGGCCGGTGAGCCGGCTGCTCGACGTCCTCTTCCAATCCTCCACCTTCGCCCAGCCGGCCCTGCTGCGAGGGATCTACTTCTGCGGCGACCCCGTGCCGCAAGGCGCCGCCGGGCTGGGTGGGGCTCCTCGCACGCCCGCTTTCATCACCCACCTGCTGGAGCGCAAGGCCTTCCCCGAGAGCGGCTTGGCCAGCCCGGATGCCGAGGCCGCGCGCCGCAACCGGAGGGGTGTGGGCCTGCTGCAGGGCGCGCTCGCCGTCTGCGTGCTGCTGGCGGCGCTCGTGCTGGGCCTGCTGTGGAAGAGCACGCGTGCTCCTAAGCCGCTCCCGGAACCGCCCCCCGCAGTCACTGTGGCAAGCCCCCCTGAAGTCTCCGAGCCGCCCCCACCGCAGAAGCCGGCTCAAGCCCGGCGCCGCCCAGGCCGCACGCTCGGCAAGGCCCTCGCCTTCGACGACGCCCCTCCGCCCCAGCCGATCCGCAACGGCGCCTCGACCTTCGATGACGCGCCCCCTCCTCCCACCCATTGAGCCCCGAGCCTCCGCCATGGCCGACGTTCTCCCCTCTCCTGCACCGGACCTCGAGCCGCTCCTGCGGCCGATCTCTCCCGAAGCGCCCTCGGGCCGCAGCCTGCGCTATGAGCCCCTCTACGATCAGCTCCGGGAGGCCCGGCGCGAGGATGACCCCACGCTGCCCCAAGGCGTGTGGCAGGCCCCCCTCAAGCGGGCCAACTGGGCCCAAGTGGTGGAGCTCTGCCAGCACGCGCTGACGCGCGACTCGAAGGATCTGCAGCTGGCCGCATGGCTCACGGAGGCCTGGGGGTTTCAGCAGGGCTTCGCGGGGCTGGCGCGCGGGCTGTGGCTGACCCGCGCGCTGGTGGAGCGCTTCTGGGACTCGCTCTGGCCCGCTCTCGAGGAGGGGGACGCGGAGGCCCGGCTCGCCCCTTTGACGTGGCTCGATGACAGGCTCCCCACGGTCCTCGGCCAGGTCCCGCTCGTCCGAACCCAGGGCCCCAACGCCGTGAGCCACGGCTTCGCGGATTGGCAGCAGATCCTCCACCAGGAGAAGCGCGGCGGAGCCCCGAAGGCCGCGTCCGATGAGGAGGAAGAGGCCGACAGCGCCGAGGAAGGCCCGCTGACGCGGGAGCGCTTCCTGGACATCGCCTCCCAGATGCCGGCCGTGGGCCTTGGCACGCTCGCGCGGGAGATGGACGCCTTGCTGAAGGCCAGCTCCGCGCTGGAACAGGCACTCGACGCCAAGCTGGGGCGCGCCAGCGCGCTGCTGCGCCGCACCCGCGAGGTCCTCGGAGGCCTCCAGGCCCTGGCCACCACGCTGCGCGCCAGCTCCGCGAAGGAGGAACCAGGGGCGGTGGCGGGCACCCCGGCGGATGGAGAATCTCCCGAGCTCCCTACGGGCCCGGGGACGAACCCGCGCGCCATCCGCAGCCGGGAAGAGGCCTACCAATGGCTGAGCCTCGCCTCGGACTACCTGCGGCGCACCGAGCCACACAGCCCCGTCCCCTACCTGGTCAAGCGCGCCGTGCTCTGGGGGCAGTTGCCTCTCGAGCAGCTCCTCCAGGAGCTGATCCCCAACGCCTCCCACCTGGAGGCCATCCACTCCCTGCTCGGAATGAAGCTGGAGAAGAAGTGAGGCGACATGTCCCGAGACAACCAGACCTCCGGATTCGCGGCGCCCCTGCTGGACAGGCTCACGGACACAGAGAGCGTGTCCTGGCTCGATGAAGAACAGCTGCGCGCCTCGGTGAGGCGCGAGGTGGCGCACGCGTTGAGCACCCGCTGCACGCTCACCTTGGAGCAGGCCGGCGCGCTCGAGCCTCATGAGCGCTCGGCCCTGGACTATGGGCTACCGGACCTGCGGCCACTCGGGACAACCGCCGCCGAGGCCCTGCACCTGGAGCGGCTCATCGCCCATGCGGTCGAGGCCTACGAGCCACGCCTGCGGCAGATCCAGGTCTCCGTCCAGCTTCCTCCCGAGGAGGAGGGCTCCCCCGTCGCGCTGATCACCGCCCGGCTGGTTCAGAGCCCAATCAACGAGTCCATCTCCCTCCCGCTGCGGCTGGACCGGAGCGGGAGGCTGGTGGAGGTGGAGCACGAGCGCTGATCACATCCGGCGGCGCCCGGCTCCATCCCACGAACCCCAACCCTCTCGAAGGAGAGACGACATGCCCGCGAAGGAAAGCACTCAACACATCCTGACCCGGATCCGGCCCCCTCGGGTGCAGATCACCTACGACGTGGAGATCGGTGACGCGGTGGAGCAGAAGGAGCTGCCGCTGGTGGTCGGCATCCTGGCGGATCTGGCAGGGCAGCAGCAGGAGCTCCCGCGGCTGAAGGAACGCAAGTTCGTCGAGATCGACCGCGACAACTTCGACGAGGTGATGGCCGCCACCGGGCCGAGGCTGCGGCTGTCCGTGCCGGACAAGCTCCGCGAGGACGGCGGCAGCATGGCCGTGGAGCTGCGATTCCAAAGCATGGACTCGTTCCACCCGCGCCAGCTCGTCGAGCAGATCGAGCCGCTGCGCAAGCTCCTGGAGTCGCGCCAGCGGCTGGTGGACCTGCTGGCCAAGCTGGACGGCAACGACGCGCTGGCGGAGCTGCTGCGGTCCGTGCTGGCGGACAAGTCCCGCCTCCAGGCGCTCGAGGCCGAGCTGAAGGCTCCCACGGAGCACTGACCCCTGAAGCCCAACCCCCAAACCTGAAACGGAGGAAGTGATGTTCGAGGAAGGCACGCAAGAAGCCACGCAGGAACCCCCGCGGCAGCAACAGACGCAGACCCTGCAGCCAGAGCAAGGGCTGCTCACGCGCATCATCGAGGAGGGCCGGCTGGCGCGAGAGGACGGCCAGCAGCCTCGCGCCCGGGAGCTGGTGGGCGAGTTCGTGGAGCAGGCCCTCACCCAAGACTCCGTCTCGCCCGAGGCGGATCTGGTGGCGCTCATCCACCAGCGCATCGCGCGCATCGACGAGCTGCTGGGCGCGCAGCTGGACGAGGTGCTCCACGCCGAGCCCTTCCAGCGGCTGGAGGCCTCGTGGCGGGGCCTGCACCTGATGGTCCACGACACGGAGACGGGGACAAACCTGAAGCTCCGGGTGCTCCACGCCACGAAGAAGGAGCTGCTTGAGGATCTGGAGCGGGCACCCGAGTTCGATCAGAGCGCCCTCTTCAAGAAGCTCTACGAGGAGGAGTACGGCACCTTCGGCGGGCAGCCATACGGGGTCCTCCTCGGCGACTACGAGTTCGGCCGGAGCCCGCGGGACGTGGCGCTGCTGGAAGGAATCTCCCACGTGGCCGCCGCCGCGCACGCGCCCTTCATCTCCGCGGCCAGTCCCTCGCTGTTCGATCTGGACAGCTTCACGGACATCGGGGCGCCGAGGGATCTGGCGCGCACCTTCGAGAGCACGGAGCTCATCCGCTACCGCAGCTTCCGGGACTCGGAGGACGCGCGGTACGTGGGGCTGGTGCTGCCCCACGTGCTGATGCGGTTGCCCTACGGCGAGGACACGGCGCCGGTGGAGGGCTTCGGCTACCGCGAGGACGTGGACGGTCGCGATCACCACAAGTACCTGTGGGGCAACGCGGCCTATGCGCTGGGCCTGCGCATCACCCACGCCTTCGCGCAGTACCAGTGGTGCGCCAACATCCGCGGGGTAGAGAGCGGCGGCATCGTCCAGGGGCTGCCCACGCACACCTTCCGCACGGACGAGGGAGACATCGCCCAGAAGTGCCCCACGGAGGTGGCCATCACCGACCGGCGCGAAAAGGAGCTCAGCGATCTGGGCTTCATCACCCTGTGCCACAGCAAGGGCACCGACTACGCGGCCTTCTTCGGCGCGCAGACGGCCCACAAGCCCCGCCGCTACGACACGCCCCAGGCCAACGCCAACGCGGAGCTGTCCTCGCAGCTGCCGTACATCCTGGCCTCGTCGCGCTTCGCGCACTACCTCAAGGTCATCATGCGCGACAAGGTGGGCGGCTTCGCTTCCAGCCAGGAAATCTCCGCCTTCCTCAACCGGTGGATCAGCCAGTACGTGCAGACCAACGAGAACGCCTCCTTCTCCATCAAGGCCCGCCAGCCGCTGCGCGAGGCCCGGGTGGACGTGGCCGAGGTCCCTGGCCACCCTGGCACGTACCGGGCGGTGGTGTTCCTGCGCCCCCACTTCCAGCTCAACGAGCTGACCGCCTCGATCCGCCTGGTGGCGGAGCTGCCCCAGCCGGCCGCATGAGGCGGGCCCACCCCCACTCGTCACATCTCATCCCTTCACCCCTCTCTCACGCGAGGCCATAGACCATGCCAGAAAGCATTTATCTGAAGATCGCCAAGGCGCCGGGCAGCTCCAAGGTGCAGGCTTATTCGGGCCAGATCGAAGTCCTCTCCTACCGCTACGGGCTGACCTTCCCCATGACGCTCAATGAGCGCTCCAACGATGGGGAGATCAAGCGCCAGGGACGTCCCAACCACGGAGAGTTCCAGATCACCAAGTTGGTGGATAAGGCCTCCCCCAACCTCTACCTGTCCTGCAGCAAAGGCGAGAGCGTGGGCAACGCCACCCTCACCGTCGCCGGCAGCGATGACAGCGTCATCTTCACGTACGAGCTGACCGAAGTCGTCATCACGTCGATCTCCGTCGCGGGAGGCGCCCGGGGAGACCCCGTCGAGACGGTGTCGCTCGACTACGCGACCATCGAGTGGAAAGAGGGCGCGAGCAACTCGACGAAGTGGGATCGCAAGACCAACAAGACGGCCTGAGCCAGCGGACGGAGGAGCGCGATGGGCACCCAACAGGATGAACTGCTCCAGGCCTACCAGCGGGAACTGGCCTGGCTGCGCGGGGAAGGGGCGGAGTTCGCCGCCCACTACCCCAAGCTGGCCGCGAGGCTGCGTTTAGGAGCGAGCGAGGTGGGCGATCCCCACGTGGAGCGCCTCATCGAGTCGTTCGCATTCCTCACCGCGCGCGTCCAGCACGCCTTCGACAGCGATCTGCCGGAGCTCTCCACCACACTGCTGGGCCTGCTGGCCCCTCACCTGGTGGAGCCCCTGCCCTCGCTGTCCATCGCCTGCTTCGAGGTGGATACGGCGGCGGGCCTGCCCCTCGCGGGCCACCGCATCGAGCGCGGCACGCAGCTGCTGGCCGAGCCGCGCCCGGGGCAGACCTGCCGCTTCCGCACCTGCTCACCGGTGACCCTCTGGCCGCTGAAGGTGGCGGAAGCGAGCCTGGAGTCCCCGCTCTCCTTCAGCTGGCTGCGCACGCGGCGGGACGTGTCCGCGGTGCTGCGGCTCCGGCTGGAGGCGCGCGGAGCCCAGCTGGCGGAGCTGCAGCTGGACCGGCTCCAGTTCTTCCTCGACGGCCCTCCCGAGGTGGCCTTCCGCCTCTACGAGCTGCTCACCTGCCAGGCCCGAGGCGTGGCGCTTGCGCCGGACAGCGCACCGGATGAGCCTCACCTCCAGCCCATGGACAGCCTGCGTCAGCTCGGCTTCGGCCCCGAGGAGGCAGTGCTGCCCTCCCCTCCGCACCTGCACCGCGGCTACCGCCTGCTGCAGGAGTACTTCGCCTTCCCCGAGAAGTTCCTCTTCTTCGAGCTGGCGCTGGAGCGCGCGTGCCTCCAGGCCTCCCAGCAAGCGCTCGAGGTCTACGTGCTGCTGGAAGGCGCGCCCAGCGAGGGCCTCGCGCTCACGCCCGAGACGTTCCGGCTGGGCTGCACCCCCATCATCAACCTCTTCCCCAAGCTGGCCGAGCCCGTCCGGCTGGATCAGCGCCGCACCGAGTATCCGCTGGTGCCCGACTACCGCCGCCCGAGGGAGCTGGAGCTCCACTCCATCCTCTCGGTCACCGCTGCCACGGAGGGAGCCGGGAGCACGAGGGAAGTCGATCCCCTCTTCTCCTGGAGCCACGGGGAGGACGGAGAGGAGCCGCGCGCCTTCTGGTACACCCGGCGCCAGCCCACCGGCCGAGCGGGGGGACAGGGCTCGCAGGTGCTGCTGTCCTTCGTGGATCTGGAGCTCGATCCCCACCTGCCCGCGGAGCAGACGCTGCACGTGCACACGCTGTGCACCAACGGGGAGCTGCCCGTGCAGTTGGCGCCCGGCTCGGCGCTGCAGGTGGAGGAGCGGGTCCCCGTGGGCGCCATCCGCTGCCTGCGCCGCCCCACGCCTCCCCGCGAGCCTCCGGACAAGGGCCCCGTGCTGTGGCAGCTCGTCTCGTTGCTGTCGTTGAACCACCTCTCGCTCGCCACCGGCCCGCGGGCGCTGGAGGCGCTCGAGGAGCTGCTGCGGCTGCATGACTGCTCCGGCGGCCAGGTGTCCGTGCAGCAACTCCAGGGGCTGACAGGGCTGGAGAGCCGCCCGGTGGTGCGCCAGCGAGGCTGGGAGGCCTGGCGAGGCTTCTGCCGGGGCCTGGAGATCACCCTCACCTTCGACGAGTCCCGCTACGTGGGCGGCAGCGCCCTGCTGCTCGCGGCGGTGCTCCACCACTTCCTCGGCCTGTACGCCCCGGTGGATTCCTTTACCCAGCTCGTCGCGAGGAGCGAGCAGCGGGAGGACACATGGAAGCGATGGCCCCCCATGGCCGGCGACGCGCCCCTGGTGTAGCGCAGGAGCTCTTCGAGTCCGGCCACCGCTTCGACTTCTTCCAGGCGATGCGCCTGCTGCGGCGGCTGCGCCCCGAGGCACCGGTGCGCCTGCGCTCCTCGGGAGACATGGCCTTTCCCCCCAGCGACATCGTCCAGGTGAAGCCACCCGCGCGGCCGGGAGAGGCGCCGGAGCTGACGGTGGCCTTCCTCGGGCTGGGCGGGGTGCAGGGGCCGCTGCCGAGGCCCTTCGCCCAACAGCTCCGGGACCGGACGCGCGCGGGGGACACGGGGCTGCGCGACTTCCTGGACATCTTCCACCACCGGCTGCTGTCGCTGCTGTACCAGGGGCGGGTGCTGCGCCGGGTGTGGCTGGAGCCGGGCCCGCCTGAGGCCCACGCCGTGGCCCGCTACCTGTACGCGTGGATGGGGCTGGGCACCCGGGGGACGCGAGGACGGCTGGAAGTCGAAGATCGCATGCTGCTGCGCTACGCGGGGCTGCTCGCGCACCGGCCCGTGTCCCTGGAAGCGCTGCGGGCCCTGATCTCGGACGCGCTGAGCGTGGGGGTGAGGCCGAGAGCGCCCCAGGGTGCGTGGCTGCCGCTGGAGGCGGAGCAGTGGACGCGGCTGGGCCTCACCGGCGGCAACCAGCGGCTCGGCCAGGACGCGGTGCTGGGCACGCGCGCGTGGCTGGAGCAGGCGGGTGTGGAGCTGGAGCTGGGGCCTCTCTCGTGGCGCCGCTACGTGGAGCTGCTGCCGGGGAGCCGGGGCCTGGGCACCCTGCGCTCGCTCACCCGGTTCGCGCTGGGTCCGGGCCTCGAGGTGCGGCTGGTGCTGTCCGTGCGCGCCGCGGAGATCCCCGCGCAGCCCCTAAGCGCTCCGAGCGGCCCACGCCTGGGGTGGACTTCCTGGCTGCGCGCCAGCCCCGGCCGACAGGGAGTCCAGACGGTGGCGCTCGCACCCCATCACCTGGCCGCACACGAGGAGGGACCATGAGGTCGGGATTCACGCAGGATCAGGTTTATCTCTCCGTCACCACGCCGATGGGCAAGGACGTGCTGCGGCTGCACGGCTTCCAGGGCGAGGAGGCCTTATCGCAGCCCTTCCACTTCACCCTGGAGCTGCACTCCGAGCGGCTCGACGTGGACTTCTCGCGGCTGGTGGGCCAGGGCGCGGCCATCTCCCTGGTGCTGCGCGACGGTACCGAGCGGTGCTTCCATGGACTCGTCACCCGCTTCGTCCAGGCCGGCACCTTCTCGGACTTCACCCGGTACATCGCCGAGCTGCGCCCCTGGCTGTGGCTGCTCACGCTCACCCGCGACAGCCGCATCTTCCAGAACCTGACGGTGCCGGAGCTCCTCCAGCAGCTCTTCCGGGAGCAGGGCTTCAGCGACTTCCGGCTGGCGCTGCGGCGCAGCTACACCCCTCGCGAGTACTGCGTGCAGCACCAGGAGTCCGCGTTCGACTTCGCCTCGCGGCTCATGGAGGACGAGGGCATCTTCTACTTCTTCGAGCACACGAAGGACCGGCACACGCTGGTGCTAGCGGACGATGCGGCGGCCCATCTGCCCTGCCCGGGGCCGGGGGTGGCCCGCGTGCAGGGCCATCAAGGCGCGGCGCGGACGGACGATGCCGTGACGGGGTGCCAGATGGAACAGCAGGTGGTGCCCGGGCGCTACGCGTTGGGGGACTACTCCTTCCAGACGCCCTCGACGCGGCTCCAGGCGCGGGTGAGCGGCCCGGAGGCGCGCCTCGAGCAGTACGAGTACCCGGGGACCTTCACCCGCCAGGACCAGGGCGAGCAGCGCGGCCGCATCCGCCTGGAGGCCCACGAGGTGCAGTCCCGGGCGCTGCGAGGCCAGAGCCACGTGCGTTGGTTCATCCCCGGCTACCGCTTCACCCTCGCCGAGCACGAGCGCAAGGACATCAATGCGGAGTACGTGCTGCGCTGGGTGTCCCACGCGGCCACGGTGGAGGGGTACACCAACAGCTTCGAGGCCTTCCCGGCTGCCACGCCCTTCCGTCCGCCCCGAGTGACGCCCCGGCCGATGGCCACCGGCGTGCAGAGCGCCCGCGTGGTGGGCAAGGCGGGTGAGGAGATCTGGACGGATCAGTTTGGCCGGGTGAAGGTCCAGTTCCACTGGGATCGCCAGGGCCGGAAGGACGAGCGCAGCTCGTGCTGGATCCGGGTGGCGCAGGGCCAGGCCGGCAAGGGCTGGGGGAACTTCTTCCTGCCCCACGTGGGCCAGGAGGTGCTGGTCACCTTCCTGGATGGAGATCCGGATCGGCCCATCATCACCGGCTCCGTCTACAACGCCGAGCAGCAGGTGCCGTACCCGCTGCCTGCGGGGCAAACGCGGAGCACGGTGCGCGGCGATGCCTCGGGCGAGGGCCCGCCCAATGAGCTGTCCTTCGAGGACAAGAAGGGGGCGGAGGAGCTCGCCCTGCACGCCCGCCGGGACATGAAAGTCTCGGTGCAGCGCGACAGCGTGACGGAGATCCAGGGCAACTGCACGATCCGGGTGCGGGGCAACCTCACCCTGGACGTCCGGGGCTCCATCAACCTCAAGGCGGGGAGGAACTTCACCCAGCGGGCGGGGATGTCGCTCACGAGCCTGGCTGGGACGAACCTGACGCAGAAGGCCCAGCTCGTGCTGGAGAGCTCGGCGGGGACGATGATGCGGCACACGTCCGGCCTGGCGATGCTGGCCGACGCCCAGACGATGGTCACCAACGCCCGGCTCGTGCACATGCTCAAGGCAACGCCGCTCATCATCCAGGGGCCGATGATCATGCAGCCCATGGGGGGGCCGCCGCTCCCACCGATGCCGCCCACAGGCTGAGCGCACCACCACGAAGACAACGGGGGGAGAACCATGCCGAGGGAATACACGGAGACGGACGAGCGGGCGCGGGTGCGCGAGCGCTTCACCCTGGATGACGAGGGGCGGCTGGAGGGCGTGGCCACCACCTATGACGAAGCGGGCCGGCGCATCCAGGAGTCGACCTGGCACGCGGGCACGCTGCACGGTCCCACGATCCACTACGGCCCGGACGGTCAGGTGGTGCAGCGGGTGACGTTCGTTTCAGGCCAGCTCAAGGGACCGGCGGAGCTTCAAGGCGAAGAGGGGCGCCTCCGTCTCCAGTTGGGCTTCCACGAGGGCCGGCTGCATGGCGAGCTGCACGCTTGGCAGGACGGCCAGCCCTTGATGAAGCACACCCTGGCAGAGGGCACCCCCGAGGGTCCGCTCGAGCTCTACGAGGCAGGCCGGCTCACCCGCCGGGTGCTCTTCCAGCAGGGACATCCTCTTGAGGAGAACACAGGGCCACATGAACAGCAGGCCCCTGGGGCCACGCCTGAGGAGAAAGCAGCCCCGGACCGCGCGCCCCTCTCCTCCTGGCTGCAGGGCTGGCTCCAGGGGAGCCACGGCACCTGAGTCACATCGGCCCTCGGAACACTCCAATGGATGGGGAGCCTCACCTTTCACCTTCTCAAGGAGACACACGATGCGCCGGATGCTGTCCCTGGCAATGATTGCCGCCGTGACTTGGGGCTCGAGTGCGCTGGCGCGCGCCGAGCCCACCCCTCTCGCTATCACCCGCAAGGACAGCCCCCAGGTGCTGACGCTGGGCGGCGGGCCCGAGGGAAAGGACGGAGCGGCGATCCTGCTGTCCCCCAACAAGGCCCTGCCCGGCCAGAACTTCTCGCTCAAGCCGGTGGGCAAGCCTGAGGATCAGACGTTCAACATCGTCTCCCAGCAGAGCCCATGGTGCGTCGACGTCGAGCGAGGGAGCACCGAGGACGGTGCCGCGATCGTCCAGAAGCCATGCAACGGCGCGACGTGCCAGGTGTTCCGGGTGAGCGACCGGGGCGCCGATGGCCACCGCGAGCTCCGCAATGAGCTCAGCGGCAAGTGCCTGTCGGCGCCGCAGAGCAAGGACTCCGGGCTGATCCAGGCCACGTGCACCGGTAAGGACGAGCAACGCTTCCGCATCAGCCCCCAGCGCGACGGCTGACCCAGCGCAAAGCGTTTTCAACGTCGCCGCGTGCGCGTCAGCGGAAGGGCTGGGCGAGATAGTGGGCGCCCAGCTCCGTCACCGTGCCCGGAGCGCCGAGCAGGCTCGCGAAGCACGGATCATTCGTCCACCGCCCCGTGAACCAGGCGTAGCGGAACACGTCCTCCCGGCTCTCGCAGACGGCGACCATCTCTGTCATCTGCGCCTTCTGCTTGGCCACCGAGTCGATCTGCGCGCCATCCCTCTGGGTGTGGCAGTTGGCGAACTCGGTGACCCAGAACGGCTTGCCGTACTTCTTGAGCCGGTCCAGCTGCTGCGCCAGCCCATAGTCGTACCAGTGGAACGCGAGGTAATCGATCCGCGGATCTCGGTTCCCATTCGCCGAGCGATAGGCCGCATAGAAGGCGTCGAGCCAGACGATCGGATCCGCGTAGCCGGGATAGGTGCCCCAGGTGATGGCGGGGCCTACGAGTTTCACCCCGGTGTTCGCGGCGACGCTCTCGTACCGAGGCCACAACTGCGCGGCGGCCTGGGGCGACATGTTGGCCTGATCCGTCAGGTTGGGCTCGTTGAGGAGCAGCAGGTACTGGACGGAGGGATGGGCCTTCAGAAAGGCCTCGATGCTGGCGGCGTCGAAGTTCCCGTTCCAGAGCATGGGAATGAAGTCCATGCCGTAACGGGACCGATAGTCCGTGGGCACCCCCGCATGGGGCCGAGGGCTCCAGTTGTACCACCAGCTCACCCCCGAAGAGACGGCCGCCATGTCCTCGGGAGTGGCCAGATCGAAGGCAATCCCCCGCTTGGCACTCTTGGGCGGAGGCTGCGGCTGAGTGCCTCCATCCGTCGGAGTCTCCGTGCCTCCGTCCCCCGGAAGCTCGGGGCCCGTGTCCGGCTTGCTGGACCCACACCCCAGCAGCAGCAGCGCGGTGATGCACAACGCTTTCACGCGAGGGCTCATCGGTCTCCATCTCTTCCCAGCAGGCACTTGTGCCCATCTGAAAACGCCATCACAGGAAACTCAAGGAATTCTTGACTATCACACAGCCAGGAGCGTACTTCCCCGAGACTCGCCAAGAAGGAGCCCGCCATGACGCACCACACTCGCTCACTGGGGAAGCGCCTCTCGTTGTCTTCGAAGGGCCTGAGGATGGCCTGTCTCGCCCTGGGACTGCTCGCCGGGATGACGGCCTCGGCAGGTCCCACGGTGCAGGTCGTCTGGTCGTCCGAGAAAAACCCGGGCGATGGGGCCTGGTTCAACGGGCCGATGTCGTCTCCCTATGCGCTGAGCCAGCAGGCCTCGAGCGCCTTCACTGACCCGACCTCCACGTCCGCCACCTCGATCGCCGTGGATCCCTCGGTGCAGTACCAGAGCATCCTCGGCATCGGCACGTCGCTGGAGGAGTCGACGATCTTCAACCTGGCGCGGATGTCCTCGGCGAAGCGGACGGAGGTGCTGCAGAAGCTGCTGTCGCCCTCCACCGGCGCGGGCATGAATCTGGTGCGCATCACCTTTGGCACGTCTGACTTCACGGGCCGCACGTTCTACACCTATGACGACCGGCCCTATGGGCAGACGGACCCGAGCCTGACGTACTTCTCCATCCAGAAGGACATCGACTACAACATCATCTCCACGCTCAAGCAGGCGCTGGCGGTCAATCCCAACCTGAAGATCTTCGCGAGCCCCTGGAGCCCGCCGGCGTGGATGAAGGACAACCAGAGCCTCATCGGCGGCAAGCTGCTGACGCAGCACATCCCGGTGCTCGCCACGTACTACCGCAAGGCGATCCAGGCCTACCAGGCGCAGGGCATCCCCATCTACGGGCTCACGGTGCAGAACGAGCCGTTGTACACGGCGCCGGACTACCCGAGCACCCACGTCACCGCGGACCAGGAGCGCCAGCTCATCATTGCCGTGCGCAACGAGCTGAACGCCAACGGCCTGAGCGGGGTGAAGATCTGGGCGTATGACCACAACTTCGACTCGGCGGCGGCGTACATGGCGCCCATCATGAGCGACGCCACGGCGAACGCGGCGGTGGACGGGGTGGCCTTCCACGACTACGCGGGCGACCCGAGCACCATGACCACGGTGCACAACTCCTATCCCAGCAAGAACATGCTGATGACGGAGCGCTCCTGGTGGGGCACCTCGGGGGCAGATCGGATGGCGCAGTACTTCCGCAACTGGGCGGTCAGCTACAACGCCTGGGTGACGATGCTCGACAGCACCATCAAGCCCGAGCAGTGGACGGGAACGCCCGGCCCGACGATGGTCATTCAGAACGCGTACACCTATGACACGTACTGGCTGCTGCCCGAGTACTACCTGATTGCCCAGTACTCCAAGTTCGTGCAGCCGGGGGCCAAGCGCATCTCGAGCACCTATGGCTCCAGCGGCACGGTGACGAACGTGTCCTTCCTCAACCCGGACAACACGATTGTCTCGGTCATCATCAACCAGACGGGCTCGAGCCAGACGTTCAAGCTCACGAGCGAGGGCCAGGAGCTGGTCGCCACGATTCCCGCGAAGACGGTGGGCACGTACAAGTGGACGCGTCAGGGCACGGGCACGCCGGCGAACCTGCTGACCAACCCGGGCTTCGAGACGGGCACTGCGTCGAGCTGGACGAGCGAGTGGCACAACGCGGTGCTGGCCTACAAGGTGGACACGGACTACCCCTACCTGGGCTCGTACAAGCTCACCCTCTTCGAGGTGGGGGCCTATCAGCAGGTCCTGGGGCAGGTGAAGTCGGTGGCCAACGGCACGTACACGGCCAGCGTGTACGTGCGCTCAGGCGGCGGCCAGCGGGTGCTGCGCCTGTACGCGAAGAACTATGGGGGCGCGGAGAAGACGGCGGAGATCGGCTCCAGCGCCGTCACCAACTACACCCAGTACACGATCACCGGCATCCAGGTGACCAACGGATCCATCGAGATCGGCGTGTACACGGACGCCAACGCCTACAACTGGGCGGCGTTCGACAACTTCGAGCTGGTGAAGAACTGACGGGCTATCGAAGCGAGCCGGTGTTGGAGACGTAGGCCGTCTTTCCATCCGAAGACGCAACCCCCGCCAGGGTGGCGGGGTCCACAATCGCCAGCGTGTGGGTGGTCTTCGAGACGATGAGCAGAGAGCGCTTCGGCGTGGGCTCCGCGGCGCTCTGCTCCCACCGCGACACAGATCATCAGGGTGCGATCCAGTTGGACTGCACCCGGGTGGGGGCAGCCAGGGAAGGGGCCTCCGGACCGGACGACACCTGGAAGAAGGACACGAGGCGCCGGAGCGTCTCGGCTTGGGCCGACATCTCCTCGGCCGTCGAGGACAGCTCTTCGGCCGCCGAGGCGTTGCGCTGCGTGACTCGGTCCACCTGCTTCATCGCCTCATTCATCTGGGTCACCCCGGAGGCCTGCATGGTGGAACTGGAGACCACCTCCTGCACCAGCTCCGACGTCCTCCGGATGGAGGGCACCAACGCCTCGAGCAGGGTTCCCGAGCGCTCGGCCACCTTCACGCTCTGGAAGGCCATGGTGCCAATCTCTCGCGCCGCGCCCTGGGCGCGCTCGGCCAGCTTGCGCACCTCGGTCGCCACCACCGAGAAGCCCCGGCCGTGCTCACTGGCCCGCGCCGCCTCGATGGCCGCGTTCAGGGCCAGCAGGTTCGTCTGGTAGGCCATCTCCTCGATGATGGAGATCCGCTCGGCGATGGCACTCATCGCCTGCACCGTCTCCTTCACCGCATGGCCGCTCTCGGACGCCTCGGCGGCCCCCTGGAGGGCCATCTGCGCCATCTGCCGGCTGTGGTTGCCATTCTCATGGATGCTGGCGCTCATCCTCTCCAGGCCGGCGGTCGTCGCCTCCACGCTGCTGGCCTGCTCGCTGGTGCCCTGCGACAGCGACTGAGAGGCTGCCGCCACCTGCGCCGACGCCGAGGCCAGCGCCCGGGCGCCCTGGAGCACCTCGCGCAGCGTCTGCTCCAGCCGCTGCACCATGCGCTTCATGGCCGCCAGCATCTGGCCCGCCTCATCCCGGGTGGCCGCCTCGATGTGCACGGTGAGCTCGCCCTCGGCGATGCGGTCCGCGACACGGACCGCCTCCGCGAGAGGACGGATGATGCTCCGGGCCACGGCCAGGCAGAGCAGCGCCCCCAGCAAGAAGCTGGAGAACATCACGGCGAGGATCCACCGCCGGGCGGACTCGTGAACCGCGGCGGCCTGAGCGGTCGCCTGGCGCGCGCCTCCGATGAAGGAGCCCACCAGCGTGTTCAGCCGTTCCGAGACGGCTTTGAAGGACTCCTCCGTCTGGAGCTGGAGCGACGCCATACTTGGATCCCCCTTGGTTCGCCGGGAGAGTTCGAGCAAGCGCTGGTGCTGCTCGAGGTAGCTCGCCCAGTGCCTCTGGAGCTCGTCGACGGCCGCGCGCTCGGACTCCTTGCGTGAGGCCTGCTGGTAGGCCTGCAGGGACTGCGCGAAGTCCTCTCGGGCCTGCTTCGCCTCGCGTTCGAAGCGCTCCATCCTCTCGGGGGACGAGGCCACGAGGTGGCTCAGCTCAGAGGTGCGCAGCCGGTACAGGCTGCTGCGCAGCCTCGAGAGGTGTTGGACACTGGGGCCCCATTGGTTGGCCGCGTCGTCCGCCGCCTGGCGGAGCTGATCAATCACACCGAGGGCGAAAACCCCCAGCCCCGAGGACAGGAGCAGCAAGGAGAGGAAGGCCACCAGGAGCTTGGTGGTGATCTTGAGGTTCTGGAACCACGCCATGCAGACCTCGCGTGCGGAGGGCGGGATCTTCATGCGGAGCGGGGGGGTGTCCAGATTACGCGCTTCCCTGGGGCACAATGCCCCATCTGGAGCCAAAGACGGCGGGCGCACCGCTGGCTTCAGGAGGCGCCCCCCGGGTTGTCATCGCTGTCCACGCCGTTGACACCTCAGCGCCTGGGCCCAAAGTCAGGCACAAAGGTTTCGCGCCCTTACACGGTGGCTGTGCAGTTGCACAGGGCCTGCGCATGAGCGCCTCCTTCTATCTGTTGCTCGCGATCGGCCTGCTCGGGGCATTTGACGTCGTCTACTTCCACATCTACCGCTGTCGCCTGCACTCGAGGCCGGAGTGCAGACGCGAGGTGCTCTGGCACACCGTTCGTCATCTCGTGTACACGCTGCAGCTCTTCTGGGTGCCGCACCTGCGCTTCCATGGAGCAGCGCTCCTGATGCTGGGGGTGCTGTACGCCGCGGATGTCTTTGTCGCCTGGGCGGACGTCTGGGAGGAGCGGGACAGCCGTGCGCCTCAGGGCGGTTTGCCTCGGGGCGAGTACTTCATGCACGTGGTGCTCAGCTTGCTCGTGGGCCTCTACCTCATGACCACCTTCCAGGCCGTGTGGCCAGACCGGCTGCTGCCCACTGCGATCCGCGTGGAGCCCCCCGCGGTTCCCGTCGTGCTGCGGGCCTTCATGACGCTCATGGGCGCAGTGACGCTGGCGGCCTTCGTTCATGATCTCCGCCGGTGGATCTCTCGTCCTGCCGCACCGGCCGCCACGAACCACGAACTCCTCGCGCGCCGCATCGTGGTGGAGGCACTCATCCCTGCCCCCATTGAGCGTGTCTGGGAGCGCTCCCAAGATCCGGACTTGCACACGGGCTGGGATCTGCGCTTCTCCGCCATCCGCTACCTCCCCGGCCAAGACGCGCGCGGATTCCAGCTCATGGAGTACCGCACGCGCCTCGGCTTTGGGCTCGAAGTGACAGGGTGGGGCCGCTACCTGCAGAACGTCCCTCTCGAGCGCTCGACCTTCGAGTTTGGCTCGGAGGATCCGAAGAGCCTCATCACCCATGGGCGGGGAGTGTGGCTCTACGAGCGCCGGCCCGAAGGGACTTTCTTCAAGACGGTGTTCGACTACGAGACGCGCCACGGTGTGGTGGGCGAGCTGCTCGACTTCTGCCTCTTCCGCCCCCTGATGCAGCTGGCAACCGAGTGGAGCTTCGAGACGCTACGGAGGTGGTGCGAAGGGGACGAGCAGGCTGTGGCCCACCGGCGCTCACGCTGGCGCTTCCTCTGCTTCCTCCTGACGCGCGCGCTGGGCCGCAAGCCCGGGTCCGGAGCTGCGCGGAGCTGGTTGGGCTCAGGCCGAGCGTTTCCCCACCCGGCGCCTGTCGCCCACCCCATCGCGGAGGTGACGCCATGAGCATGCTCGCTTTGGGCACGGAGACAGCATGGGAGGGACCGGAACCCGCGGAGCTTGCCGAAGCGCGCGCCTACTCCCCCGAGGCCTCGGCCCAGGAGCTAGCTGCCTTCGTGTTCCGGCAGCGGAACTGCCGCCAGAGCCTGGCGGCGATGGAGTCCTTCTATCGCGCGCACCCGTGCCGCATGTCGCGCGTGCACCTGCTGGCTGCCAGCGCGGTGACACTGGGACGATTCTGGGGAGTCTCCTCCCCCTTCGCCCAGCTGGGAGCGGCAGTCATGCCGGTGGATACCTCGGGCCAGCCGCGGACCCAGGCTTGGGCGGCCTATGCGCGCGCGTGCGCGGAGGGACTCCCCTGGGAGGTGCGCGACGAGTGTTGGATCGACGCCCACATGCGTGACGTGGCTGGGGCCCGGGAGGCGGGGCTCGAGGCCGCCTTCCTCACCGAGGCACGGGCGCACGCGGAGGAGCCCCTGTGGCGGCTGCTCGTGCAGCACCTGGAGATGACGTTGGGAGCGCGCCTGTTCGATCAGCCAGCACTTGCCGGGGCGGTGCCAGGAGAGACCGCCATCGCCCACGGCATGGCTCTCGCGCTCGGGAGGTTGCTGCGTGCGGGCTGGAGCCTGCTGCGCCATTACGCGTGGGCCACAGCGCGGGGCCTGCTCAGCCCTCGGGGAGCGCGGCACGCGGGGTTGCTCGGCGATCGGCAGGTGGCGTGGGTGCTGCTCTCCAGCTTCCTCACCGCATGGACGGCCGCACGGGTCTACCGGCGGGGAGTACGCATGCTGCATCGCGGCCAGCAGGTAGCTTGCACCGATGGCTGGCCGCTCCTGGCTGCAACCCTGAGAGCGGACGTAAGCCAAGTGGACCCACGAGTCGTCCGCTTCTACTCCAACCCTGGGGCCTACGCGGTGCGAGCATCGGTAGATCTGCGGGGATGGGGCGCACGCCTCCTCGCCTGGATCGCCATCCGGCTCCTCGGCCAAGGAGTGTTCGACTGTGGTGCAAGGACATTCCCTGCGCGCTTCCGCACCTTCCGTCGTGCCGATGGCTCCATGCACTTCATCCGAGAGCTGTACTGCGACGGGCTGCTGAGGGTGTTCGACTCGGACTTCGTTGTGAGGAACGGCACCCTCTACGAGGTCTTCATCGAACAGGGTCTGGAGGTGGAGTTGGAGGTGCGTGCACTCGAGAGAGGCGGCGTATCGATTCGTGGTCGGCGCGTGCGCTGGCGGGGGTTGCCACTGCCTACCTTTGGGCTGGGAGTCGAGTTCCGCGCATTCCCAGATGGGAACGGAGCGGAGTGCGTCAGCATCACCGGGCTGCTGCTGCGGGAGGCGCGCGCGGGCGCACAGACACCACCCCAGGTACTGGGGATTCTTCGCTATCAGGCCTCGCATGAGTCCAAGGATAGGATTTGTGTTGACAAAACGTAGGCGGATGGAGTACACGTCTACACATTCGCCGCTGATAAAGCTGCGAACAGCGCGCAGAGTTCGCCCACCTTGGGGGTCGCGCTTTACAAAACTACCCTCTAAGCAGTGGAAGGTGGGCCGTCTCGCACGCAGGTGCGGAACGGCCTTCGTGCTTCTACGGCCGATGAGTGGGCGTTGCAGTCCCGTCGGAGCTGTAACCGTTCAACCGCCGAGCCTTTAGCCCTTCAGTGGGCAGGGAGAAGCACATGTGCAGCCACACCGGTAGTTCCTCGCAGCTCACGCCGTTGCAGCCGTTATCCAACTCCCAGCAGGGTTCCTTGCCCATAGACAAGCAGTGGGATTTCGAGCTGCAAGTCGCAGTCGCTAGACGCGGTGGTTCTGGGGAGCGACAGTGCTGGAAAAAACTCTATGAGGATGCGTACAAGTACGCGAAAAGTGGGCATTGGAGTCTGGCTGCTGCCAACTTCCAAGCGGCCTGCAACGCTCTGACGGTGGGTACAGAGGCGGATGCCGGTAGCAACGAACCGCCTCATCCATACATGATCATGCCCGTCCTCGGGCTCGCATACATTGTTGACAAGGTCAACGGCGGACATAACCCCTTGGAAGTACACCGCCGTCTGGTCCTCCTCTGTTTCCGCCTCATGCCTCTCTTCGCAGCTTGGGAGGAACTCGATGCCAAGCAGCATCGGCGTGATTTGCAACAGATTGCGCGTGAGATTGCTGAGACGAAAGAGCGTCTGGAACTGGCGCAACAGAGTCTTGAGCCCAATCAGCGCTTCGGGCCTGACACCGAAACCTCGAAGAAGCACGTCCGTGAGATTGCAGAGAAGTTGTTGAATCGCTTGGACGAGGCGAGAAAACAAGATGTTCCGCTCTCAAGCCTACAGACTGACCCGCGCATGAACGAGTAGCGCCCCTCCGGGGCGAAGTGAGCCGGGCTGATGAGCGCCCGGCTCCGTCTCTCCGCCACAGCTTTAAGACCAGCGAGCGGCCTCAACTCACCTCATGGCGCAAGACAGACAGGGAGGACTCACCGGAAGGCGTCCACGACGTAGGCCGCCGCAGTAGAGCCATCGAGGATCGCCATCCCGGGCTTGGACTCGGGGAGTTTGCGCATCTGGTCGTAGCTGAGCCGGGCTACCGCGCAGATAGGGATTTTCTCACTGTCCGGCGGATGCGCCTCATACCACCGGACAACCACCTGCGTGCCGGCCGTCCAAACCTGCCCGTACAAGCGAGTCGTTGCTTCAAGCGTGCCGAGTTCGTCCTTGAGCATGCTCTCAATCGGCCCGTCGTACAGGGTAATGCGCCGCGCGCTGATCTGGTTGGCGTCGAGTTCCACCCAAGCAGCATCCCCAACGTGCATTCTCAGGTAGCGCATCGCCTTCTTGGCTTCCTCCGGGCATTCCTGCGGCCCCGGCGTGCCGTCGGGTCGCAGCGACAATCCCCCGGCTGTGGTGCAGCTGAAAGACGTGGCGACAAAGATTCCCGAGCAGAACACAAGGGCTTTGAGGGCGGACATGCGGGGCGGTTCTACTGACGAATAAGCGAGGCTTCCAGTACCGCAGCCACCTGGAGGAGACCATCTCCACGGAAGATCTGAAGGGCAAGATCGGTCATGCCGCCGTCCTTCGTCTCGAACGCGCTCTTGTCCACGACTACCGCGATCTTCCCAGTCTGCCCAGGAGCAATGGTGGACCGATCCAAGCGGAGCGCAAAGGGCCGTGCCGTAAAGCTGGTGTAGTCACGGGTCACAAAGGCACCATCGAAGCTCCACGGTTCGCCGGAGTCGCCGTAGTAGGTGTTCGAGAGGTGAACCAAGACCGCTGCCTTTCCAGGCCCTGAGAAGAGCTCGACCGCGATGTCCATGTCCTCGTTTTTCGAGCGCCAAAATTTCTCTCGGCGGAACGGCGTCTTCTTCTGCTGACCGTTGGCAAGCAGCGTCGCATAGGCGTGATCAATGGAGCTCTCTTCCTCCCTGAGCCGCTGGTTCTCCTCTCGAAGCTTGCGCTCCTTTTTCAGGGAGTCATAGAGGGCCGACACCACCGCGTTGTAGCTGTCGGGATCCTTGAACACGTTGACCTGATGGTCCGTCCATCCCCACTTCTCGAAACTCCGCGGCTTCACGATGAACGGAATCTCGGTCCCGTCCACGAGCGTGACGAGCAAGGGAACCATCTCATCGCGGTAGAGTTCCCGGAGCGGCTCGATGACCACCTTCTTGCTCCCTACGAGCAGCGGCTCGAACCGCCCCTCCCAAGCCAACAGCTTCGTCTTCAATGGATCAACGTCCTGCTCGAAGCGGAGGACGGTGGCCACCTGACCAGAGACGTAGACAGTGCTCGTTGAGTTCTCTGGGTGCTCCGAGATCTTCTCGGTTCGGATGACTCCCTTGTCGTAGGGGTCCCGGGCCATTGCCACGCAGGGCACGAGCATCACAAGCAGGACACACCGGCAGGGTAGCAAGTCGCGCATCACGCACCCAACGTACTAGGATGGGTGAACGGCACACAACCTCCACCATCGCAGGCGCTGCATGGGACACTTCTGACGCCGGAGGGTTGGTCGGAATCGAGGGTCCGGGCCGGTCAGTAGGATGGTTCCCTGCGCGCCCTCTGCCGAGGAATCACCGGTCGTCAGGGCTCACTGGTGAGCCTTGGCCGCCGAGGGCTTCTCCCGGGCGTTCGGTCGTCAGGGCTCACTGGTGAGCCTTGGCCGCCGGGAGCTTCTCTAGGGCGTCTGGTCGTCAGGGCTCACCGGTGAGCCTTGGCCGCTCGCTCTACCCTGTCGTGTGTGGATTCTGCTCACCCGTGGCAGCTCAGGAGTTGACCAGGCCCTCCTCACTCCTCGTTTTCGGACGGTCCCCTCTCTTGATTAGGGTAGCCCCACCCCCATGAGTGCCTCCAAGCGCCGCCGCGTCCTGGACATCATCGCCACGGACAACACCTTCGAGCGCACCGACTTCCGGGGCCGCGAGGTCTGGCTCGGAAAGTGCCTACACTGCAACGCCCACCTCATGGTGGACCTGAACGGCGACCCCATCAGCCGGGCCACCATCGAGCACATCATCCCCCGCACCCATGGGGGAACCGATGCCCTGGAGAACCTCGGGCTGGCCTGTGCTCGGTGCAACCAGGGCAAGGGCTCCCGGCATGACCCCCGCTATAATAAGGATGCGCGCGCCCAGGAGCTGGTCGCCCGCCTCCAAGCCCGCCGCCGTGAGCGTTGGCGGATCCCCGAGGCCCCGGACTCCGAGGACTGAGGGCCGCTCTCTCATGGGCCGCATCACCCCGGCTGCTGCCCTCTGTTCCTTTGGACATGGCGCGGGCCCTGATCCGGCGCCGGTTCACCGCCACTTGGGACTCGTAGAAGAGAACGTCATCGCCAGGGCCCCCACGGCCGCGCCCTGCTAACCGCGCTGTGGTATTTGCGCAACTGCACGGGTGGGGCGCGCAACGAAAGAAGGTTGACAGTCAGGAGTTGATGGTCGATGGTCGCGCGCCGCGTTGGGACGGGAGCAGGAGGAGGGACCCGCCCGCGGCATCTCTCTTAGGGATTCGGGTCGTCGACTTTGATCGTGATTGCCATGCCTTGCGTGCGCTCCAAGCGTCGCCGTGACAGCTCCGATGCGGTGCGGCCCCCTCTTTTCCTGACCTCCGACGTCCTCCGCCCCAACGGAACGCTTTCCTCCTTGTCGCATTCCCCTGCTGTCCCCTGCTTGCCCCTGGTCCTGGTATGAGCGGCCCACTCTTTCCTCGCTGGACGAACACGGTCTCGCGGTTCTCCGCCGCGGGTCTCCTCGCCGTGCCCGCAATCGCCATCGGTGGCCTGATGGCTTACGTACGCTCGCCGTACGGCACGAACATGCAGCGCCCCTACGAGCAGCCGATCGAGTTCGACCACCGCCACCACGCCGGTGACGAGCAGATCGACTGTCGCTACTGTCACTGGTCGGTGGAGAAGTCGCCCTCGGCGGGCATCCCCTCCACCACCGTGTGCATGAGCTGCCACGCGCAGATCTGGAACAAGAGCCCGTACCTCACCGAGGTGCGCAAGGCCTTCTTCGCGGACCAGCCCATCCCCTGGGTGCGCGTCCACAACCTGCCGGACTTCGTCTACTTCAACCACGCCATCCACGTGAACAAGGGCGTCGGCTGCGTGAGCTGCCACGGCCGCGTGGACGAGATGGCGGCCATTGAGCAGAAGAAGCCCCTCACCATGGGCTGGTGCCTGGAGTGCCACCGCGATCCGAAGTCGCAGCTGCGGCCGCTCGAGTACATCACCAGCATGACCTGGACCCCGCCTGCTGACCCCAAAGAGGCTGCCGCCCTCGGGGAGAAGCTGGCGCAGGACTACGACGTTCACTCGCGGACGAGCTGCTCCACATGCCACCGATGAACCCGAAGAACGCCAGCGCTCCGTCGCAGGACACCCCCGCCTCCTTCGCGCTCCCGGTCGTCTCCGGCCAGGCCGCGGCGGCCGAGGCGCACGACCCCTCCCACCCGCACGACCACGACGAGGTCGGTGCGGCGCTGGACCACGCGGCCCAAACGGGCGGGTCCACCGAGAACGGGTACGGCAAGACGTACTGGCGCAGCCTCGAGGAGCGCCTGGGCAAGCCCGAGTACCTGGAGACGGTGGGCCCCGAGTTCCCCGAGGGCGCGGACCTGCCGCCCACCGGCGTGGCCCGCCGCGAGTTCATGCAGTTGATCGGCGCCTCGCTGGCGCTGGCCGGCGCCACCGCTTGCACCACCCGCCCGTCGGATGAGCGGATGGTGCCCTTCACCAAGACGCCGCCCGAGCTGACCCCGGGCAACCCGCTGCACTACGCGTCGGGGATGACGTTCGCCGGCCACACCTCCGGCCTGCTCATCACCGCCCGTGAGGGCCGCCCCGTCAAGGTCGAGGGCAACCCGCAGCACCCGGTGAACCAGGGTGCCGCCGGCGTCTTCGAGCAGGCCTTCCTGCTCTCCTTGTATGACCCGCAGCGCGCCCGCGTGCTGCGCCAGGGCAAGGCGCCGCGCTCGGTGCGCACCTTCACCGAGGAAGTGGCCGCCCTGGTGGGCAAGGCCGCCACGGCGGACGGCGGCGCGCGCATCCGCTTCCTCACCGAGCCCAACGGCTCGCCGCTGACGGGCCACCTGCGCAGCCGCCTCCAGCAGAAGCTGCCCAACGCTCGCTTCTACACCCACACCACCATCGCCCAGGACCCGGCCAGCGAGGCCTCCCAGGCGGTGTTCGGGCAGGCACTGACGGCGCAGTACGACTTCTCCCAGGCGGACGTCATCCTCTCGCTGGATGCGGACTTCCTGGAGAGCCGCCCGTCCAACCTGGCCTATGCGCGCCAGTTCGCGCACCGGCGCGACCCGAAGATGGGCCCCGTCAGCCGCCTCTATGTGGCGGAGACGCGCTACTCCATCACCGGCGGCATGGCGGACCACCGCCTGCGCGTGCGCTCCGCGGACGTGCTCGGCGTGGCGGCCGCCATCGCTCAGGCCGTGGGTGGCCAGGCCTCCGGGCTCGCCTCGGCCGCAGCCTCCAAGAGTGCCGCTCCGGCTCACGGCGAGAAGTGGATCGCCGCGGTGGCGGGCGACCTGCGCAACACCGCCGGCCGCTGCGTGGTGGTCGCCGGTGAGCGTCAGCCCGCCGCGGTGCACGCCCTGGCCCACGCCCTCAACGTGGCGCTCGGCAACGTGGGCAAGACGGTGCGCTACCTGCCCGTCGCCACCGAGAGCTCGGGCGCGGCAGGCATCCGCGAGCTGGTGGCGGACCTCAAGGGCGGCAAGGCCGACACCCTGGTCATCACCTCGTGGAACCCGGTGTACGCGCTGCCGGCCGACTCGGGCCTGGCGGAGCTGCTGGATCCGGCGAAGAACACGGACCGCGCCAAGCTGAACGTCATCTACACCTCGCTCTTCGAGGACGAGACGTCGGCGCTGGTGGACTGGTTCATCCCCGCCGCGCACCAGCTCGAGACGTGGAGCGATGGCCGCTCGTTCGACGGCACCGTCTCCATCGCCCAGCCGCTCATCCAGCCGCTCTTCAACGGCGTGCCGGAGTCCGAGCTGCTGGCCATGTTCCTGGACGAGCCCTTCCGTCCGGCCTACCAGCTGCTGCGCGACTTCTGGCGCGGCCAGGCCGCCGGTGTGGCGGACTTCGAGTCTCACTGGGAGACGCTCGTCTCCGTGGGCATCGTGCCGAACAGCACGTCCGCTCCGGTGAACGTGACGGCCAACCTGGACGGCGCCGCGGGCCTCATCAACACCTACCAGGCTCCGCAGTCGGCCGCCGGCCAGTACGAGATCAACTTCGTCCCGGACTACAAGGTCTACGACGGGCGCTTCGCCAACATCCCCTGGCTGCAGGAGCTGCCGGACCCCATCACCAAGCTGGTGTGGGACAACCCGCTGCTCATCAGCCCGAAGACGGCCGAGGAGCTCAAGGTCGAGCGCGGCGACGTGCTCGAGATCTCCTACGGTGGCCGCACGCTGCGGGCCCCGGTGTGGGTCGAGCCGGGCCACGCGGACGGCGCGGTGACGCTGCCGCTGGGCTACGGCCGCGCGGGCCTCCACGAGACGACGGCGCAGGGCAAGGGCTACAACGCCAACGTGCTGCGCACGCTGGATGCGCCCTGGTTCGGCGGCGGCGCCACGCTCACCAAGACGCGTGAGACGTACAAGCTGGTCTCCACGCAGCAGCACTGGAGCACCGCGGGCCGCCCCATCGCGCTGGACTTCACCCTGGACGAGTGGAAGACGAAGTCCTCCCACTCCATCCAGAGCGCGCTGGCGCGCACGCAGGGCCCGGACCTGGACACGCCGGGCAACCGGCAGAACCTGATGCCCGCCTACAAGTACGACGAGGTCGAGTACAAGTGGGCCATGGCCATCGACCTGGCGCGCTGCACCGGCTGCGCCGCGTGCGTGGTGGCCTGCCAGGCGGAGAACAACATCCCGGTGGTGGGCAAGGACCAGGTCGCCCGCAGCCGTGAGATGCAGTGGCTGCGCATCGACCGGTACTTCACCGGCTCGGGCATCTTCGAGGGCGGCTACGAGAACCGCGCCTCGCCGGACGCCGAGCCGCAGATCATCATGCAGCCGGTGGCGTGCGTGCACTGCGAGAAGGCGCCGTGCGAGTACGTCTGCCCGGTGAACGCCACCGTCCACTCGGACGAGGGCCTCAACGACATGGTGTACAACCGCTGCGTCGGCACGCGGTACTGCTCCAACAACTGCCCCTACAAGGTCCGCCGCTTCAACTACCTGCACTACACCAAGGGCAAGCAGCCGACCGAGAAGATGGCGATGAACCCGGACGTCACGGTGCGCAACCGCGGCGTCATGGAGAAGTGCACCTACTGCGTGCAGCGCCTCGAGCGGGCCCGCATCACCGCCCGCGTCGAGCGCCGGAAGATCACCTTCGAGCAGAACGCCGGCGACGGCAAGCAGGGTGAGCTCCACACCGCCTGCCAGCAGGCGTGCCCCACGCAGGCCATCGCCTTCGGCTCGCTGAACGATCCGCAGGCGCGCGTCACCCAGCTGCACAAGGACGAGCGCCACTACAAGCTGTTGCAAGAGCTGGGAACCCAGCCTCGCACCGTGCACCTCGTACGGTTGCGCAACCCGAATCCCGCCCTGGCTCAAGCGCCCAAGGCGCATGAAGGAGAGCACTGACCATGGCCGAGACCGCTGCCGCAGGCGCCGTCACGCTCGATCCCCTCGAGCCTCGGCCCCTCGTTGCCCCCCACCACGACGACAAGTCGCTCAATGACACGCTGCTGGACTACGTCTGGCAGAAGCCCGGCAAGGGCTGGCTCATGCTGTTCGGCATCACGCTGACGGCACTGGGTGGCCTGGTGCTCGGCGTGTCCTACACGCTGGCCAAGGGCATCGGCGTGTGGGGCAACAACCAGCCGGTGGGCTGGGCGTTCGACATCATCAACTTCGTCTGGTGGGTCGGTATCGGCCACGCCGGTACGCTCATCTCCGCCATCCTCCTGCTCTTCCAGCAGAAGTGGCGCACGAGCATCAACCGCTTCGCCGAGGCGATGACGCTGTTCGCGGTCATGTGCGCGGGCCTCTTCCCGCTCTTGCACACCGGCCGCCCCTGGTTCGCCTTCTGGCTCTTCCCGTACCCCAGCACCCTGGGCGCGTGGCCGCAGTTCCGCTCGCCGCTGGTGTGGGACGTGTTCGCCATCTCCACGTACCTCACGGTGTCCGCGCTGTTCTGGTACATCGGCCTCATCCCGGACCTGGCCGCGCTGCGTGACTCGTCCAAGACGAAGCTCCAGCGCATCCTCTACGGCATGTTCAGCCTGGGCTGGCGTGGCTCGGGCCGTCACTGGCACCACTACAAGATCGGCTACCTGATCCTGGCGGGCATCTCCACCCCGCTGGTGCTCTCGGTGCACACGATCGTGTCCTTCGACTTCGCCGTGTCCGTGCTGCCCGGCTGGCACGCCACCATCTTCCCGCCCTACTTCGTCGCCGGCGCCGTGTTCTCCGGCTTCGCCATGGTGGTGACGCTCATGGTCCCGGCCCGCAAGTACATGGGCCTCCGGGACGTGATTACGGACCGCCACCTGGAGAACATGAACAAGGTCATCCTCGCCACCGGCCTCATCGTGTCCTACGGGTACATGATGGAGCACTTCGTGGCGTGGTACTCCCAGAGCCAGTACGAGATCTGGACCTTCTACGTGAACCGCGCGCGGGGCCCGTACGCCGGCGTGTACTGGCTGATGATTGCCTGCAACGTCATCACCCCGAACATCTTCTGGTTCAAGAAGGCGCGCACCAGCATCCCCATCATGTGGGTGGCCGCCATCCTGGTGAACGTCGGCATGTGGTGCGAGCGCTTCATCATCATCGTCACCTCGCTGCACCAGGACTTCCTGCCCTCCTCGTGGGACATCTACACGCCCACCTGGGTGGACTGGACCATCTACATCGGCACGCTGGGCCTGTTCGGCACGCTCTTCATGCTGTTCCTCAAGTTCGTCCCCGCGGTGGCCATCAGCGAGGTGAAGGAGCTGCAGCAGGAGCTCAAGCACGCCGCCGCGCACCACGGCCACCACGGTGTTGAGCAGGCCGCGGCTGGCACCCTTACCCACGGAGCCCACTAAGTCATGGACGCCCCTGTCCTCGATAGCTGGGTGCTGGCGGAGTTCGCCACGCCCGACGATCTGGTGAAGGCCACCAACGAGATGCGCCTGAAGGGTTTTCAGGGCATGGACACCTACTCCCCGTACCCGCTGCACGGCGGGTCCGAGGCGCTGGGCCTGCCCCCCTCGCGAGTGCCGTTCATCGCCCTGGGCGGCACCATCACCGGTGCCTTCACGGCGCTGGCCATGCAGACGTACATGAACACCATCGACTACCCGCTCAACGTGGGTGGCCGCCCGCTGCTGAGCCTGCCGGCGTGGATTCCCATCACGTTCGAGCTGGCGGTGCTCCTCACGGCCTTTGGCGTGTTCTTTGGCGTGCTGGGCCTGAGCCGGCTGCCGCAGCCGTACCACCCGGTCTTCGAGCACGAGGCGTTCCGCTCGGCCTCCACGCACGGCTACTGGCTGAGCGTGCCGAAGCTGGCGGGCGTCAATGTGGATGACGTGCAGACCCAGCTCCAGTCCCTGGGTGCCACCCAGGTGACGGTCGTTTCGGGAGAGAAGGAATGAGGAAGCTCATCCCCGCCGTCGGGCTCCTGGCCCTGACTGGCTGTGAAATCCCGTCCGAGTTCCTGCAGCGGATGGAAGTGCAGTCCAAGTACGAGTACTACGAGACGTCCGAGTTCTGGGCGGACGGCCGCGCCATGCGCACCCCGCCCGAGGGCACCATTCCTCGCGAGGCGAAGGTGGGCAACCCGGGAATGACTTCGGGCCGCGTCAACGGCGCGCTGGTGGCCACCATCCCGGTGCAGGTGGACAAGGCCCTGCTGCAGCTGGGCCAGAAGAAGTACTCCATCGTCTGCGCGCAGTGCCACGGCACGCTCGGCGACGGCAACAGCATCGTCGCGGAGAACATGGGCCTGCGCCTGCCGCCGAGCCTGCTCGAGCTGTCGGACCGGCCTGCCGGCCACTTCTACACCGCCATCAACGAGGGCTATGGCGTGATGCCCTCGTTCAGCGGCGAGCTGGACACCCAGGAGCGCTGGGCCGTGGTGGCCTACGTGCGCGCGCTCCAGGCCGCCCGCGGTACCCGCGCGGGTGGTGAGAACCTTCCTCAGGAGAACCGATGATTGCCGAAGTGCAGCGTTACAGCGGAACGCCCAGGCTGATGGTGCCGGCCTTCGGCCTCGGCGCTCTCGGGCTCGCGGCCACCGCCGCGGGGGCCTTCGTGGACCCGCGCGCCACCGCGCACAGCTACCTCATCGCCTTTGCCTACTGGGTGGGCATCGCCGTGGCCTCGCTCATCATGGTGGCCATCTTCCACACGGCCAAGGCCAAGTGGATGACGGTGCTGCGCCGGGCCATGGAGAGCATGGCTGTCTCCATCCCCATCTTCGTGGTGCTCTTCATCGGCGTGGCCCTGGGCCTCAAGCACCTGTACCCCTGGGTGCCGGGCTCGGAGCTGGCCAAGGAGTTCACCGAGGTGGAGCTGGGCCACCTGGGCCACAAGCAGCACGGCTACCTGAACACCCCCTTCTTCTTCATCCGCCAGGCCATCTACTTCGGCGTGTGGATCTTCGTCAGCCAGCGGCTGCACAGCTGGAGCACCCAGCAGGACGAGGGCGGCCAGCTGGAGCTCACCGTCAAGCAGCGCTTCCTGTCCCCGGGCTCCCTGCCCTTCCTTGCGCTCACCATTACTTTTGCTGCGTTCGACTGGATGATGAGCCTCACGCCGCTCTGGCAGTCGACGATCTACGGCGTGTATTACTTCGCCGGCAGCTTCCTGGCGGCCTTCTGCGTGCTGACGCTCGCGACGATCAACGCCCAGGGTGACAAGAACCTGTACGGCAACCTGGTGACCACGGCGCACTACCACAACCTGGGCAAGCTGATGCTGGCCTTCGTGTCCTTCTGGGCCTACATCGCCTTCTCCCAGTTCCTGCTCGTCTGGATCGCCAACCTCCCCGAGGAGGCGCCCTGGTACCATGTGCGCATCTTCGGCGGCTGGCAGAACCTGTCCGTGGCGCTGTTCTTCCTCCAGTTCCTGTTCCCGTTCGCCGTGCTGCTGTCGCGCAACTTCAAGCTGAAGCAGCGCAACCTGGCCGTCATGGCCGTGTACCTGCTCACCATCCACCTGGTGGACCTGTACTGGCTGGTGTGGCCGGCCTACAACGACCACGGCCCGAGCTTCCACTGGACGCTCATCACCGCCTTCGTGGGCGTGGGTGGCACCTCCGTGGGGTTCGCCCTCTTCCGCGCCCGCGGCAAGTACACCGTCCCCGTGAAGGACCCGTACATCGCTGACTCGCTGAGGTACGTGCAGCCATGAAGAAGACCCAGGTCGAGCAGGAGTCGCGCGTCATCGTCGGCGCGCACGGAGTGGCGGCCGAGGAGGACCACCTGGTCCTCGGCAAGGTCGTCCGCGTGGGCCTCATCTCGCTGTTCATCTTCGCGGTGGGCGCCGTGTGGGCCTGGCGGTTCCAGGTCTCCATCGAGCGCGAGCTGCAGCCGGACGGCCCTCCGCCCAAGCCGATGGCCATCGGCCAGTACGAGATTGGCATCGTCAACCAGCGCATGTTCGAGCAGGACTCGCACGCCGCGGAGAAGATCGCTTCTCAGCAGCAGGCGCTGAAGAACGGCTGGGGTGACAAGCCGGGCGTGGCCGCCCACCCGACGATCGAGCAGGCCATGGACCGCGTCATCGCGGACGCCCAGAAGCCGCCTCCGCCGCCCCCGGCTCCCGCGCCCCAGACGGCGCCCGCTCCGGCTCCCACTTCTCCCACCCCTCACAAGTAGGCTCGCTTCCGATGTCGATGTACTCCCCCCACCTCTTCTTTGGCTCGCGCGCCGGCTGGCGCCTGGGGCTTGCCGTGGCGGCGCTCGTGCTGGGCGCCTCGCTGCCGGCGTCCGCCCTGCCCGGAGGAGGCAAGACGCCCCAGGCCATCGTGAACGCGGACCAGCCTCCGCAGGTCCAGGGCGTGGACGTGGAGGAGCACCTCGGGGAGCCTGTGCCCCTGGCGGCCCGCTTCACGGATGAGACGGGCCGCGAGGTGACACTCGGCCAGCTGTTGCCCAAGGACAAACCGTCCCTGGTGACACTGGTGTATTACGAGTGCCCCATGCTCTGTAACCTCGTCATCAATGGCCAGGTGGCCGCCATGCGCGAGGTGGGGCTGGAGCTGGGCAAGGACTACGAGGCCATCACGGTGAGCATTGACCCCAAGGACACTCCGGCCCAGAGCGAGGCGCGGCGCCGCCGCCACCTGCAGGCCATGGGCAAGCCGGAGAGCGCTCCCTGGCACTTCCTCACGGGCACCGAGGAGAACATCCGCCTGCTCACCGAGGCCGTGGGCTTCAAGTACAAGTACGACGAGAGCACCAAGCAGTACGCCCACCCCGCGGTGGTGCATGTCATTACCCCGGAAGGCAGCGTGTCCCGCTACCTGTACGGCACGAGCTTCCCCGCCAAGGACATGAAGCTGGCCCTGGTGGAGGCCAGCAGCGGGCGGGTGGGGACGAGCTTCGACCGAGTGGTTCTGTCCTGTTTCAAGTATGACGCCGCCATGCGGCGGTACAGCTTCTACGTGTTTGGGTTCATCCGGACGGGGGCGCTGATGGTGTTAACCGCGCTCTCGGGGATGCTGATCTATTTCTGGAGGCGCGAGCTGAAGAAAGGCGCTGCGGCATGAGCAACTTCGCTGACAAAATCCTCTTCCTTCCGGAGCGCGCGTCGACGTTCGCGGAGAAGGTCGACCAGCTCCACTATTTCGTCGTCGGCGTCACCATGGTGTCGTCGATCGCGGTGGGCCTGGCGGCGATCTTCATGTTCTTCCGCTACCGCCGCCGGGTGCCCAACCAGCACACCGAGTACGTGGTGCCGAACCTGCCCACGGAGTTCCTCTTCGTCTCCGTGCCGCTGGTGTTCTTCCTGCTCTGGTTCGCCATCGGCTTCCGGGACTTCGTCTTCTACACCACGCCTCCCAAGGACACGTACGACGTGTACGTGATGGGCAAGCAGTGGATGTGGAAGTTCGCGTACCCGGAGGGCCCCAACGGCGTGAACGTGCTGCACGTTCCCGCGGGCCGCCCGGTGCGCCTGCTCATCACCTCGCGTGATGTGCTCCACTCCTTCTACGTGCCGGCCTTCCGCATCAAGATGGATGCGCTCCCGGGCCGCTACACGCAGGCGTGGTTCGAGGCCACCAAGCCCGGCACCTACCAGGTGCTGTGCACGGAGTACTGCGGCCTCTCCCACTCGAAGATGCTGGCGGAGGTGGTGGTGCTCTCGCCGGAGGACTTCGAGGAGTGGCTGAAGGAGCAGAAGCGGGGCCGGCTGGCGGGCCGCCAGGACGCGCTGGCGGACACCTCGCTGGTGCCGCCGGTGGCGCGCATGGCCGAGCAGGGCCAGCGGCTGGCCGGTACCCAGGGTTGCTTCAAGTGCCACACCATGACGGGTGAGCCGCACATCGGCCCTACCTTCCTGGGGATGTACAACCGGGAGGAGAAGCTCGAGGACGGGAAGACGATCCGCGTGGACGAGGCCTACATCACCCAGTCGATGATGGACCCGGGGGCGCATATCGTGTCCGGGTACAAGAACGTGATGCCGACCTTCCAGGGCAAGCTGCAAGGCGCGGAGACGGCCGCCATCGTCGAGTTCATCAAGTCGCTGCGCACGCCGAACGTGCGCGAGGGCGCTTCTCAGGGACCTGCTTATGAACCCATCCAGTAGCACGACTGCAGAGGGTGTCCTGCCCGCGCACGACGCCCACGACGCGCACCACGACCACCCGAGCTATCTGGTGGACGGCACCACGATCAAGTCGTGGCTGCTGACGGTGGACCACAAGCGCATCGCCATCATGTACCTGGTGTGGATCCTGCTCTTCTTCTTGGTGGGCGGCATCTTCGCGATGGCCATCCGCATCGAGATGCTGACGCCGGGTCCGACCATCATGGACGCGATGACGTACAACCGTACGTTCACGCTCCACGGCATGGTCATGATCTTCTTGTTCATGATTCCGGCCATCCCGGCGGTGTTCGGCAACTTCGTGCTGCCGCTCATGCTGGGCGCCAAGGACGTGGCGTTCCCCAAGCTGAACCTGGCCAGCCTCTACATCTACCTGGCGGGTGCGTTCCTGGCGCTGTGGGGCATGATCAACGGCGGCCTGGACACGGGCTGGACGTTCTACACCCCGTACAGCACGCACACGACGACGACGGTGGCGCCGGTGCTCTTCGGCGCGTTCATCATCGGCTTCAGCTCCATCGCCACGGGCCTGAACTTCATCGTCACCATCCACACGATGCGCGCGCCGGGCATCACCTGGTTCAAGCTGCCGCTGTTCGCGTGGGCGCTCTACGCCACCAGCTGCATCCAGGTGCTGGCCACGCCCGTCATCGGCCTGCTGATGGTGATTGTCACCGGTGAGCAGCTGTTCCACTTCGGCCTGTTCGACCCGGCGCGCGGCGGCGACCCGGTGCTCTTCCAGCACCTGTTCTGGTTCTACAGCCACCCGGCCGTGTACATCATGGTGCTCCCCTCCTTCGGCGTGATGTCCGAGGTGGTGGCCACCTACAGCCGCAAGAACATCTTCGGCTACCGGGCGATTGCCTACTCCAGCCTCGGCATCGCCTTCGTGGGCTTCTTCGTGTGGGGCCACCACATGTTCGTGTCGGGGCAGTCCACCTTCGACGCGGGCGTGTTCGGCGTGCTCACCATGCTGGTGGGCGTGTTCACCGCCATCAAGGTCTTCAACTGGGTGGGCACCGTCTACAAGGGCGCGGTGGACTTCAAGACGCCGTTTGCCTACTTCTGCGGCTTCCTGTTCTTCACCGTGTTCGGTGGCATGACGGGCATCGCGGTGGCGACCACGTCGCTGGACGTGCACTGGCACGACACCTACTTCGTGGTGGCGCACTTCCACTTCATCATGGTGGGCGCCACGGTGATGGCCTTCCTGGCCTCGCTGCACTACTGGTTCCCGAAGATGTTCGGGAAGACGTACCACGAGGGCTGGGGCCTGGTGGCCGCGGCGTTCATCATCCTGGGCTTCAACGCCACGTTCATCCCGCAGTTCCTCCTGGGCAACTACGGCATGCCGCGGCGCTACTTCGAGTACCCGGAGCGCTACCAGGCGCTGAACGTGGCCTCCACGGCGGGCGCCTCGCTGCTGGCGTTCGGTTTCCTCATCATCGCCATCTACCTGGTGTACTCGCTGGCGTATGGCCGGGCTTCGGGGCAGAACCCGTGGCGCAGCAAGGGCTACGAGTGGCTGTCCGCCTCGCCGCCGCCGACGCACAACTTCGTGGGCCCGCAGCCCACCTACCCTGAAGAGCCCCACTTCTACGTGGATCCGAAGAAGGCCGAGGTGCCCGATGTCGTCTAGTGCTCACAGTGCGGCGGCCTCGCCGGGGGTTCCCCGGCTGGCGCAGCACTTTGCCTCGATCGAGGTGCAGAACCACGCGGCCCGCCTGGGCATGTGGCTCTTCCTCTCGACGGAAATCCTGCTCTTCGCGGGCCTGTTCGTCTGCTACGGCTGCTACCGCTACCTCTTCCCCGAGGCGTTCGCGGCGGCCAGCCGGCACCTCGACTTGACGATGGGCACCGTGAACACGGTGGTGCTCATCACCTCCTCGCTGACGGCGGCGCTCGCGGTGCACTACGCGAAGGAGGGCAAGAACGGCGTGGTGGCGCTGATGTTCGCGCTGACCATCGGTATGGCGTGCATCTTCCTCGTCATCAAGGGCTTCGAGTACAGCCACAAGTTCGCCGAGGGCGCGCTGCCGGGTCCGTACTACCGCATGGAGGCGGTGCAGCTGCCGGGCGTGCCGCTGTACTTCACCATCTACTTCCTGGCCACGGGCCTACACGCCTTCCACGTGGTTGTGGGCATGAGCGTGCTGGTGTGGCTGATGTTCAAGGCGATGCGTGAGAAGAACTTCGGCCCCAACAACTACGTCGCCGTCGAGCTGGGCAGCATGTACTGGCACCTCGTGGACCTGGTGTGGATCTTCCTCTTCCCGCTGCTGTACCTCATCTAGGAGTGCTTCATCATGGCTGTTGCGAATGAGTCTTCTCAGGAAGCGCACAACATGGAGCACCATGGCGCGGGCCGTTACTACGTCGTGTGGGGCGCGCTCCTGGTCCTCACGGTTGTGACGGTGGTCACCGGCAGCGTGCACATCCCCAACTTCGCGCTGGCGTTGGCGCTGCTCATCGCCACTGTGAAGGGATCGCTGGTGCTGCTGTTCTTCATGCACCTGACTGACCACAAGGGCGCCAACCGGCTGGTGATGGCGGTGTCGTTCCTGTTCGTCATCATGATGCTGATCATGCCCATGGCGGACTTCGCCACGCGCTTCCGTCCGGCGAACCCGGCGGGCTCGCACCTGAGCGATCTGCCGGACCTGAACTTCATCGAGGGCAAGACGTCCACCCACGGTGGCACGGGTGGCGCGCACGGCGCTCAGGGCGGCGCTCACGGGACCCCCAGCGGGCACTGAGCCTCCCCCACCCTTCTCTGAAGTCTCCGCGCGGCGCCGAGGGTTCTCCCCGGCGCCGCGTGGCGTTTGCGGGGCCATGGGATTGAGGACCGGGGGTTGCAGATGCGGCTCGTGACGTGTGGCCATTCCTGGCCAAAGTGGATTCGCGCAGTGAGTGGGCTTGCGCTGCTGGCGTGGCTCACCGCGTGTGCGGCTCCACCTTCCCGAGCCAGTCCTCGGTGGTACGCGCAGGCCGGCCCCGGGCAGTCCTCCATTGAGGTGGACTTCGAGGCACCCTCTCCAGCGCAGCAGGATGTCCTGCGGCAGCGTGGCATCCGCCTGCCGCAGAGCGCACAGGGCCTCGCTGACCCGCGAGCACACCGGGATTTTGTCGACCTCCGCGTCACGTCCGTGGGCTTCGGCATCAGCGAGGGTGGGTGGATTCTGTTCTGCGAGGGACTGCCCCTGCCCATCCTCGTCCCCGAGAACCAGGTCGACCTGGGGCTCACCCGCGCCCAGCCGTTGAATGCCTCCATCTACCCGGATCGGGAGGCAGCGCTGGCGGAGCTGTCCGCAGGTGGATCTGGAGCCACCCGCGCAAGCTACGCCTATTACCGCGGAGCGGACGGAGCCCTCGTCGTACCCACCGTCTTCTCACCGGCCACCACGCCTCGCATTGCCCGGACGATGCTCGAAGTGCGCAAGGACCTGTCGCAGACGGTCGAGCGCGACCTGAAGGTCGCGCTGTTGACCCTGACGGGGACCCAAGTCCTGCGGGGCGTCTTCTCGAGGGTGGTGCGGGCAGCCCCGGAGCCACAGGCTCCCTCTTTTTCCCCTCAGCAGGGCCTCAGGGGGGAAGCTCCAGCGCGGCCACCACCGGAGCCCCGAGCTGGCCCACCGGCTCCAGAACCTGCGCCGGCACCAGCCCCTCCAGCACCGGGCCGCCTCGCACCGTCGCCGGGACTGGTTGAAGCGCTCAGCGGAAAGAACCCAACGACGCCGGTTGCTCCTAGGCCGCGCTTACCTCAGGACGCCGCTGTCAGCCCCGCGGTGCCTGGAGAACTGCCGCGTAACCGTCCCATCAGCCGCAGTCCCAGCCAGAACGCGCAACTCCAGGTGGACATCAAGTACTTGCAAGGGCTCGGTGCCAAGAACATCCGCGTCAACCAGCAACAACTCACGTCGGAGAACCACTCGCGCGTGGGAATCAACCGGCCTGATCTGCAATTCGACTATAAGGACCGCCGATACTCCGTGGAGTACGACTCCCCTGCGTCGGGCCGTGGCTCTAGCCACCAGTCGCGCCTCACCTCCAATGACCCGGACGCGGAGATCATTCTTTTGATCGTCCCCTGAGGCATGAGGCACTCCTGATGACCCAAGACATGAAGGGGCTGCTCCTAGAGGACCGCTGGGCTCCTGTCACTTCAGAGATGGGCTTCCTAGAGCTCAGCGCGGAGCAAGCGGCCCGTGGCTTCGCCACCTGGCAGCAAGCATTGGAGGCTGATCGTGGCGTCACCGTGGGGGTGCGCCCCGTCTCGGGCTCTCTGCAGCAGGTTCTCTCCAGCCTGTTGCCCCTGACCGGTGGAGAGTCGCGGCGGTACCTCTTCATTCCGACCCACAGCGCCTGGACAGCGTACGTCGAGAGCCAGTGGACCGGGACCGACGCCTCGAGCGCCATGGGCTACCTGTCCCGGACTCTGGGCTGCCGGGGCCTGCGGGTCGTCGCGGTGCCCCATACACTCCGCAAAGGCCAGGGTCGCTACGGAGCTGTCATCCTTGAGGTCTATGCCCCCTACGACATGGCTGGGCTCAACTACCTGCGCACCCTTTATGCGGCGAATGACGGGGGCCGCTGGGTCTTCGGCCAGTCTGGCGAACCCTTCCCCTTCGAGAAGCCCGAGCACTACCAGGCGCACCGGGTCAGGGACCGCTTCACCTTCGACATGCTCAAGGACTACCTGCGCCACCTGGGGCTGTCCCCCTTCGAGGAGGATTTCTACCTGCCGAAGGGGGCACCTGCGCTCCTTGTGGAGAAGACGGGCCCCACCTACCCCACCTACAGGGAATACACCTTGGAGCAGGCCCGCGAACGCCTGTGACGGAGGCTTAGAAGGACACCTGGACGTTGGCCGCGAGGGCCGTGTCCGTGGAGACCTTCCCCGACGGCGGCGAGCTGTCGTACTGGAGCACGAAGCTGGTGCCCACCGAGAGGCTGTCCGTCAGCCCCACCGTGAGCTTCGAGGTGCTGTTCACCAACAGGCGGGACTCCCCCAGCACGTTGGGGATGGCCTCAGCCTCCTCCGTGAACACGGTGTCCTTGGACAGGCCGTAGCTGAACGACACGCCCACGCGCGGGCCGCCGAGGTCCACGTCCTCCAGGTCCAGCCGCGTCGGGTAGTACTGGAAGCGCGTCTCACGGAAGTAGCGGAACGCCAGGTCCGTGCGCAGCGAGGTGAACTTCCCATCCGCGCTCTTCTCGTCCCACCAGGAGATGCCCGCTCCGGCCTCGCCGGTGCCTCGCACCTCCACGCTCTTCACGTGGTCCGTCAGTGCACCGGCCAGCACGTAGCCACTGATGACCGGGGTGAAGCGCCGATCCACGCGGATGTCCGCGTTGGCGCCCAGGGCCACCACCTCGGTGCGCTCCGCCTCCGTCTCCGTGGCCGGGAGCCGGCTGCGGCCGTACACGGCCTGCGCCTTCACGCCGTAGATCCACCCCTCCGACTTGCGCTCGGCCGAGGCCAGACCGTTGAAGGTCAGCGTCGAGGAATTCCCCGAGAGCGCGATGAGCCCCAGTCCCACGCTCCCCTTCCACAGGTCCTCCTTGGGAGCCTCCTCCTTCTTCTCAGCGGCGGCCTCGGGCGCCGCAGCAGGGGTTTTCCCCAAGGCCTCGGTCAGCTTCTCCACGGCGGTGGCCATGCGAGCGCTGGCGTCCGCAGCCTTCTCGGCGGCGGCAGCGGCCTTCTCAGCGGCGGCGGCGGCGCGCTCGGTGGTGGCCTCGGCGGCCGGAGGCGGCGGCGGGGGAGGAGGAGTCTGGGCTTGGAGCGACGTCGCGACGATAAAGGCGGTCAACATAGGTTCTGGCGAGATGGGGTGAGAGTGTGCCCATCGGATTCCCGGCGGGCTTGGCCGTTGCATACCACCAGCGACAGCGGCGGCTCGACCCTTCTACGCTATGAAACCGCTCCCGAAGTACCTCCGGAGGCTCCTGCCCATGAAGCTCGTCCCCCTGGCCCTGCTGTGCTGGCTGCTGCTGCCCGGTGTCGCGTCGGCCCAACGAACCGTGACAGCCCCAGTGGACGTGGGCATTGGCCCTGCGGCCTTCTTCTTCTTCGGACCGGTGTTCGACGACCAGCCGATTCATACCGGGCTGAAGCTCAATGTGGAGGCGGTGCTCGACAAGGAGTGGCTGCGCAAGAACCAGGCCCTCATCCCGCGCAAGTACCGGAGCCAGGCCCTCAAGTCGGGGGAGATCCGCTTCTCTCCCGCCGTGCTCGCCCTCATCCCGGACTCGCTGATCATCTCACCGAAGTACCGGAACACGGGCATGTACGGGGCCACGTGGAAGCCGCTGGGCATCGGCTTGCCGCTCAGCTCCAGCCCCGTGCGCTTCTCAGTCGACGCGGGGCTGCTGCTGACCTACGCGTACATCTACTCGGACCTGGACACCCTCGGCACCACCCACTTCCTGCGGCCGGGGCTCCAGCTCGGAGCGGATCTGGAGTTCCAGCTCAGCAAGAGCTTCCTGATCAGCATCGGGTGGGACTCGGCGCTCTATGTCCCCCAGCGGCTCAACACCTTCAGCGAGACGAAGCCCCTGCGCGAGTCCATCTTCCACGTGGGGCAGGCCTACCTCATGCTCCACTTCCGCTTCCCCTACACCACCCGGCTGTGAGCCATGCGCCTCGTCCTCGCCAACGCTGAAGAACAAGTCTCTCGGGATGCCGTCACCTACTCCGCGTGGGGCTCTCCGCTCACCCGCGAGGGCTACCTCCAGCGCGAGAACCGGCTCCGCACCCACGCCTGGTCCCGCGCCGAGCTGAAGATGTGGCTGCTGTGCGAGGCGCCGGGCGAGGTGCTCGCCTCGTGCGAGACGTACCGGACGGACAGCTTCCTCCGCGCTCCGGACGGGACGCTCTCCGCCGGGGACAGCTACGCCATCGCCAGCGTCTTCACCGAGGAGCGGCTGCGCGGGCGCGGCTACGCCACGAAGCTGATGGACCTGCTGGCCGCGGAGCTCGAACGGGCCTCGCCGCGCGTCCACAGCGCCATCCTGTTCTCGGACGTGGGCGCTCCGCTCTACCAGCGCTCGGGCTATCGGGAGACACCCGCCTGGGACTGGCGCTTCAGCCCCGAGCCGGGCGAGCCCTCCGCGCTCGTAGACCGGCTGCTCCAGGACACGGACGTGGGCGCCACGCTCGCCCGGATGCGCCGGCCCGACGCTCCCTTCTTCTACTGGCCCACCGCCGAGCAAGTGGACTGGCACATCGAGCGCGAGCGCATCTACGCGGAGCTGATGCCCCGCCCGCGTCCCGAGGCCAACGGCGCCATCGCCGGAGACTCCACCGCGCTCTGGTACATGATGGGCCGCACCGGCACATTGATGGTGCTGATGCTCGACGCGCGGACGGCCGAGCAGGCGGCGGCGCTGCTCGGGACGGCCCGGCGGGTGGCACACCGAGCAGGCCTCTCGAAGGTGGTGCTGTGGGAGGAGCCCGCGACGGCCCCGCTGGTGGCAAAGGTGACGGGGGGAACGCGGGAGCTCCGGGACGGCTCGCTGCCGATGATCCGGCCACTGCGGCCGGGCCTTCCCTCCCCCGAGCTCACGCCCATTCCCCGAGCCCTCTGGGTCTGAGGCCCGCAGGAGGTAGGATGGGGCCATGGCCAAGCGCATCCGGATCATCGAGGGCACGTGGAACTGCACCTCGTGCGACACGAAGAACATCCCTGCCCGGCACAAGAAGTGCCCCACGTGCAACAACCCGCGCGAGCTGACGGGCAAGGAGTCCGAGTTCCAGTTCGCCGGGGAGGATGCGGCCACGGGCAGGTCGCTCGGCGAGAGCGTGACGGACGAGAGAGCGCTGGAGATGGCCAACGCGGGCGCGGACTGGTTCTGCGCCTACTGCGGTGCCTCGAACCGAGGCGACCAGCCCATCTGCAAGAACTGCAAGGCCGAGCGCACGGATGACTCCAAGGCGCTCCAGGAGGAGGAGGATCCAGGCCTACCGCCGCCTCGGCCGCAGGCACCGCCTCCGAAGAAGCGAAGCTGGGGGAAGATCGCCCTGGGCCTCTTCGGCGGCATGTTCTTCTGCTGCGGCGGAACCATTCTTTACTCCATCTGGTCGGCGATTCCGCACGACACCACGGGAGAGATCACCGGCACCGAGTGGAAGCGCTCCATCGCGCAGGAGCGCTTCACGCCGGTGACGGAGGAGGGCTGGCAGGACGAGCTGCGCCTCGAGTCCCCGCGAATGCCGGTGAACGGCTCGGGCGAGGTGGCGGGTGTGCAGAACATCCGGAGCTGCGTGTCGCGGCAGCGCACCACGCGGAAGGTGGCGGACGGCACGCAGCGGGTGTGCGAGAACAAGACGCGCAAGACGCAGTGCGGAACCGAGGAGAAGTGCCGCACGCGCAACAAGGGCAACGGCTTCAAGGAGGAGATCTGCGAGGACGTGCCGAAGTACTGCAGCGAGTCCTACGAGGACTGCCACACGGAGACGCGCTACCGGAACGAGCCCGTGTACTCGCAGAAGTGCAGCTACGACACGTACCTGTGGAAGGAGCTGGCCAAGCGCGAGCTGTCGGGGCGGGACGGCGAGCCGCCGCGCTGGCCGGAGCTGGTGGCGGGCCCGGCGGACCGGCTCAAGCGCGCGGAGCAGTACGTCATCCACGTCGCGTACGACAAGGGCGAGGAGAAGACGAAGCTCGAGCCCAAGACGGAGCAGGAGTACCTCGTCTGGAAGAAGGGCCAGCAGGTCGCCCTGACGGTGACGAACGGCGGGGAAATCAAGAAGATCGAGCCGCGTTAGAAAGAGCCCTCATGGAGTGCACCCGCTGTGGCGCCTGCTGCGTGGCGCCGGACATCGCCGCGCTGGACAAGCCCCTGGGGATGCGCTGCCCGCACCTCACGCCGGAGAACCTGTGCTCGGTGTATGACCGGAGGCCCCAGGTGTGCCGGAGCTACGAGCCGGACGAGGTCTGCAAGCTCATCGAGGCGCCCACGCTGGAGGAGCGCGTCCAAAAGTACCTGGCCCTCTTCGGCCTGAGCGCCGAGGCCGAGGCCACGCGCCAGACGGGCTGCGCCTCCATGCGCCAGGCTCGCGGCACGAAACCGTGAGCCCGCTGGCAGGCCGCTGAACTTCCCACCTGACAGGGCCTTGTCTCAGCCGGGCGCGGGGGTTATCGCGGGGCCGTGCGCTTTCAACCGACCGACTCCTTTGTCCCCGCCGCGGGCCTGGGCTCGCCCAACGCGCAGACCATCTTCGCGGCGTTGGCCCGCCCCACGCGCCTGCCGCCACTGCGGCGCGAGCGGCTCGAGCTGCCCGATGGTGACTTCGTCGATCTGGACACCTTCGACGGTGCGTCCGGAGCCCCTCACGTCCTGGCGCTCCACGGGCTGGAGGGCTCCTCGCAGGCCGGCTACGTCACTGCCATCCTCCGAGGCGCGGCGGAGAGAGGCTGGGGCGCCACGGCACTCAACTTCCGCTCGTGCAGCGGCGAGCCGAACCGCCTGGCGCGCTCGTACCACTCGGGAGAGATCGGCGATGCCCTCGCGGTGATGAACCACCTGAAGTCCCGGCTCACCGGCCCGCTGTACGCGGTGGGCTTCTCGCTGGGCGCCAATGTGCTCTGCCGCCTGCTGGAGGAGACCGGAGCGGACGCGCCGGTGAAGGCCGCCGCCGCCATGAGCGCGCCGTATGACCTGGACGCCTGCTGCCGCAAGCTCGATGGGAAAGGCCCCTTCCAGTTGCTCTACCGAGAGCGCTTCCTGCGCACGCTCAAGCAGAAGGCGCGCGAGAAGCTCCGGCGCTTCCCCGACGCGTTCGATCGCAAGGCGATGGAGTCCGCTCGCAGCATCCGCGCGTTCGATGACTCGGTGACGGCGCCGCTGCACGGCTTCCGGGACGCAGGCCACTACTACGCGGAGGCCTCGTCGGGGCCTCGGCTCCACGCCATCCAGCGGCCCACGCTGCTGCTGAGCGCCAAGGATGATCCGATGTTGGAGGATCCCGTCATCCCGCCCAGCGCCGCGGACAATGCGAACCTGAGCATCGTGCTGACCGAGTACGGCGGCCACGTGGGCTTCGTCTCGGGCCGGGTGCACGCGCCGCGCTTCTGGGGCGAGGCACAGATGCTGGCGTTCTTCGACGCCGTGGGTGCCGCTCAACCGAAGTAGAGAACCAGCCCCAGCTTGGCGGACGGCATCATGTAGAGAAAGCGTCCGCCCTGGGCACCGGACTCGCCCAGGCGCGCGCGGAAGGCCTCGTCGAGCGACTCCACGTTGGGCACGTCGAGCTCCACCCAGCTCACACCCGCGCGCACGAAGAACATGAAGCCCGAGGGGTCACCGAACTCGAACCCCAGGTGGGTGCTCGCGTAGGAGTACCCCACGCGCTCCATGGACTGCAGCGGCGGCAGCGAGGTGTCCGCCATCCTGCGCGCCAGCCGGTCCACGTCTCCGGCGAGGGCATGCCCCAGCTCGAAGGTCACCGACGGCGTGTACGTGCCCGGCTTCGGAAGCAACGTGATGCCAGCCCGGCCCCCCAACCGCAGACCATTGTGCGTGGCGCCCACATGCAGCCTCACGGCCTTGTTGGGCCGGAACGCCGCGGACAACCCCGCTCCATCCGGGACGCCCGCGTCGAGCAACAGCCCGAACGGCGCCAGCTTCTCCGGATCCTGCTTCTGACCCTTCACTTCCGGGGCTGCGGCCCATACCGCCGGTCCCCCCAGCATGAGCCCTGCCACCAGAAGCGTGCACACCGAACTCATGCCCGCCTCCCCCCCACGTTTCACCTCAGGGCAGCCGGCCCGGCGCGGACTCCCGCCGGCACCGGCTCTCTTCGCCGCCCCCACTCCCACTCCCCCAGAGCCGTTCCAACCCAGCGCGTGCCTACGAGGTGCTCCGCCGTGCCTTCCCGCCCGTCCTCGCCCTGCCCCAACCCGCCCTTCGGTACCGCTCCCTGCCCGCCCTACCCACCCTACGGACCGCCCTACCCCTACCCGCCCTACCCACTCCCACGCCCTTCCCCACCCCGTAC